>JAYSTS010000345.1:0-34095 GCA_043719475.1 Gammaproteobacteria bacterium | reverse complement strand
AGGCGCATAGTGGAACTACGCAACGAAAAAGCGGGGAAAAATGGACCGCTCTCCCAACGGCGCAGTAGATCAGTCTCAAGTCCGACAGGCTCCTAGGCTCTAAACAGAATGCCGCACTGCACCACGTATATGCCACCAGCGCGTTATCAATCAGGATTCCCTATACTCCCGCCGACATGGAAGATCCTCGAACAGTCATACACCTGCTGACCGCTGTGCCCGCAGATCTCAATTCGCTGCACACGTGCCAGGCAGACCCAGATGCCATCAACACGTGGGTGGCAGCGTTGCCCATGGCCAATCTGCTCGCCAGCACCACGCAATTGCTGGAACTGGTGGACGAACTTTGCCGCCTGCGCACCGATTATCTGACCCGCCTCGAGTTGCTCGAGAGTATCCGCTCGACGGTGTACTACATGTGCGCGCGAATCGAGCGCCAGAATGTTTCAGGAGGAACCCGCTGGACCCTGCAATTGGAGCAGGCCCAGTCGCTCCAGCAGAAGTTGGCTGCCGGCTATAAAAGCGTGTTGCTGGCTGCGCTGCCAATCTGTAACGAAGACAAATCAGCTCGCGAAGCCGTCATCAACGGGTTGCATCGCGCAATTTCTGACCTGTCCAGAATCCTCTTGCGAAGTCATCGCCACTACCTGACGCCCGACACCGGCATCTGGCTGCAACTGAATCAGCTTTTCCACGTCGCCAGATACTGCGGTCTGGCGGAGCAGAAAGTTCGTGACTCGGAAAATCACAACCAGGCGGCCACGAGCATCATCGAAGCCTGGATGCGACCGGTCCTGGTTGCATTGGCCAAACCAAACCAGCTGCGGCCGATGGAGCTCAACCAACTCTTCAATGCCCTTGAAACCTGGAGCAGCCAGGCGGAAGTCAGGCCAACACAAACCAACGATCTTTTCATCGTCGATCTGCTTAAGGACCGTCCGCCGGTATCCTCTGCACTGATCCGCAGTAATCCAGCATTGCTTGGTCTCAACACCGAAGTACTTGCATACGAGCTGGAAGCCTTTCTGCGCGAGATCCCAAGCAGCGTTGTAGTCCCCGAGTTTGTGGGTTCCAAAGTCCTACAACACGTCGCATCCGCCTGGAGCACGGCTCAGGTGCGACAGCATCAGCGTCGGCCGTTGGTCGAATCAGTGGAAATCGGCATCGGCCTGCGCGTTGCTGCAGCCTGTTTCGCCTACGAAATCGAAACGGCCAGAACAAAAACCAGCGCCGCGCAGTTCACGCGCAACAAAACGGTGGGCAGGCCGACTCCCGTCAACGGACCGACGGTGCACACCACTGCGGCTCATGACACCAGCCCACTCGGATTCAACGTGAAGTGGCCAGAGGGACTACCGGCTTCAGCCCAGATCGGCGAGTTGCTCAGCGTCAAGGAAGCCAGTAGCAATCTATGGCGAATCGGCGTCTTGAGATGGATTGGTGGGTCGAAGGGCGGCGCTGCGACGACCGGCGTTGAACTTCTCAGCCCAACGGCAGTGCCTGTTTCCGCTCGAGTCGTCAAGACCAAAGGCGGCTCGACAGCATTCGCCAAGGCACTTCTGCTACCAGCCCTGCCCGCCATGCAACGACCGGCTTCCCTGATTACTCCCCGGGTGCCCTTTCAGCCGATGCAGAAGATTCAGATCCAGCGCGGACGGACCCAGTCGAACATTCATCTGGGAAGTTGCATAGGTCAGACTGAAAACTACAACCAGTTCTCATTTCGAATGTTGGGTAGTTACTTGGAAAACCAGCCAACCGGCCTGACCATGAATGCACTTACGCAATCGCATGGAGCAAACCGGTCCACGAACGGAAATTAAGGACGATCGTGGTTCGAAAAGGATATGTCGGCTTCGCATTCGCCCAAAGCACCTATTCGGGTACTGGTCGCCGAAGAGTCTGAGGAGACCGCAACTCGCATCGACTCGATTCTGCGTGACGCAGGGTATGCAACACGCATGCTCCGCTCAGCAGATCCAGACTCGACGATGCAAACATTCATCGATAACGAGTGCGATATTGCTTTCCTGTCGGTAGATCAACCTGAAGTCGACACGCTACTCCCCCGACTACGGGCGGCCAGCCGAACGATTCCGATCATACTGTGCAGCTCAGAGCACTCACGCTGGACTACCGGCGAAGCAATGTCCCTGGGCGCTTCCGATCTGGTGTTTCTACGCGACGAAGAACATCTAGGCCATATCGCACAACGCGAAATCGAACATATCTGCCAGCGGGCACGAGCATCTGTGCTCAGCCGTTCATTGAAGGAAGTGGAGCAACGTTGCCTGCTCCTCCTGCAAGGCTCCCGCGCGCCGATCGCCTATATCCACGAAGGGTTGCACGTGTATGCCAATCCGGCCTACCTGCAATTTTTTGGCTGCGCCGATGTCGACGACATGCTCGGTGTCTCAATGATGGACTTTCTTTCGTCCACCAGTGGCGCAGACTTCAAGGAGCAGATGAAAGCGCTGCGAAACAGCACGGAAGAAATGCGATTTCCGTTCACCGCAACCACCACCGATGACAAACCAGTGGACGGCATTCTGGTCCTCGCCAATTCGTCGTATGAAGGCGAGGCCTGTCTGCAAGCGACGCTGTTGCCGCTCCACTCGGCGCCGATCGTAACGGCACCACCACCTGTCGACTTTCTCGACCTTGGCTCATTTCTCAAACTCTGCGAAGACCGCCACACGACGAACAGCGTAGGACAGTCCTTCATGTTTCTCGCTTGTGTGGAGGGCCTTGACAAGATTCGCGCCGAATTCGGATTGCTGCGGGCGGACAAGATCGCTGATCAGGTCTTCGAGTTGGTTCAAACAGCCAGTGAAGACGATCCGGTACTCAGACTGTCTCAAAACGAATTCACCATTGCCCGCATCGGAACCGATCGAGCCACTGCATTCAAGTGGGCCAACGCTCTGCAGAGAGAACTCGCAAAACAGAACTTCGAGTTGGCTGGCAAGAACATACCCGTCACGATTTCCCTTTGTGGCGTGCGCGTTGCCGCAGACGTGGAATACGCGCTCGACGCGGTCTACCAGCAACTTCAGGATCTCATCGCTGCCAATCGAACCAGCACGATTACACTGGAAGCCGAGACTCCTGTAGTCTCGCCAATGGTCCTGGACGAGGCGGGCAAGATGGTGGTCCGAATTACGGAGGCCATCGAAACCCAGTCGTTCCGGTTGTTGTACCAGCCCATCATCAGTCTGCGCGGCGACAACGACGAACACTACGAAGTCTTCCTGCGCATGATCGACAGCGAAGGCAACGAGCACGTGCCTGATCAATTCCTGCGCACCGCCATCGAACACGGCGTTGCCGCGAAGATGGATCGTTGGGTCATTCTTCAGTCGATCAAGGCGCTTTGCGTTCACCGCGCAAAAGGTCACAACACTAGGCTTACGATCAACGTCACCAGCAATAGCGTCGCTGATGCGGAGTTCATCAAGTGGTTGACCGTAGCCATCAAGGCCGCTCGCCTGCCGAGCGATGCCGTGATCTTCCAGATCACAGAAAAGGATGCCGTTACTTTCAGGACGGAAACCGCTGCATTTGTCCTCGGCCTGAAGCGGATGCACTGTCAGGCTGCAATCGGCCGATTTGGCCTGGTCACCACGCCATTCGACTTGCTGGAGGTTGTCGCGGTCGACATGGTCAAGATCGACGGCTCATTGATCCGCACCCTTGGTCAGCAAGGAGATTTGATCACCCCGATGCTGAAAAGGCTCCAGTCGCTGGGGAAGTTCACCATCGTGCCGATGGTGGAAAGCGCCGCACAGTTGACCGCGCTGTGGCAAGCCGGCGCCAACTACATCCAGGGCCACTACCTGCAAGAGCCCCGAACAGAAATGGACTACGACTTCAGCGTCGAAGAAGACGACTGATCACGTGGTGGCGTGTTTCGAGACCGCCTTGCCAGGTTCTCACATTACGATCGTTATTGTCCCTGACTGATCCATCGTCCAGCTCCACCTTGAACGCCGCGTCTGGACACACCCAGGCCGAATTCAGAATCTGCAGTACCTACTACCTAACAACAGTTTCACTCACTCTTCGCCCTGGCGCTCCAGGTGTCGCAGGTCGTAGTCCGAAAATCCAAGCAGATAAAGGATGGCATCCAGGCCGAAACGTGAAATGGCATGGCTCGCGGACTGACGAACCACCGGCTTCGCATGATAGGCGACGCCAAGACCCGCCATGCTCAGCATCGGCAGATCATTGGCACCATCGCCGATGGCAATGGTCTGCGCGATATGAATATCTTCAGCGCGCGCAATCTCCGCCAGCGCCTCGGCTTTACGCCGCGCATCAACGATGCTGCCCGCGACTTCACCTGTGAACCGGCCATCCCGAATGACCAGATCGTTGGCGATGACATAGTCGATCTTCAACCGCTTGCGCAGGTGCTCACCCACGTATTTGAAGCCACCGGAAAGGATCGCGGTTTTATAACCGAAGTGCCGTAGCGTGCGGACCAGGCGCTCAGCACCCGGGTTGAGTTCTACGCGCTCTGCAACAATCTGAAAAGCGTCAGCCGAAAGCCCTTTCAACGCCGCTACTCGAGCCCGAAAGCTCGCTTGAAAATCCAGTTCGCCGCGCATGGCACTTTCCGTGATGGCCGCGACCTGTGCACCGACGCCGTGCAACTTCGCCAGCTCATCAATGACCTCGGCATTGATCAACGTGGAGTCCATATCGAATGCGACCAGGCGCCGATGCCGTCGATAGACAGTGTCGGCCTGAACACTGAAGTCAAAACCGTGTTCCGCAGCCGCCGCCAGCAGTGCAGCCTGCAATCTTTCCGGCTCTGCGAGTTCACCCCGGACCCGCATTTCAACGATGCTTTGTCTCGGCGTGTCGACCTGATCCAGACGCACCCGCTCCGACAGTCTGCGAATGGTTTCGATGTTGAGACCTTCGGCTCTGGTAATCGTGCTGACCGCATTCAATTCGGCCACCGGATCACCGGCCGCGAGCAAGGTGATGATGTAGCTTGGCTTGCCAGAGGCGCTGACCCAATCGGCGTATCGCTCAGCCGTGACCGCCTCAAAATGCGCAAACACTCCCGCATCCTTGCACAACGTGGCAATCGCCAGCTGTGCAGCGACCTCAGCGGATGCGTCAACCCTCAACAAAAAGCCGAGCGCCAGCTGATCGTGGATGACAGATTGACCAACGTCGAGGACCTGGACTTGAAATCGTCGGAATGTCGATGTCAACATGGCCATCAGTCCGGGCCGGTCTCGGCCTTCGACTGTTACCAGCACAATCTTTTTCAACAACAGCTTTTTCCCGGAGTCGACGCGCGTTGACGCTAGCGTTTTGGTTGGAACTCGTCAAACGACAACGAGCCACAGGATGGATCTCACTCCTATGCACAGCCATTGTGCTGACCGGTTTCTGGTTGATCTGGGATGGCTCGTCGGTTGAGCGCTCCCGTGCTACAGAGTTTGGCAACTCGATCGCCGAAACACTCGCGGTACAAGGGCAGCAATCCATGCTTGAGCCCGACACCGTGCATCTATTTGTCTTGACGAATCGTCTTGCCAGTCTGCGTGATGTTCTGGGTGCAGGTTTTTATACCGTTTCGGGCGCGACCATCGTTGAGAGCGGTGATATGACGTCGGCCATCGACGACCATCAGGAATTCACTCGCTCAGTGAGTGTCGGTCAGACCACGCGTGGGATGGTGCGCGTTCGACTGACTGCAGAAGCATTTGGCCTGGCCGGCCGAGTATCCCAGTTCGTTGCGACTATCGCGTTACTGTTGATTACGCCGCTGCTGACCATGTTGCTGCATGAGTTGCTGTTAATGCGCCTTCGTCAAGCCGCAACTCTCGAAATCGAAGACGAGGAAGAAGAGGCGCCACTGGAACCTCGCTGGTTGGTAGTCGGCAACTTCTACAATCAGCTGAACTTCCTCAGTGAGATCCGGCGCGCGATCAGCGAACGTGTCATGTTCAAGGCAGAGCGCGTCGCCAATCTGTATCAAGGACACGCTCGCGCGGGTGTCAGCGCCAGCTTGTTGCTGGAGTTTGCTGCCAGCGAAGACGCTGGTTTCAACGCAGTATGTGCAGCCTGGCTGCTCAATGAAGTCCTGGCCGAGGCAGATCCGGACGTACGATTTCGCTTTGCGCTGCATCGTGTCATGGCATCACCAAACCGTGACATCAGGGCGGAGGTCATTGCCGATGCCTCGCTGCTAGCCGCGTTCGCACCAGACAATTCGCTGATTGCCAGTCACGATTTCATGACCTCTCTGGCGGAACCTGAGCGTTGTGTTGCACATCCGCTGGACAATCCCATGCTGGCTGATATCGCCAGCATTACGGGCACCTCGTTCTGCATCAATGCACTGGCCGAGTCGCAATCAGCGCTACTGCAGCAGCAAGTCGGCGTTCTGCTCGGTTATTCCACCGCCATCGCATCAACTCGCTGAAAGCCCCGCGGCAGTTGTTTGCCACGACGGGCACGTTCGCCCGAATAGTCCGCAAGGTCACCGCGCTTGAGTCGCAGATGGCGCTGACCGGCATAAACCAGCAGATGCTGTCCTTCCGCGACGACTTGTACACCAAGCAGAAACTCCTCTCCGCTCTTGAAGTCTGCAGTGGGGATGTTGAGGATCTTGTTGCCCTTGCCGCGTGGCAGCTCCGGCAGCTCCGAGAGCGGGAACACCAGTAGTCGACCTTGATTGGTCAGTGCGCAGACACTGTACGAGCCATCACCGTCGGGGATGCAAACTGGCGGCAGGGCCTGCGCACCCTCCGGCACGGACAAACAAGCCTTACCGGCCCGATTCTTGGTTAACATGTCTTCGAGCCGACCGACAAACCCGTAGCCTGCGTTGGATGCCATCAACACCTTTGTGGTCGCATTACCAATGACCACACCAACAAAACGCGCGGCCTCCGGTGGATTCAGCCGACCTGTCAACGGCTCACCCTGCCCTCGCGCCGACGGCAGCGTGTGTGGCGCCAGATAGTAAGTGCGCCCGGTGGTATCGAAAAACAGCAACAGATCATTGCTACGGCCACGCACCGCTTGCGCAAACGAATCGCCGGATCGATAGCTGAGTTCACGGGGATCGAGTTCGTGCCCTTTGGCTGATCGGACCCAACCCTTCTCGGACAGCACGACAGTGACGGGTTCATTTGAAACCAGATCTTCCTCGGTGAAAGCCGTGGCTTCGACGATGTCACTGGCCATCAGCGACATTCGCTCATCGCCATATTTTTTCGCGATCTCCTGCAGTTCCTTTTTCACCAGTGTCAGCAGGCGTGCACGCGACCCAAGGATCTTTTCGAGATCAGATCGCTCCGCCTCGAGCCGGTCCTTCTCGCCGCGAATTTCGATTTCTTCCAGTTTGGCCAATTGCCGCAACCGGATATCAAGAATCGAATTCGCCTGCCGCTCACTGAGACCGAATCGAGCCATCAGCGCGTTTCGAGGATGGTCTTCCTCCCGGATGATCCGAATCACTTCATCGATATTGAGAAAGGCGATCAGCAGGCCATCGAGTATATGCAGCCGATCATTGATCTTGTCGAGACGGAACTGCAGACGTCGGGTCACCGTATCCTGCCGGAAGCGCAGCCACTCCTGCAGCACACCAAGCAGGGTCTTGGTCTGTGGCCGTTGATCCAGGTCAATCATGTTCAGATTGACTCGATGTGTGCGTTCAAGATCCGTTGTTGCAAACAGATGACTCATCAACCGATCAGCATCGATTCGGCTCGAACGAGTCACGAGGACCAGTCGCGTAGGATTTTCATGATCCGATTCATCACGCAAATCATTCAGCATGGGCAGCTTCTTCTGCTGCATCTGTGCTGCGATCTGTTCAAGCACCTTGGCCGGGGACGATTGATACGGCAGTGCAGTGATGATGATGTCGCCATCCTCACGGGTATAACGCGCTCTGGTTTTCAGCGTGCCGCGCCCGGATTCATAAATCGCCAGCAGATCAGCGGTTGGTGTAATGATCTCGGCCTGACTGGGAAAATCTGGCGCCTTGATGAAGGCCATCAGATCAGCCATGGTCGCCTTCGGATTGTCGAGCAGGTGTACGCAGGCGCCAACGATCTCCTTCAGGTTGTGCGGTGGAATATCCGTGGCCATGCCGACGGCAATACCACTGGAACCATTGAGCAGAACGAATGGCACCTCCGCAGGCAACAACTTCGGCTCGGTAAACGACGAGTCAAAATTTGGCACCTCATCCACGGTGCCCTGGTTGATCTCGTTCAACAGCAGCGCGGAGTAACGCGACAATTTGGCTTCGGTATAACGCATCGCCGCGAAGCTCTTCGGATCGTCCGGAGAACCCCAGTTGCCCTGACCTTCAATCAACGGATATCGAAACGAAAAGGGTTGCGCCATGAGGACCATGGCTTCATAACAAGCCGAATCACCATGCGGGTGAAACTTTCCGAGCACGTCGCCAACGGTGCGCGATGACTTGGCGAATTTTGCGGTGTTGTCGAGGCCCAGTTCACTCATGGCGTAGACGATGCGGCGCTGAACGGGTTTCAGTCCATCGCCAATGTGTGGCAAGGCCCGATCATTGATGACATACATCGCATAGTCGAGATAAGCGCGCTCCGTATAGGTGCGCATCGGCAGCGATTCTTGATCCTGTGTGTCGTGTTCCATTGCCTTGTTTCAGTTGTTTTACTTGGGGATCCTCCAAGCAAGTCGCAGCGCGACTTGCAAGGATCGGATAGTGCGCGCTAGAAAGTGCGCGGGCAGATCAATCAATGACAGCTTGATCGCCATTGCTCTCCAGCCAGACACGTCGATCACCCGCCCGCTTCTTGGCCAGCAGCATGTCCATCATCTCGTCTGTTTCCGGCCCGATCGCAAGCGTCAGCCGTACCAGGCGCCGTGTGTCCGGATCCATGGTGGTCTCTCGCAGCTGCATCGGATTCATTTCGCCCAGGCCCTTGAACCGCTGCACGATCACCTTGCCACCCTTTTTCTCGGCGGCAATCCGATCCAGAACGCCTGCTTTTTCGCTTTCATCGAGCGCGTAAAAAACTTCCTTGCCAACGTCGATCCGATACAGCGGCGGCATGGCGATGAAGACGTGACCGGCCGACACCAGCGGGCGGAAGTGGCGGAGAAACAACGCGCACAACAACGTCGCGATATGTGCGCCATCAGAATCTGCGTCGGCGAGAATGCAGACTTTGTCGTACCGCAAGTTGGACAGATCCGCAGAACCCGGATCCACTCCGATCGCAATAGAGATATCGTGTACTTCCTGCGACGCGAGCACCTGGTCGACATCAACCTCCCAGGTGTTCAGGATCTTGCCGCGAAGCGGCATGATGGCCTGGAATTCACGGTCACGCGCCTGTTTGGCGCTGCCGCCCGCGGAATCGCCTTCCACCAGAAACAGCTCGGACCGGCTTGCATCCTGACCTGAACAATCTGCGAGCTTGCCAGGCAACGCCGGACCCGCAGTGATCTTCTTGCGCACAACTTTGCGACCGGCCAGGGCCCGTCGTTGCGCGTTGTTGATGGCCAGTTCAGCGAGTCTTGCACCGTCCTGGGGATGTTCATTGAGCCACAGACTGAAGGCATCCTTGGCAACACCACCAACAAACGCGACCGACTGTCTCGACGAGAGCTTTTCCTTGGTCTGGCCCGAAAACTGTGGGTCGGCCATCTTCGCCGAGAGCACGAAGCAGCACTGATCCCACAGATCTTCACCTGAAAGTTTGATCCCGCGCGGCAGTAGATTGCGGAACTCACAGAATTCCTTGAGCGCCTCAATGAGACCCGAGCGCAATCCGTTGACGTGTGTGCCGCCTTGTGGCGTTGGAATCAGATTGACGTAGCTTTCGCAGGTGAGCTCGACATTCTCCATCGCCCAATTGATCGCCCAGTCCACAGCTTCGGTGTTGCCGGCCGCTGAGTGCTGGAATGGTTCGGCGAGTACACAATCAATCCCTTCCAGTGAACGCCGCAGATAACCGGCCAGACCGTCTTCGAAATACCAAGTTTCGTTCTCTTCCTCGCGCCCTTCGACGCTGATCGACAACCGCAGCCCCGGACACAGCACGGCCTTGGCTCGCAGGAGGTGTTTGAGACGACTGACGGAAATATTCGGCGAATCAAAGAACGATGCTTCCGGTAGAAACCAGACGCGGGTTCCTGTATTGCGCTTGCCGACTGCACCGGCCTCCTTCAGCTTGCCCTGTGGCTCGCCCTTGCGGTAATCCTGCACATAAACGAAGCCGTCCCGTTTGACTTCAACCTGGAGTTTTTCGGACAGGGCATTGACCACCGACACACCGACACCATGCAGACCGCCAGAAAACCGGTAGTTGTCGTTGTTGAACTTGCCACCGGCATGCAGCTTGGTGAGGATCAACTCGACGCCGGAGACCTTGTGTTCGGGATGGATATCGACCGGCATGCCACGGCCGTCATCGATCACTTCCGCCGAGCCGTCCTTGAAGATGCGTACATCGATGTTCTGCGCATGTCCCGCCAGCGCTTCGTCGACGCTGTTGTCGACCACTTCCTGAACCAGGTGATTGGGGCGAGTGGTATCGGTATACATGCCGGGGCGGCGGCGCACCGGCTCAAGGCCGGTCAAAACCTGCAGCGAGGCTGCGGAATATCGGACTTCAGTCACTGTTCTGTTTTACTCCCGGTGTGAGCGCGGATGCGGACTTTACTGATTTTCAACAAGCTGATGCACGTGGCGCAATTTCAATCGTTGCCGCACGATTCCAGATCAACCCGAGATTGTCACCAGTGCACTTGTGCTGGCAATACCAAAACGCAGGCAATGCGCCAGAACTTCACCGAGAAACAAATTCACCTGGGCTTTTTCGTCCCGTTGGCGCATCCGCGGATTGGGGTAGTCATAGACCGCTGAAAATCGTGTCTGCCTTTGATACTCGAAGACTTCGGCGCTGCGGGCATCATGATAGACCCGAATCTTGAACGTCGGCTCAGCGTTGTGCTCGCCGATTCCCAGATGGATAAGTCCCAACACGGTAGTGAATGGCCCGCGCTCCAGTACCTGCAGGCGAACCAGCATGGACAGATCCCCAGGGCTGACAGCGAACTCCACCTGGTCTTCCTCGCGCATAGCCGGGAACAACTTTTGCAGGCGCAAGAAATTGGCATCACAGACCGCCATGTGCCGGGGGAGATCAATACTGTAGCGCCTGGTCAGCAAACTCATGTTCAAATCACGTTCTCGTCATACCCGCAGCGGCGAGTTCGAAACGGCATTTTCCTCTGTCCGGGATAGGTGTCAGCAAAAGCGTTGGGTACTATAACACCCACGACAGTCCCGTCTGCCAGCGAAGGAACGACACCTCGCTCGTGCGGGATCAACGCACTTTCGCTCCTGCCAGAACGAGTACCCGCTCACATCTCACAGGGATTCGAGCCGGGCTCCGCGACTGAAATTAAAAGGCTCTGTTAGACTGAACGTTGTACGAGACATGGACTCCCGCCAAGTGACAAAGAATCTGCCGCTGGTTTCAGCTTTCTTGACGCTCGCCTTGTTCTGGACGAATCCTGTATATCCAGAGGACCTCATGGAGGTCTACGGCGCTGCGGTTGACCATGATCCTGTGTTAGGCGCTAACCAGGCGAGCTTCAAAGCTCGCAAGGAAGCCGTACCTCAGGCGCGTTCGCAGTTATTGCCCAGTGTGACGGCAGGTGCATCCACCACCTGGACGGAGCGCAGTTTCCCCGTTCCGCCGATCCAGGACACCAATCCAGCCAGCCCGACCTTCGGACAACTGATCGATATTCCCGACCAGGAGTTCAACGAACATGCCTGGCAGGTACGAGCCACCCAACCTCTTCTCGATCTCGAGGCTTGGTACAACCTGCGCGGTGCAAAGGCTTCGGTCGAGCAGTCCAGACATCAGCTGGAGGCCACCGAACAGAATCTCATCGTGCGTGTCGTGCAGGCCTATCTGAACGTGCTGCGTGCGCGCGATCTGGTCGAATCCAGCGTCGCCGAAGAAACTGCCGTCAAGCGCCAGCTCGAACAGGTGCAACAGCGATTCGACGTCGGACTGGTCGCAATCACCGATGTGCTCGAAGCACAGGCCGCTTTTGATGGTTCGGTGGTTCGTCGTATCCAGGCAGACGGTGACCACGAGATATTCTTCGAGACTCTGCGAACGCTGACCGGTATCAATCATGAAGAACTGAGTCGGCTTGCATCGACACTGCCCATCGTCGACCCCAATCCGAAGAACGAAGAAGAATGGGTAGGCTCGGCACTGGCGAACAACCTGAATATCGCCGCTGCAGATGCCCAACTGCGTGGCGCTGAACGAACGCTGATGGCGCGTCGCGCTGCACATCTGCCGACCATCAATGGGGTTGTCAACCGCAGCCGCTTTGCAACCGGCGGCCCGTCGTTCCTGGGTAACAAAATCGATACCACGACCTATGCGCTGGAATTGCAGTTGCCGTTGTATTTAGGTGGTTTCAATCACTCTCGTCGACGAGAGGCCGGCGCCTTGGCCGAGCAGGCTCGGGAGCTGCTGCAGGATCAGCGTCTGACGGTCAGTCGCGATACCCGAAACCTCTTCCGCTCAGTGGCAACCGATGTCATACGGGTACGGGCTCGGCTGAAGGCCATCAAGTCCAGTCAGTCCGCGCTGGAAGCGACACAAACCGGATATGAAGTGGGCACTCGGAATATCGTTGATGTGCTGCAGGCTCAGCAACGCCTCTATGCCGCGCAATTTGAATACGCCGACAGCCGCTACAGCTACGTGAACAATCTCATGCGTCTGAAACAGACGACGGGCATGCTGATCGTCGACGACCTGAATGAGCTCAACGCTTTCACTGATCCCAAGAACCCTGTCCGACGCCTGACACTACTCAGCACGCAGTAAGAGGGTCTCGGCCAGCGCATCCAGCGTCCGGTCGAGTGCACCTGCGCTCGTCGCGACCACCTTCGCTCCTTTCGCACCTTGCGCAGCAGAAGCATCGCGGTCACTCATCAATCGATACGCGACAGCCGCCAGCATCTCCGCATCGGCCACCTGCGTTAAAGCCCCGGCTTCGCGAAATCCATCCACTACCGCCTGAAAGTTGAAGACATGCGGGCCAACGAGTACAGGTTTGCCCCACACCGCCGCCTCGATGGGGTTATGACCGCCATGAGCGACCAGACTGCCGCCGACAAAGGCAACGTCGGCCACGCCATAGAGTGTCAGCAGGGTACCCATCACATCACCAACCACAACCTCTTCGGCCCGACGTTCCGGCTCGCTCTGCCTCATCACGGTCAAACCCCGCCGCGTAACTAGTTCGACGACCTGTGTGGCTCGCACTGGATGTCGTGGCACCAGCAACAAACCAGCAGACGGAATCGTTCGTCTTAATATGCCGAAGGCTTCGAGTACCTGTTCTTCCTCACCAGGGTGGGTACTCGCTGCAATCAATACTGGCCGATCAACCAGACCCCAGACCAGACGCAATCTCGCCGCTTCTGCGCGTTGTTCATCGTTCAACGTCAGATCAAACTTGACACTACCGAGTACTCGCACGCTGTTCGGACTCGCGCCAAGGGCCAGGAAGCGGGACCGATGTGCTTCGCTCTGGCAGGCAATGAGGTCGAATGCCTTCAACATTTTTTCGACCAGCGCGCCGATACGGGCGTAACCCCGGGCGGATCGCTCTGAAAGCCTGCCGTTCACCAGAACGACAGGAATCCCTCGCTTGCGACTGCGCAGCACGAGGTTTGGCCACAGCTCGGTCTCGACCAGGATCAATGCTCTGGGTTGCACCGTGTCGAGGAACGCATCAACCGCCCAGGGGAAGTCATAAGGCGCGTAACAATGACTGACCAATTGGCCAAGCCGTCGGGTGACTTCACCTGACCCGGTGGGTGTCATGGTCGTGACAAGCAGGGGCACGTTGGGATGGGCAAGCGCGAGACGTTCGACCATGGGCACCGCAGCGATCGTCTCCCCGGCAGAAACCGCATGCACCCAAAGCGCCCCAGGTTGTACATCTGCCGGCACATGCCCGAAACGCTCGGCGACACGCTCCCGATAACCAACCTCACGCTGGCCACGCCACCACAAACGCATACGCACCAGCGGCCACGCAAGAATCAGCACCAGCTGATAGAGGATCATGAAAAAACCTGCCGCCAAGATTGACTCGTCACCGGGAGCCGCAACCGCTCCGATATTTCCAAAATCGTGCTCATCACAACATACTAGCCCGGACTATTCCTAAAGCGATGCATCCGCGCATGGCGCTTTCGAACCTTCGACATCCTGTGACCACGGAACAACACGCCGATCTGGCGATCGTCGGTGGTGGGATTGCCGGACTGTGGACGCTCCGCCGCGTTTTGGCCGCAGGCTACAACGCGGTGCTATTCGAAGCCGCTGATCTGGGCGGCATACAGAGCCTCGCAAGCCAGGGCATGATTCACGGCGGCCTCAAGTACGCACTTGCCGGATTGCTCAGTCCGGCCTCCGAGGCCATTGGAACGATGCCGCTGCGTTGGCGTGCATGCATGGAAGGTAAGGGTGACGTCGACCTCAGCGGCTTGTCGGTGGCCAGTGATCGATACTATCTCTTCGCTGCCGACAACACGCTTGGCAAGCTGACCACATTCTTCGCCAGTCGCTCGCTGCGCGGTCGCATCCGCAAACTATCCGTATCAACCTATCCCGCAGCCTTCAGCGAATTTACCGGTGTGGTCTACGAGCTGGATGACTTCGTGATCGATGTGCCGACGCTGGTTCGGCGGCTGGCATCGCCGGTGATGCATCGGATCTACCAGCTGAACGTCGATGACCGCTGTTGTCGACTGGAAGACGAACACGTCGTCATCAACACAGGCGCACACGACCTGCACGTGCATAGACTTGTGAACTGCGCCGGCGCCGGTGCGGGCGGACTTGCACAATCGCTGCTACCCGGACGATTTCCGATGCAGCTTCGACCTCTGCACCAGGTTTTGGTGGACACCGATATCACGGCGCCTCTGTTCGCCCACTGCCTGACCCGCATCAGCCGTGCCGAGCCGCGTTTGACCGTGACCACGCATGAGGTGGGCGGTCGACCGATCCTCTACCTGGGCGGACAACTCGCAACCTCAGGGGTGAATAGATCGGTCAACGAGCAAATCGAGTACACACGCAGCGAGCTGGCTGACTGCCTGCCATGGATCAGCACCAAGAACGCTCGCATCTCGACCCTGCGGATCGATCGCGCCGAACCTGCGCAGACCGCAGGCACTCGGCCAGACCAGGCATTTGTCGAACAGGAAGGCGCCTGGCTGCAAGCTTGGCCGACCAAGCTGACCCTGACCCCTGACCTCGGCGATCGAGTGCTGGCATTGCTGCCAGCGCCACAAGGTGGCGAGGCGCCGACGCTGGACCTGCCCAAGCCGGCTTTTGGCAATCCTCCCTGGGCCATCAATCCTCCCGGAACCACAGGGCCGTGATTTATCGCTCCCTGGGCAACACCGGCATTCAGGTTTCGCTATTGGCACTGGGTACCGTCAAGTTCGGTCGTGTCGACGGACTGAAATATCCCACCGCCTTCGATCGTCCCGATGATGAGGCACTGACCGCACTCTTCAAACGCGCGCTGGACCTGGGCATCACGGTGTTCGACACGGCTCCTGCATACGGTGACAGCGAGTCACGACTCGGACGCTTGCTGGCCATGACCCGCACGCCGCTCGTCGTCGCGACCAAAGTGGGTGAAGAGTTCGCAGGGGGCGTATCGCGTCATGACTTCAGCGCTAACCACACCCGCATGAGTGTCGAGCGCTCACTGCAGCGGTTGCGGCGCGAACAACTTGATCTGGTCTGCATTCACTCGGACGGGAACGACTTGGTCAACCTTGAGCAGCGGGAAGTGCTTCCAACACTCGTTGAATTGAAGCGCGCCGGATTGATCCGCGCCATTGGCCTGTCGGGAAAGAGTGCAGACGGCATCCTCGCCGCAGTGCGAGCTTCGGTTGATGTGGTGATGGCAACGGTATATCCCGGCTACGACGCTGAACTTGCAGCGATCGCCACGGCTTATGCGGCCGGCCTCGGTGTGCTGGTGAAAAAAGCCATGCACAGCGGTCATGCCTCACCTGCTGCGCTGCGCGACGCGGCGAAAATTCCCGGGGTGTCGAGCATCGTCACCGGAACACTCAACCCGGACCATCTGGCAGCGAACGCAGGCTTACTTGCAGAACTCAAGGCGTGAGTTGGATGCGCCTGATGATGTCAGTGGTTGACGTATCTGCAACCAGACCCAGTACTTTTACGGCGCCGCCGTATGCACGCACGATGTCATGGCCAACCACGGCGTCATCGGAGTAGTCGCCCCCTTTGACCAACACGTCGGGTTGCAGCAGCTTGAGCAGCACCTCGGGGGTGTCCTCGTGGAAGCTGACCACCCAGTCGACTGCTGACAAGCCAGCCAGAACACGCATACGTCGATCCAGCGGATTGACCGGACGATTGGGCCCTTTTCCCAGGCGACGAACTGATGCATCGTCGTTGACCGCAACAATCAGGCGATCCCCCAGCGCCCGCGCCTCTTCAAGGTAGGTGACGTGTCCGGCGTGAAGAATGTCGAAGCAACCATTCGTAAAGATGATGCGTTCACCCAAGGCCTGCGCCGCAGCGACAGTTGCCTGCAGTTGTTCGCGCGACAACACACCACGATCTCGTCCAGCGCGACGGGCCACTGCATAAGCAAGCTCGGGTCCGCTGATGGTCGCAGTGCCTGACTTGGCAACCACCAGGCTGGCGGCAAGGTTGGCCAGTCGCGCACTTTGGCCAACTTTCCAACCAACCGCAGTGCCCACCGCCAGCAATGCAGCCACAGTGTCCCCCGCGCCGGTCACGTCGAAAACTTCCACCTCATGCGCCGGAATGTGTTCGACCGTCTGGTCACCCGTCACAACGGACATGCCACGGCTGCCTCGAGTAATGACGAGTGCGCCGATGCCGTGATGCTGACAAGTGTGGACTGCTTGAGCGCTGAAGATTTCTTCGGTCGTCCACTGCCCAGTAGCCGCGCGGAACTCAAGATCGTTCGGCTTGACGATGTCGGCCCCAGTGTAACGGGCCAGACTTTTGGATTTCGGATCCACGACAACCGGCACCCCGGCGGCGCGGGCTGCTGCAATCATCGATTCCGGATTGGCGACGGTACCCTTGTCGTAGTCCTCGATGACGAGTACGTCCGCCGATTTCAACAGCTTGCCGAGCCGGTCCAGCAACTGGCCGCTGACATCAGGTACTGCTGAATCGAAATCCGCTCTGATGAGTTGCTGGCGCTGGCTCACCAGTCGCAGCTTGAGAATGGTCGTGAACTGCGGCGCACAGATGAACTCGCAAACCACACCGGCAGCTTCGAGCAGACCACGCAGGGCAGTCCCTGCTGGATCATCGCCGACTACGCCGATCAGCGTGCAGCGCGCGCCAAGACTGGCAACGTTCATGGCGACGTTGGACGCACCACCCGGACGGTCTTCCTCCCGCTGCACTTCAACAACCGGCACGGGCGCCTCCTGCGATACCCGACGTGCTTCACCGTGCCAGTACCGATCGAGCATGACATCACCAATCACGACGACATGCGTGTCACGCAACGACGGAAGCAGCAGATCCTGCATGAGAAAACTCTCGATCAGAAAGGGGCATGTTAACAAGGCACGCAAGCTTCCGGCAGAACACTGTTTGGCGCGCTGTTTGGCGCACTGTTTGGCGCACTGGGCCCGATGACATACAGTGCCGCCCATGCCACGCCATGCGCCACCTCCACCACCTTACGCACCCACGGTATGGCCAGCCTGGATAGCCATCGGCATAGGCTGGTGCGTCGCGCGACTGCCTATTCCAGCGTTATTCCTCGTTGGGCAGCTTGTTGGTCGATCGCTGTTCCATCTGGCGCGTTCCAGACGACAGGCTGCAGCCACCAATCTGGCCATGTGCCTGCCGCAGCTGGATCCCGCAACCCGTCGCCAACTGTTACAGGACAACTTTGTACATACCGCGCTCGGTGCACTTGAGGCCATGCTGCCCTGGCTGAATCCGGCGCGAGACCTGACATCTCGCATCGATGTGTTGGGTACCGAGCACTACGCCGCAGCCCTGGCCCAAGGTCGAGGGGTACTCGTCCTCGCCGCGCACTTCACCACCATGGATGTGATCAGTCAGCCCATGGCTCGTCTGGGAAGCTTCGACGTGATGTATCGCTACAACAAGAATCCGGCCTGGGAGTGGTTACAACTCACTGGCCGCAAACGCTTTTTCGATGGCGTGATCGAGCGCGAAGACATTCGACAGGTATTCAAACGCCTGAAGGCAGGGCGCGCGATCTGGTATGCCACGGATCAGGACTATGGCCGCAAGCACTCCGTATTCGCCCCTTTTTTCGGTGTCCAGGCAGCCACGATCACCGCCACCAGCCGCTTCGCCAGACTCAACAACTCACCCGTGCTGTTCATGACCACAGCCAGGGACCTTGAGCGTCAGCGCTGGTCCATCACGTTTCATCCAGCGCTCACCGAGTTTCCGTCCGGCGACGACGTCACCGATGCCACACGCATCAATGGTCTGATCGAAGGGTTCATTCTCGAACGACCCGAGCAGTACCTGTGGATGCACAAGCGCTTCAAGACCAGGCCAGAAGGCAAAGCCGACTTTTATCGCTGAACCATTAACCTCAATTGGACAATAATTCCGCGACCGAAAATGCTGTGCAGGGGTATTTAAGAGCTTCGGAACGATTGACTGGAGAGAAGGTCGGGATCGCTGCGGAAATGAATCGTCGAGTAACAGCGCCCTGATCGGGTCGATCTCCCGATCGCGATCTTCCATGATCCCAACAATCGCGGTCTGGAGACCGCTCCCACAAGAGACCACAAAATCACCATACCCGACGCCGCGATGGGTCGTGTGTCTGCAGCTTTACAGATTATTGTCGAATCAAGGTGAAGCGGTCGGTTATTTCCCGGCCAGAAGAGCAGATAACGAGCGAGCCAGTGCTGCGACAGAAAAATGAGCGTCAACTCGCTCACCCGCCAGACGGGCATACGCGTGTGCATCACCTCGTTCGCTGCTGAATTTCTGCAGGACTTCACTCATCGATTCTGCAGTGGGCGATTCGTAGAAGTAACCCAGGTCCCCCAGCACATCCCTCGGACCGGCCGCGCGCTCACATATCATCGGCACGCCAGCAACCATCGCCTCCAGCGCTACCATTCCAAACGCTTCGACTGCGCCACTCGACAGGAGCAGCACATCGAAGGCGCGAAGGTACCGTCTGGCATCAGCAACAAAACCGCAGAACACCACTGTTGATTCACCCTTGTCCAGGCTCTCACGCAGCGGACCATCACCAACAAACACCAGCTGAGCATCAGGCAAGGCTGCGCGCCGAAATGCTGCCAGCGCCAGCTCCGGTTGTTTCTTCGCATGCAGTCTCCCTACAACGCCGACGCTGAGCGCGGATGGACTGATGCCAAGCGCAGAACGAGCCGCAGCCCTAGTCGCAAGGGTTGACCGGACCGCATCGGCGTCGATGGCATTGGCAATTGTCACGACATCACGTGCGTACGGACTGAGGCTGTGTGTCACTTCCGGAGAAACACCGGCAAACGTCGTCCTGCGCGCCAGACGCGCCGACCATCGACGGGTCAGGCGATCAAAGAACCGAAACTCGTGGGCCACCACCAGCGTATGCGCAACATGCACCTTGCTCTTGACCAGTACCCGCCAGGACCGATATCGATGACAGATCGCGAGCGGAAAAACTGCCATTCCGGTGTCTGGCAGTTTGTCATGCAACACCCGGACAATTTCCGCGGTGCGCGAGAGGTCTGTCATACCAAGATAGATCGCTCCGGGCACCGGGATGCCCTTCGCCGGCCCAACAAAAATGGTCGTCGTCGCAAAGCCCAGCGTTTGCAAGGCTTGTGCGTACACCGTGCATAGATCAGCAAAAGGCGGAACATCATGCGGACAGATCTGCAGGACCCGGCCGCTTTCACGCATCGACTTTGGTCACCAGATAGTCGCCGAGGACAAGGTACTCAAGATCACAGCCGATGAACATGTTCAGAGCGTCCGCGGGTGAACACACCATCGGCTCACCTCGGCGGTTGAGGGACGTGTTGAGAACAACCGCATTGCCCGTTCGTTGCTCAAGCGCTTCAAGCAAAGCGTAGTAACGTGGGTTCGTATCGCGTTCGACAATCTGCACCCGCGCCGTGCCATCGGCATGAACCACTTCAGGGATGCGGTCTTTCCATTCTGGCGCCACGTCGAAGGTGATGGTCATGTACGGCGCAGGGTGCTCGGTTTGAATGATCGAACTCGCCACCCGATCCAGCACGCTGGGACAGAATGGACGCCAGCGTTCGCGGAACTTGATCTGCTCGTTGATGCGATCTGCAATGCCGGGGGCCGAAGGGCTGCCTAGTATGGAGCGGTTTCCCAGCGCGCGTGGTCCGAACTCCATCCGCCCCTGGAACCACGCAACCGGATTGCCTGCTGCCAGCAAATCAGCGGTTGTGTCGACGATCTTGTCGTCGCGCTCACACCTGACTCGCGGGCCAACCGCCTTTACTGCCGCGAGAATCTGATCATCATCGTATGAAGGGCCGAGGTATGCATGCCGCATGCGTGGCGGACACTCGCCGGCCTGCGAGGCGACAAAGGTCGCAGCCCCTAGCGCCGTGCCCGAATCACCGGAAGCCGGTTGAACAAACAGTTCTCGAACATGAGGCAAGGCAACGATTCGCTGATTGAGTTTGACGTTGAGCGCACCACCGCCCGCAAACGCAAGCAAGCCTGTTTCGCGCAGAATATCGCCAAGGTAGCGTTCAAGCAGCATCAGGCATCGCTCTTCGAACAGTTTTTGCATGGCGGCGGCGTAATGAATATAGGGTTCATCGGCGGCGTCCCCCAGTCGCCGCGGCCCAAGCCAGTCAATAAGCGCCTGACTGAAATAAAAGCCCGATCCATTTTCCTTATAACGCCTGAGCCCAACAGTGTTGATCAGGCGCGTATCGGCTTCGAAGCCATCGGCAGTGATCGGCAGAATCCGGCTCAGATCGTAACGATTGGGATCACCAAAGGGCGCCATCCCCATGACCTTGTATTCGCCATCCAGCATCTCGAAACCGAGATACTCCGTGATCGCGCCATACGCACCTGCCAGGGAGTCCGGATCGTAGAATTCCTTGATTCGATGGATACGGCCCTTTTCGCCATAGCCAAAAAACGTCGTCGCATATTCACCTTTCCCGTCCACCCCGAGAATTGCCGTCCGCTCGGCAAAACCGGACAGGTGATACGCACTCGACGCATGCGATAGATGATGTTCAACCGGAACGAACCTGGTGCGATCCCAGTCAATGCCCAGCGTCCGACCAGCTTCCAGGACATGTTGGCGATTGCGTCGAAAGCGTCGATTGCCATTGAAGATCGCATCCAGTGCACGATCGGGTGCATACCAATGCCGCTTGGCATAGTGCCAGCGTGCCTTCGAGAACAGCGAAATCGGTGCATAGGGAAAGGCAATCACATCAACGTCGCCGGGATTGATGCCGGCCTGTTGCAGACAGAATCGGGCCGCCTCAATCGGCATCTTGCCTTTGGCGTGTTTGTCACGAATGAATCGCTCTTCTTCTGCCGCCGCAACGATCTCGCCATCGGCGATCAACGCAGCCGAAGCATCATGACCGAGGGCACCTGACAGGCCGAGAATGATCAAGACGAACTCATACGCGATGGTGTGCGCGCACTATAGCGGGCGTGCAGCGATCGGCAACCTTGAGGCAGCAATCGGGGGACTCCCCATCAATGTGCATCCACCCGAATGCCGGCGGCCAGCAGCCCTTCTCGCACGGCCTTATGAACCTGCGATTCCAACGGCCAATTGGCGAGCAGCCGCTCGATGTCGGCTTGCTGCGCCCCAACGTCAACCGCGTCGACATCGATCACATGCAAACGCCCTTCATGCAGCAGGAAGTTGGTGGATTTGAAATCGCCATGCGACAACCCGGCGAGCCGAAACCAGTCCACGATTTCGCACAGTTCCTTCAAGGTGAATCGGTCGATGGCGCCAGTGCTGGTCAGTGTCGCTAGATCACGACCGCCGAGGTGCTCCATCAGCACATACGAAGGTCCCGGCCACCAGCGAGGTCCGGTTTCAACGAGGCCCAGCGGTTTTGCAGTAGGAATGCCGAGGAACGCCAGTCGAAGACCATTGAGCCACGCATCTTTGCCACGCCGTTTGAAGATGCGCCGCAGCCGGTGTTGCGTACCGGTAATGTTGTAGCGTTTCGCCACCAAAGTGACGCCACCGATAACCAACCTGACAACCGTCGCACTGTTACCACGCTTGAGCGCACTGCCGTCGACGCGAAACCAGTGTTCCGGGTTGGCGGCAAACTGATCGAACAGCGCCGCCGACTCTCGTCGCGCAACCGTCCGTGACGACGCCACTCGACCCGTCACAAAGTTTGTACAGTCACGCATGGCCTTGGCCAGGTAATGCCGCACACGTCGATGCATCGCCGTGCGCAAGAGATCGTTCAGTCGGGTCGTGAGGTGTGACCCGGGTTCTACCTGCCGCTCCAGCAGGTAGGCAGCAAGACTTGCGGCCACATCCGGTCGCGCGCTCACCGGGAATTGCGCCAGCAGAATCGCAAGTTCCGACAATCCTCCATCGACCGAAGTCACCCTCGGCACGATGGCATCACCATCGATGCAATGGATGAAACCATCTGGATCGCGCAGGAAATTTCCGACATGCAGATCGGTGTGTGAATACCCGGCATGATGCAGACGACCAAGTATGTCGGCCAGTTGTTCACTGTCCGCCGCATCGGCATGGCGCGTGCCTGGCAGTCGAGCAAACAGCAACCAGGGTGCAACACCTGGCTTCTCGGTCACCACAGGTGTCGTGCGCACGCCGGCCTGTTGAAAGGCCTGTTGTCCACGACGGGCGCGTTGCCAGTCTCGTGTCGCTCTGCCGCCAAAGAACAATTTGAGCACGCCTTCGCCTCTGGCCGAGTCGGAAACCCCGGCAGTGAGGCGGCGACCCGGTAGATGGCGAAGAATTTCAACCACGGTGAAGGAACCATCGTCCAGCACCAGAACAAAAGGTGCCTCCAGGTCATGCGTCGACGCTTGCAGCTCGCGCCAGGTCAAAGATCGGGTCATATGTCGCGCACGCCGTTGATCTGATCGGATGGGTCTGCCACAGCTATTCGATGCTGTTTTTGCTTCGCAAACTGCTCAAACAGCTGCACCGCAACTGCCACCATCTGATAGATCGACTCATCATTCCCCAGCGCAAGTCCTGCCTGCCTCCATAACGCTCGCTGGTCACTGTCGATGACTTCGGACAGATCCTGCTCGAACCTGGCCTGTTCAAACGGCATGGGCGTCACGACTCCGGCACCCGCCGTACTGACAAAGTGGGCATAACCGCAGTTTTCAGTCGTCAGTACTGGCAATCCGGCAATCATTGCTTCGAGTATCACCATACCTGCCGCTTCGTCATATGCCGGCAGAACCAGGGCATCGCCTGCCAGCAGCAGATCCGGAACGTCAGCGCGACCCTCCGGGAAGAACTGCACGAGCTCTTCCACCCCCAACCGATTCGCGAGGCGCCGGAACGGATCGGCATTGTCCTTGCCAACGACCATGAGACGGGTTCGATGATAGGTCTGCGGGGGCAACGCCTTGAGTGCGCGCAATAGACGATCAAGCCCCTTCTTGATGAATCCACTGCCAATGAAGAGCAGCAACGCCGTGTCTTCACTCAGTCCTAGTTCCGCGCGTTTGGCTGTGCGCCTGCGTTGCCTTTCACCCGCATCTGACGGCGCCTTTCGATCTCGTTCGATGCCTGGTGGCAGACGATGAAAACGCTCTGGTGGTGTTCCGTAGTAACGCCGGAATGAGGGAGTGTGCAGATCGGAGATGGTGAGAATCCGGGTGTCTGCTTCAGGTGCAAATACAGCCTGCTCAGCCGCTCGAAAACTGCGATAACGTGGCGTCAGTCGGTACAGCACACCACGCTGATTCATGGCCTTGTCTTCGAAACATGAATCGGCCGCGTAATACACGTCGATCCGCGGCATCTTGTTCATGCCAATCAGCAGATCGACCGGCTCCCGCAATTCCTCCATGGCCACCCAGTCGGCAAATCGTTCGTACAGCCGGTGATTGGATATGGCCCTGACCGGCGCCATGCGCACTTCAATGCCATCGGGAATCGGACCGCTCCAGCGAATCACATAGATACGGATCCGGTGACCCGCTTCCAGACAACCTTGAACCAGCTTCATGAGATCGCGTTGGACGCCACCATATGGAAAGTACTTGAAGATGGCGAATCCGAGGATCATGACGCTTGAGCCAACTGACGTTTGGCTGCCTGCCAGACCCGACTCGGAGGCAGCGATCCATAACAGGGTGGCATGACATCGTGCACGGTCCTGTCAGTCGCAAACTTGCACGTTGAGCTTCTGCACGGGGCACAGGGAAACGTGGCAGAGAGACTTTCCGCGTGGTGACCGCGCACACCGGTCAATGCCGGATCGGTGCTTCCGTACAGTGCGAGTGTTGGAATATCAAGCGCCGCCGCGAGATGCGTCAGGCCGGAATCTACCCCAATAACCACTGAGACACCTGCTATCGCTTCCGACAAGCCTGCCAACGAACGCTGTGGCCAGATCGTGGCACCGGCAGCGGCAAGATGTTCGGCGCGCTTGCGCTCCTCGTCATTGCCAAAGGTCAACACGACATTGAAGCCATCCACCCTGGCCAGGGTGATCAGCTCCTGCCAGAACGACTCGGGGTAGTGCTTGGATGACCATGTCGTACCATGCAATATCAGGCATGTTCTGGCCGCTTCAGTGTCAACTTCGGTGTGACGCCTGCCGATACCATAAACAAACCCGGCAGGTTGAGCATAACCAAACACCTGCGCAAACAATCGTCGTTGCCGGTCAATGGCATGCCACTCTTTCGGTACGTGCACCGCCTTGTCAACGAGCAGCGACGCAAATCGCTCACGAGCCGAATCCGCCGCATACCCGGCGCGCAGTTGGCCATCGGCAATCCAGCTGACTGCCCAGCTCTTCGCAAGGCCTTGTGAATCCAGGATCACGTCGTAGTGCTCACTCTTCAGCCGATTGCGAAAATTCCGCATCTCGACTCGGCTGGCGCGCAAGTTGCGACGCCACCGTCGCCAGGCAATCGGGATGACGTTACGCACGGCTGGATGCAGCGCAGCGATCGGTGCAAAGGCTTCTTCAACCACCCAGTCAAAAGTCACGCCGGCAAGCGCTGCATCCGTTACAGCCGGCAACGTGTGAACGACATCACCGAGTGAAGACATCTTGATGAGTAGCGCCGAGGTCATAACAGCCGGATCACTTGTGCGGGTGCAAGTTTGCGCAAGCAATCAAGATGCCCGAGCGGACACTCTCGCTGAAAACACGGACTGCACGGCAGACCAAGCCGCAGGATGTCCGCCCGCTCGGACATGGGCGGCGTAAAGTCCGGTGAGGTAGAACCATACAGGGCAATTACCGGGACATCGAGTGCCGCAGCGACATGCATCAAACCCGAATCGTTGCAGATCACGCGACGTGCCATCGACATCAGATCGACGGCGTTCTCAAGCGTCGTCTTGCCCGCCAACTGATGCACGCCGCCGACCCGTGCAGCGATGCTTTCGCCAACTGGCGCGTCCTTCGGTGAACCCAGGAGCCAAACCTGCCCGCCCGTGTCGACGATGTGGCGCGCGACCTCAGCGTAATGTTGTTCTGGCCAACGTTTGGAAGGGCCGAATTCCGCGCCGGGGCACAGTACGGTTACGGGCATGTCCAGGCTCAACCCAAATTGTCGAACCAGAATTCCGGCTTGTTCCGCATCGGCACGCAGACGAGGTTTAGGGAGTGGTGAGGGCAATGGCTGATCAGGCGTGCGGGCAAGCGCCATGAACCGCTCGACCTGAAGCGCGTGCGACTTCTTGTCAAGACGACGATGGTCGTTCAACAAACCGTACCGACTCTCACCGAGCCAGCCGGTTCGTTTCGGAATACCGGCGAGCCAGGGAACCCATGCTGACTTGAAGCTGTTGGGCAATACGATCGCCTGATCAAAGCCAAGCGCCTGCATCGCTCGCCCGGCAGCCCACCGCTTTCGCGCACCGAATTCACCATGTTCAACATCCAGGACGTGCACGCGGGTTACCCCGGACATACGAGTGCCCAGAATGGCTGTCGACTTCGGCGCGAGCATATGTATCTCGCACCCAGGATGATCGGCTTGAAGAAGCTGCACGAGGGTATGCGCCATGACCATATCCCCTACCCATGCCGGCGCAACGATCAGCACGCGCATCGGCTGGTCGCGCATCGGCTGGTCCTGCGTCGACCGGTCCAGAGGTGGCGATCCCTGACCACGCACGTGTCGATCAACCGACCGCTGTCTGCCACTCCGGGTGCGTCGACACACGACCTCGCACCTGATCGAAGTAGGCAGTCTGCAATCGTTCGGTAATCGGTCCTCGCCGCCCGGTACCCACCTGCCGTCCGTCGACTTCTCGAATCGGCAATACCTCCGCCGCAGTACCGGTAAAAAAGGCTTCGTCGGCGATGTACACCTCGTCACGCGTGATCCGCCGTTCACGCACTTCCAGCCCTGCGTCACGAGCGAGCGTGAACACCGTGTTACGAGTGATGCCATCCAGACAGGACGTGAGCTCCGGGGTATGCAGGACACCATCACGAATGATGAAGATATTTTCACCGCTGCCTTCGGCCACACAGCCTTCCGGATCGAGCAGCATGGCTTCATCACATCCGGATTCGAGTGCTTCGTGCAGCGCCAGAATCGAATTGGTGTAGTTGCCTATGGCCTTCGCCTTGCACATCGTGATGTTGACGTGATGACGTGTGTAGGACGAGGTACGAACCTTGATGCCACGTTCGCGTGAATCCGGATCCATGTAGTTCGGCCAGGCCCAGGCCGCAATCGCGGTACGCACGGATAACCCTTGAGCGCGTAAGCCCATGGCTTCGCTGCCCAGAAACACCAGTGGGCGCAGATATCCTTCCTTCAGATCGTTGGCACGCAGCACTTCACAGTGGGCTTCGTTGATTTCGGCCTGCGTGAACGGAATCTTCAGCCCAAGAATGTGGGCCGACTTGAAGAGTCGGTCGGTGTGTTCATTCAACCGGAATACCTGCGGGCCCCGCGCGGTGTCGTAACACCGCACACCTTCGAACACGCCCACACCGTAGTGCAGAGAATGGGTAAGGACATGCACCTTGGCATCACGCCAGGGCACCAGTTTTCCGTCCTGCCAGATGAATCCATCCCGGTCGGCAAAATTCGGCTGAGTCATCGTGAAAAATTCTCGTTCTGTTTGGCTGTTGGCAGCTTGTTTCCGGGCTGCCTGTCCGTGCGGACGTCGGCGGCTTCAGGCGAACAAGCTGTTCCACGTACCCCTGACCACGTCTTCATGATCGCGCAGCAAGCGGGCTGCCCGATCCCGATCTGGCAGATCCAGCGCCCGCCGATGCGACTCGGCGCGCAGCGCAAGATAGGCCGCCGTCAGTGCACGCGCGGTGATCTGTGGCAGCACGCCGCACGCGGTCGCGACTTCGAGAATTCGTACATTGTCCGGAAATTCAGCGAGTTGCGGGTGTTCGTGGGCATGCGCAAGGACCAGGTATTGCACCATAAATTCAATATCGACGATACCGCCGGCGCTGCGCTTGAGATCGGCTTCAACCTGCTGGTGGCTCTGCATGCGCGCCCGCATGGCCACAACTTCGTTTTTTAACGTGTCCTGGTCGCGTGCTCGCCGAAGCAGATCAAGTCGGATCGTTTCAAATCGAGCCCTCAAACCCGGATCACCGGCAACACTGCGGGTGCGCACCAGCGCCTGGTGCTCCCAGGTCCAGGCTCGATTCTCCTGATAGGCCACAAAGCCGGCCAGACTCGTGACCATGGTGCCGGCGTTGCCCGATGGTCGAAGTCGTGTATCGATGGGGTACAGCGCACCAAGATAGGTGTTAGTCGTCAGTATGTGCAGCAGCCGACGAGCCAGCCGTTGCAGCATCGGTGCCTGGTCCGGTTCGAAATCATGCAGAAAGACGAGATCGAGGTCGGAGTCCGGCCCGAGTTCAAGACCACCCAGCTTGCCATAACCAATGATGATGAAAGGCCGGTCGGCTGGCCCCTCACAGTCCTGCCAGGCCATCTCCAGTGCCTCCTGCAGCAGCGCCTCGGCAAGGAAGGTGTAGTAGTCACTGATCTGCATGAGCGGCAGTCGCTCCCGCAGCTCCGCCAACGCAATACGAAAGCCGTACTGCTCACGAAACTCACGCAGGATATCGAGCCTGCGTTCGGCGTCCCCGGCACTCGCCAACGCCAGGCGCTCTGAGATCGCGGACCGCAGCGATGCAGTGCTCGGCAACTCATCGATGTCACGATCATCAAGCAGCGCATCCAGGTGCATGGGCTGTGCGCACAGTCGCTCACCAACCCATCGGCTACGGGCGACCAGATCCACCAGCATTCGCCGCGCAGAAGGATTTTCGTACAGCAGGGCCAGATACGCTGACCTTCGCAGCACCGAGCGCAGGATCGGCACGAGTCGAACCAGCAATGATCCCGCATCGACGCGACCACGCAGATCCTCAAGCAGCGCCGGCATCAGCGCATCCAGTCGCTCACGGCCTTCGTGGCCAACACTGGACCGATCTCGTGCGGACTTCAGCGCTGTCAGCTCCTGCGTCGCAATGGCAGGCTCCCCCAAAACAAAGGCGGCGACGCTCGTTTCAATGTCATCCCATGGCACCAACACCGAAGCGGCGTCGGCTGGTGCAATCACGCCGTTGAAAAAAGTCAGCACACGAGATCGATGCTGATCCAGCACGGCCATCAGGCCTGGGGCATCGACCGCGCCCATCATGGCGGCAATCAACGCCTGTTCATTGGGATCATCGGGAATCGTCTGCGTTTGCTGGTCTGCGATCGCCTGGAGACTATGTTCAAGGTCACGCAGAAACACGTAGGCACGACACAATCCATCGACCGAAGTTGCATCAACATGACCAAACCTCGCAAGTTCCGGCAGCGCATCCAGAAGTGCCGGTTGCCGACACGCATGCTGACGTCCACCCCAGACCAGCTGCATGACCTGCACGCCAAACTCGACCTCCCGGATTCCACCGGGGCCGAGCTTGATGTTGTTCTGGCCATGCTGCTCTGCCTGGATACGCGCTTTCATTTCGCGCAGCGCCTGGACCGCACCAAAGTCGAGGTACCTGCGATACACAAATGGAACCAGGCGGCTCAGCAGCTGCTCGCCTGCCACCCGATCACCCGCGCATGCACGAGCCTTGATGAACGCGTAACGCTCCCAGTCCCGACCCTGGGTTTCGAAGTAAGCCTCCATGGCATCGAAGTGCATCACCAGCGGGCCACTCTCACCCCATGGCCGCAGCCGTAAATCGGTTCGATAGACAAATCCGTCTGCTGTCACCGGGTCTAGGACATCAACCAGCATCTGCGCCAGGCGCACAAAAAACTGTTGGCTGGTTCTTCCTTCACGGGTGGTCCCATTTTCCGGGTAAGCCAGCACCAGATCGATGTCGGAAGACAGATTCAGCTCGCGCGCTCCGAGCTTGCCCAGTGCAATAACAGCCAGTTGCATGGGCTCACCAGCTTCATTGACAGGCTCACCAAAACCACGGGTCGCCACGAGTGTGCGATGACACCAGTCGAGCGCTGCGTCAATGAACGTATCCGCCAGCGCCGAGGCCGACGTGACCACTTCCGTGTATGCGGCAACGCCCGCGATGTGCCGATGAATGAGATGAAACTGAGCGCAGTTGCGAGCCTTCCGCAGAGCACGCTTGACCGAGGTAATGTCATTGGTTGCAGCCAACGCAGGCGTGATGGTCAGGCGAATCGCTTCAACGTCTACAGGTTGGTCAAATGATGGCAGCGCCTGCCTGATCCATTCAGGATCGACACTGGCGATGTGTGAAGCGAACCGGGAGAGCGCGAGCGTGCGAATCAACTCAGGTGCGATTGGCAGTCCAGATTCGGTACAGCGTTGTACGCCTTGTTGATGCAGTGCTTCGCTAAGCGGCAGGAGCTGCCGTTCAACCATGTGAAATAGGAACGACGCGCAGCACTTCGTTGATGGTGGTCAGTCCTGCGCCTACTTTTTGCGCGCCAGCCAGACGCAAGGTACGCATGCCTTCTTTCATGGCCTGACGTCGCATGCTGTCAACATCAGCCGCTTCCTTGATCTGCTCTTGCAGAGACTCGGACAACGTCATCACCTCATAGAGCCCGATTCGGCCATAAAACCCCGTATCCCGACACTCCAGACAGCCAACAGGCGCACACACGCGCTGCGGCGACTTCACCTTAAAAGGCCGAGTCAATAATTGCCAGGCGGCTTCATCCAGCGGTTCTTCTGCCTTGCAATGAGGACAGAGCGTGCGCACCAGGCGTTGTGCCATGACACCGAGCACCGTCGCCTTGATCATGTAACTCGGCAGTCCGAGATCAAGCAGCCGTGTCACCGCAGTCGGCGCATCATTGGTGTGAAGTGTGGAAATGACCAGGTGTCCTGTCAGTGCAGCCTGAATCGCCATTTCAGCCGTTTCGAGATCGCGAATCTCGCCGACCATGATAATGTCCGGGTCCTGACGAAGCAGCGCACGTACACCATCTGCGAAACCAACATCAATGTTGTGTTGCACTTGCATCTGGTTGAATTGCGGCTCCACCATCTCGATCGGATCTTCAATGGTGCAGACGTTGACTTCAGGCGTAGCCAGTTGCTTGAGTGTCGAATACAGCGTCGTCGTTTTCCCTGAGCCGGTGGGGCCAGTCACCAGCACAATGCCATTGTTAGCCTGTGTCATGCCCTGCCAGCGCGAGAGATCATCACCCACCAGACCGAGTTCCTGAAAGTTTCGCAGCAGGACATCCGGATCGAAGATCCGCATCACCATCTTTTCGCCGAACGCAGTGGGCAGTGTCGACAGGCGCAACTCCACTTCGTCGCCGTTGGCCCGCTTGGTCTTGATTCGACCATCCTGCGGACGTCGCTTCTCTGCAACATCCATTCGGCCCAGTATCTTCAGTCGACTGACAACGGCCGTATTGACGGCCGGTGGCAGTTCATAAACAGGATGCAGCACACCATCGATGCGGAACCGGATATTGCCCTTGTCCCGACGTGGCTCGATGTGTATGTCACTGGCACGTTGTTCGAACGCATAATTGAGCAACCAGTCCACAATGTTCACGACGTGCGAGTCGTTGGCATCCGGGGACTTCATCTGCCCAAGTTCGAGCAACTGCTCGAGGTTGGTGACTGCCGAGACTTCCAGCCCGGCTTCCGATGCTTTCGCAACCGAGCGGGCCATGGTGTAGAACTCGAGCATGTACCGACCGATATCGGCCGGATTCGCAACCACCCGCTTGATGCGCCGACCCCGCAGGGTCTGCGTCAGCATCCCTTCCCACTGGAACATGAAGGGCTGGCCGCTGGCGATGACGACCAAATCTTCGGCCACCTCTACAACGAGTATGTTATGTCGCTGCGCAAATGCATACGACATCACTTCGGTTACTGCCGTGACGTTGATCTTGAGTGGATCAATTCGCAAATAGGGCTGCGCAGCCTTGGCCGCCAGCCAAATGGTCATGGTGTCCAGATCCAGCTTGGAGCCAGGCCGACTGCGGCTCTCGTATTCCCGGGCAGCTACGATCTCGATCGGGTGCAGCGATAGCTCGCGCTTGGTGCGCGGTGCAATGAGGATGTCTTCGGCCTGTCGACGGCTGATGAACCCCTCGCCAACCAGGTCATCCAATAACCCGGGCAGGTCGATCCGCCGCTCATCCGGTAGCGGTGCAAACCTGACTTTGCCGGGTTTCACATCCTGGGTTTCAGCCACACGCAATCCTTCGGGGCCTAAGATCAGTGGTCAGTTAACTGGCACTGACCGCCTTTTGCAAGGTAGGCAACCCCTGCACTTGCGGCAGATCACACAACAAGCTTGTGCGTAAAACGCCTACAATTCACCCATCTACCGGACCTTTCCTTGTCAAAGCCGATCCCAGAGTTTGAAATCATGCTGGCCGAGCTGGTCGCCTGTCCGTCGATCAGCTCGACCCAGGCAGACCTCGACCAGAGCAATTTGGGCGTCATCCATCGCCTGGCGACCTGGCTTACGGACTTGGGCTTCAGCACCGAGGTGATTCCGCTGCCTGATAAACCCGGCAAAGGCAACCTGATCGCACGACTGGGCACAGGAGAAGGCGGTCTGGTACTCGCCGGTCACACGGATACCGTACCGTTCGACGCACAGTTGTGGGCGGGTGACCCGTTTGCGCTGCGCCAGACCGATGACGCCTGGTATGGCCTGGGCAGTTGCGACATGAAGGGATTTTTTCCGCTGGCAATGGCGGCAGCCTCTCAATTCAAGGCCAGCCAGCTGAAAGCGCCGCTGACGATCGTCGCCACCTCCGATGAAGAAAGTTCAATGGCCGGTGCCCGCTTTCTTGCGGCACGGGGTGAGCCGAAGGCGGCTTGCGCGATCATCGGTGAACCAACCGGCCTGACTCCGGTGTACGCCCACAAGGGCATCATGATGCTGTCCATCGGTTTGCAGGGCGCGTCCGGGCATTCATCCGACCCGAGTCTGGGCAACAACGCGCTCGACGCCATGCACGGTGTGATGGGCGAACTCCTGTTGTTCAGACAGGAGCTTGCGGTTCGATATCGCAACCCGGCTTTCCAAATCGATGTGCCAACCCTGAACCTGGGCTGTCTGCGAGCGGGTGATAACCCGAACCGGATCTGTGGTCATGCCGAATTGCAGATTGATCTGCGACTGCTGCCAGGCATGCACATCGACGATATCTTCGAGGAGCTCAGCAGTCGGGTTCAGCGTGTCTCCCGGATGTTTGGTACGACCTGCTGCATCACGCCGTTCTACCCGCCACTGCCCGCGTTTGCCACTGATCCAAACGGTGATCTGGTGCAGACCCTGGCCCGCCTGAGCGGCCGTGCACCGCAGACGGTGGCATTTGGAACCGAGGGGCCATTTTTTCAGAGCCTGGGCATGGAGACCGTGATTTTCGGCGCTGGCAGTATTGATCAGGCGCATCAGCCCGAAGAGTTTCTCAGCCGTGGGCATGTGCAGCCCGGCATAAACATCCTGACCGGCGTCATCGAACGCTATTGCCTGAACGGGTAGACTCCCGCTCCGCTCGAACAAGCATCGGAAATATTGCAGGTGGATACACACGTCTACAGCAGCTGGTTCCGGGATTCCACCCCGTACATCAGCGCACATCGTCGCAAGACCTTTGTCGTGCTGCTCGGCGCGGATGCCATTGCGCAGGCAAATCTCACCAACATCGTGCATGACCTCGCGCTCCTGCAGACATTGGGTGTGCGCCTGGTGGTGGTGCATGGCTGCCGCGAACAGCTGGATGCGGAGCTTGCCGGGTCGACCTTCGTGTCCGGCAGACGCGTCACCGACGACGGAAGCATGGCGCACATTACCGCCGTCAACGGACAGATCCGCAGTCAGATCGAAGCCCTGTTTTCCATGGGCCTGCCGGCAACACCCATGCACAACACCGATATCACGGTCGTCTCCGGCAACTTCGTCACGGCACGACCTATCGGTGTGATCGACGGTGTCGACCACCTGTTTACCGGCAAGGTACGCAAGGTGCGTACCGGCCAGCTGGCTGCAGTGCTTGAACATGGCGCTATCGCGCTGATCTCGCCACTGGGTTACTCGCCATCTGGACAAGTCTTCAATCTGGCTGCAGCGGAGCTGGCGGCAGAAGTTGCTATCGCCCTACACGCCGACAAGCTCATCGCGTTTGACGCTTTGTCACATCTGGTTGATGCAGCAGGTAAGCGGCGCAGTGGTGTGGACCCGGGTGAAGTCGACACGCTGGTGGATGATCCAGCGCTCAATACCAACACTGCGGCGCACCTGCGCGCGCTTGGCCGCGCGGTTCGCAGCGG
>JAYSTS010000344.1:0-4237 GCA_043719475.1 Gammaproteobacteria bacterium | reverse complement strand
TCGCGATTTTTGTAACGGTCCATGTCGAAAATCGGCACAGGATGAATCGTTGGGGCGACGTGTGCGTTGTGCGCCTGCAGCGTTACCGATTATTGTCGAACCAAGGCTAGTCAGACCTTCCTGAACGCCGACTGTCGGCCGAGTCACGCACGATGTCACTGACGATGATGCGAGCGTCCTGTTGCGAACCCCAGAACTTCAGATTGGCAAGTGCCCGATCCGAGAGCGGCAAGTGTGTCGCGTCGGCGAATCGTTGATTCCAGGTCGGATCGATAACCTGCCATCGGCCATCTACCCTCGCCTCGTTCCAGGCGTGAAATGCGAATCCATAGGGTTCGTGGTCCTGGTATGCAAGGCCGATGACCGTGCGCGCAGGCAAACCAGTCGCGCGGGCCAAGGCGGTGAAGAGATCCGCAAAATCAGTGCACTCCCCATAACCGCGTTCGAGCACCCGCGCAAGCGAGCCCACTGGTGCAGATTCGCGGTATTCGAGTCGTTGATGAACGGCGGTCAGCACGAGATTAGCCAGTTGTGCATGCTTCGCAGCACGCGCATCGAGGTCAGTGGGCATCTGTGCAAGGATTGCCTCTGCCATGGCGGCCAGCGCCGGAATGAGGTCAACCGGAGACGTCCGATTGGATTCATCGGCATCGACACCGTCCGACAGCCACTGGCGATGTGCACTGATCGACATGATGGGTTTCGATTCGCTTTGGCTGATCACCTCGAGCGTCATGTTTCTGATCTGACTGGTTTTGTGCAGTCGACTCTCGACGGGAAGCAGATAGGACGTCTTGAACGCGGGACTTGTCACCGCAAGCGCTTCGGCCTGGTCAGTCAATGTAAAACGGAACGCGTCTCCAACTTCAATCAGATCAGCCATGAAATCAGCGTTGAGGTGAGTCGTGGTCCTGCCAATGGCGCCCTCGCTGCTGAGCACAAAACCACCCTCGTCTCTCGATCGAAGTGTGTAGTGCGTGGTCCCAAGCTTTGTTCCATCAAAAGTCAGGGTTGGCGCGCGCATGCGTGAACCTTCCGGGGGCTGTTCATCCCGCAGCCAGTGTTCGATCTGAAGGTAGTTTTCGAGGGTAAAGACAAATCCTGGCTCACTGTGTTTGGCACTACCTGCGAATCGAATCAGCCGACCGTCTTCGCGCGCCTCGAGCCGTACGAGTTCCGGCGGGTTTCGACCCCGCCGAGTTTGTTGTTCGGCCCAGATCAGGAAGTAAGGCGCTCGAGCCGCAAATACCAGCGACTTCCTTATGCTGACGGGCTCTCCGGCCTGCATGAGGAGATGCGTGTGGGTGGAGTATCGCCAGTTTCCGTCCGGCTCAGCCTGGGCTCGCGTGTGCAGATAACCAACGTGCTGATCATGCAGAGTGATGGCGTACCAGTTTTCGCCAATGAGGAGTCGACTCAGCAAAAGAACCGAGGGCAATTGGTGTTGCTGAGTCCATAACATGGTTGTCAGGCCGAGTGTCAGCAGTAGCCCTGTCAGAACCCTGATCACACCCTAGCCCGCACTATTCATGAAGGATCGTAGCGAGGGCGTCGAGAGTAGTGAAAACGCGGGGTGGCGCGGACCGTAGCGCGCACAGGCGTGCTTGATAGCACGTCGAGCACGCGGAGGGAGCACGCCCTGTGTTTTTGCTGCTATCGGCGTCCGCAGTAGGTCATTCATGAATAGTGCGGGCTCTAGCCCGGACTTTGGAAAGATCCGATTGTAGCGGGATCAGGACTCGGGCGGATTCAGATAGTGGCCGATGATGGCCAGCAGCTCGGCTTCGCTGTCGTACCGTTGACTGCGCAGAATCTTCCACTTGTGCCGGTTGAAAGGTTGGGCGGCGTGTGCCGAAAACACACCGGTTGCGGATATGAACAGTGCGTGTGCCCCCTCGCTGGGTGCGTAGTTGGGCGCCAGACAGAGGTCGTGGAGGGGGATCCCCTCGCGATGCGGCACCATGTCCAGAGGTTTCATGCGACCCCGCTCTTCTCCGCTTCCGATCGCAAAGACGCGACCGATGCGCTCACTGTGGCCGGCCTTGTCCAGAAGTTCCATGAGGTCCGAGACCCAAGCCCTTCGCGGATCAGTATTGTGGACCTCGTCGACACCGTCGACGCGATCCACATCTTCGCCTTCTGAAAGCCGCTCAAGCGCTTCGGTAATACCTCTCAGCTTGCCGACCTCGTCGGAATCGTGCGTGGCGATCTTGCTGAAGTTGACGGCACCGATGATCTCCTGCGCGCGTTTTGCCTGACGCAGCAGATCAGCCAGTGATTCCTTGTTTTGGTTTGTTCTGTCCATACGGAAAGCCTAGCTCAGATTCTGGAATGTAAAACTGGAAACCGAAGCTATGGAGTAAACTGAGGGCGAACAAAAACTGGAGTGTTCATCGGTGCGGTTCCATCATGACTGAGGCAGAGAAGTCAGGCGGTGTGGATTTCATACGCACGCGGATTCGGCAGGACTTGCAGGCCAACCGTCTCAGTGGCGGTGTGGTCACCCGTTTTCCGCCCGAGCCGAACGGTTTCCTGCACATCGGCCATGCCAAGAGCATCTGCCTCAACTTCGGTGTGGCCATCGAACATGATGGTGTCACCTATCTGCGGTTCGATGACACCAATCCGGTCAAAGAGGATGACGTCTACGTTGAGTCAATCAAACGTGATGTCCTTTGGCTGGGGTTTGACTGGGGGCAAAAACTCACCTACGCATCGGACTATTTTCAGCAGCTCTACGATTTTGCGATCGAGCTGATCCGGGCGGGCTCGGCCTTTGTATGCAGCCTTGATCAAGTGCAGATGCGAGAGTTTCGAGGCACATTGACGCAGCCCGGCCGACCGAGTCCGGATCGGAATCGCTCGGTAGCGGACAATCTCGATCTGTTCACGCGTATGCGGAACGGTGAATTCAGCGACGGTGAGTATGTGCTCCGGGCCAGGATCGACATGTCGTCCCCGAACATCAACTTGCGGGACCCGGTGCTTTACCGGATTCGCAAGGTGGCGCATCAGCGGACAGGCATGGACTGGCCCATCTACCCCACATACGACTACACACACTGTATCTGTGATGCGCTGGAAGGAATTTCACATTCCCTGTGCACACTTGAATTTGAAGACCATCGACCGCTGTACGACTGGGTGCTCGACAACATCAATGTGAATTTCCATCCACCGCAGATCGAGTTCTCCCGTCTCGGCCTCGAATATACGGTGATGAGCAAGCGGCTCCTGCATCGATTGGTGGATGAGCACCATGTTGAGGGCTGGGACGATCCACGGATGCCGACCATCGCCGGACTGCGCAGGCGAGGTTATACGCCGGAATCCATCAGGGATTTTTGTGCGCGCGTGGGTGTCACCAAACAAGACAACCGCATCGAAATGGAGTTGCTGGAGTTCTGCATTCGGGCCGATCTCGAATCCACGGCAGCACGGGGCATGGCGGTGCTTGATCCGCTCAAGGTCCTGATTACCAACCTGCCAGCGGACCATCAGGAAATGCTGCGAGCACCCTGGCATCCGAAACGTGCCGAGCTGGGTGAACGGGATATTCCTTTTGCGGCATTGATCTTCATCGAAAGAGAGGATTTTGCACTCGATCCGGCCAGGGATTTCAAACGGTTGTCACCAGGTACCATTGTCCGCTTGCGATATGCGTACATCATCCGTTGTGATGAGGTCATCCGGGATACCACGGGCGAAGTCGTGGAGTTGCACTGTTCCCTGCTGGCGAATTCCAGGAGTGGCGCCGATACCAGTGGCGCCAAACCAAAGGGCGTCATTCATTGGGTGGATGCTGCGCGCAGTCGGCCGATCAACCTGCGTCTGTACGAGCGCTTGTTTGTGGTTCCGGATCCTGACAGCAAGGATTTCCTGAATCAGATCAATGCCGAGTCAATGCATGTAACAAAGGGATACGTTGAGCCCGCGATCATCGATGTTGCGGAATCGAGATTCCAGTTCGAGCGTGTTGGTTATTTTGTCAAGGATGATCAGCTGCCGGCCACATTCAACCGAACCGTGTCGCTCAAGGATTCCTACACACCAGGAGCTAAATGATGCGTAGTACAGTCACTCTGATGGAAGTCAGCCCGCGCGATGGATTGCAGAACGAATCCACGCTGGTCAGTACTGAAGACAAACTCCTGTTGATTGATCGGGCGCTGGCGGCGGGCTACCGACGAATCGAAGTGACCAGCTTTGTGCACCCACAGAAAGTCCCGCAAATGGC
>JAYSTS010000343.1:0-10609 GCA_043719475.1 Gammaproteobacteria bacterium | reverse complement strand
TGAACTCGTTGTCCAGTTGCTCGCCGTTCCGGATAGCGCCCAGATTGACGTTTCCACGACCTTCACCGAACCGGAAGTTGACGTTCAGGCTGCCACTGTGACGAGGCCTGCGTACTTCACGTAGACCGTCGCGATCTTCAGCATCGACATAGGTGTAACCGCCTGTGATCGACCAGACCTCGTTCAGCGCTGCCTGCAAAGACACTTCAACGCCTTTGCGGTCGCTTTTCCCATCCAGGTTGACTGGCGTTGAGCTGAATGTATTGAAGTCGAACTCGGTCGTGATCTCGTCCCGCAAGTCTGCCGAGAATGCGGTCAGGTCGAGCAGTACTGCGCCTTCGAAGAAGGATTGTTCAATACCGATGTCGTAACCCAGGGAGGTTTCCGGTTGCAGATTGCTGTTGCCGATGAAACTCGAAGGAATGAAGCCAAACAGTTCGAAAAATCCCGGGTTGGTTATTCCCTCGCCGATGCTTGCGTGGAACCGGGTTCCGGAAGTGGGCAGCAACCAGGACGCGGTACCGCGCCACGTGGTTGCGTCATCAAACCGATCATTGCGGTCTTGTCGTCCGGACAGCGAGAACCAGAACCGATCATCGAAGCCAAAAGCATATTCCAGCACGCCGCTGGTTTGATCATCGGTGCGATTCTGATTGGCGGCGGCAAAGTCAGCCACGCGATACCGGAACAGGAGTTCTTCGTGTTGCAGCCCTGCCGTCAGTGTGTGTGACAACCTGTCAGAACCGAAGTGCAGGGAAACATCGTATTCCGCCTTGCGACGAGTACCTCGTGATGAGGCTGTGGTTTGTCCGCGGTCACGGAAGTGATTGTTCGTGCCAGCGTATGAGATCGCCAGTCGCTGGGTGAAAAAATCACCGGTTGCCCCGTGAGTGATTTCTGCGAGGCCATAACGCTGATGAAAGTCGGTTTCGTTCGCGCTGTCGATCAACAGTCCCTGGGTCGGCGTGGATGGAAAGTTGAAGTCCTGCGTGTCCTCTTCGACTTCGCTGTCGGTCTGCCGAAGTATCAATCGCGATTTGAGATTGTCGCGCAGATCCGCTTCCACGAGGCCGTTCACTGTCCTTGTGCGATAGCCGTCCTTTTCCTTATCGGATCGGGATGCGCCGGATCGGGATGCATTGATGCCTGCGGATTCGTATTGAGATGCACTCAGAGATGCACGCAAGACCTCACCGCCAATCGCGCCGCTGACGCCTGCGCGTGTGGTGCCATGGGAACCACCGTTGATATCGGCGAGAAGCTGCCGCTCGCCTGCATCCGGTAAGGCACTGCGAAAGCTGATCACGCCACCCACGGCATCGCTTCCGTATAGCGCGCTTTGTGGTCCGCGCAGTACTTCAATGTGATTCACGCCCAGAGTCTGCAAGGAAGCAAAGTTGAATTCCGATCCAAAGGCCGGGTCATTCGCTTCAATGCCATCGATCAGCACCAGTGTGTGATTGCCCTCACTGCCGCGTATGCGAATCTGGGTGAGTCCGCCAACCGGACCGCCTCGATTGACGGCCAGACCCGGTATTTCGCGGAGTAGTTCGGGTGCAAATGGCGTTTCGCGCGCAGCAATGTGACGTCCATCGAGCCAGGACAGCGCACTGCCAACCTCACGTGCGGCGCGTGGCTCACGACTGGCGGTCACTACGATCTCTTCGCGGAGTGTGTTGTCAAAGCGCGAGTCGACGGTGGACTCTTCAGCTTGAATGGAAAAAACAGCCAGCAACAAGCCGGCCAACGGCCATACCGCCATGCGGGAACGAATGATCATGAAATGTTTCCGATGAACCGTCTGCCTCGGACGGGAGTTCCTGACAATGCCAAGCCGGTCTCCGGACTCATGAGGCGGGACGTTTTCCCTGATGGTTACCGCCTTCCCATCCTGGATCAGAATTGTTTGGGAACAATCCATGCCGGGACAGTGGCCATACCTCGAAGTCGTGGGTTGACGAACTTCACAAGTATCCGACTGCGTAAGCGACAGTCGGGGCTTCAATCACTCATTTACCGTTGCGAGGTCAGTTCCGGATTCAAACCGGATTCCCGAACACTTGGCACTTGTGACGCCCTGTTGCGCCACGGCGGGCAGTATAGGTGCATAAGAGGGCGCTGACATGCAAAAACTGCATGGCCATGTTGCTTGAAATGAGTTGCTTGAAATGAGTTGCGTGAAATGAGTTGCGTGAAATGAGTTGCATGAAATGATCGTCGGTGCGCTGGCCCTGTCTACTTGGGTTTGTTTGGCGTGAACTCCTTGACGGGATTACCCTGACGTGCGGCCAGATAATCCTGGATGGATGCGACACCCAGTCGTTCGGATTCGAACAGGCTTTCCAGATGCTCGCGGGAGTTGACGATGCCAAGCGAGGCGATGCGACCATTGGCATCGATCAAGACGGCATACGGCAGTTTGCCAACGCCGTAGGTTCGGCCAGCCTCCTCTGATAGTGCATACGGGAACTGCTCCAGCTTGTTGGCGGTGACATAGTCCTGATGTGGCTTGATGGTCTCGCCATCGCTGAGCAGCACAATCGCGGTATCTCCCGTGTCTCGGGTAGAAGTTGCCAGCGATCGGAGTATCGGCAGCAGGCTCTTGCAGATCGGACAGTCTGGCGCCAGGTAGAACAACAATTGCCGACGTCCGGAACCGCCGACCATGAGACTCTCGCCGGCGAGTGTGGTAACCGCCACCGGTGGCGCAGCATCGCCTGCCTTCAGGCGCTGGTTGACCATCAGCGCACCGGCTGGCGCGATGCGCTCATGCAGGATGCCGATCTGGCGGGCGAGGGCAAAGACCACGGCGATCAGACCGAGGAGCACCACCCACACCAGAACCTGAGAGATCAACATCAACGACTCCATTTCAGGCAGCACTGTAACCGGATTGCCGGAATCGGGCTGCGTTTGCCATCAGAAGTTCGGCACATCGGTAGATTCCGAATGCACCTGCTGCAGCAGCAAGGCTCTGCAGCACTGCTAGCCAGGACATCCGGGCAAATGCATGGTCTGGTGTGACGAGCTGCATCGCGATACAAGCCAGCAGCACAAGCACACCATTGCGAACCAGTAGCCCTGCGGTCAGCGGCACCGGCTCATCACCGCAACCACAATCAATGAATGATCGACCGCGGCGACGGTTGATCTGCATACCCGTTGCGTAAGCCAGGAGAATCATGGCCGCGAACAAAAGACCGACGCGCATCGCCAGCAGATTGGTAATCACGGTGATGAACTCGGCGATCGAGACAGCATAGGCAACACCGTGTGTGGCCTGTTGGGGAACTATGCGCCATGCGCGCAATACGGCTGCAAAGCGGGGAAAGTCAGTAATCTTGTGGTCAAACGCCAGCGCAAATACCGCGGCTAGAAACCAGTGAATGGAGAGTGTGACAAGTGCATCCACGTTCATTGCGTGCCCACGACCTGGAATTCGAGCCTCACATGCTGCCCGACCCAGCTGGTATCAGTCCATTCGCCAGTACCAATGCCGAGTTCGATGCGATCAAGGTCCACCGATCCTGTGATGATGTCTTTGCCATCCACAAGTTGGTGCGTAAAAGTCAGACGAATCGGATGTTCATTGTTGCGGATGCGTAGTGTGCCGGTTGCCAGATAACCGCCGGTTTCCACAACAAAGATACCGATGCTGCGAAAGATGATCTCCGGATGCACGCTGCTATCGAACCATTCCGATTTGAGCAGGGTGGTGTCACGATCGCTGTCACCCGTAGCCGGCGAGGTGGCATCGACTCGAACACGCGCACTGCTGGCGGCAAGATTGTGCGGATCAAAGCGAATGTCTGCATACCATTGTTGCCAGGAGCCGGTGAAAGGTGCGCCAGCCTGATCAGCGGTAAAGCGGATGACACTCTGACTCTTGTCGATGTTCCAGAGCGGGAGTGTCGTATCGATCATGACCGCCGTTGCTGGTGCAACGGTTTCACCGGCATGAGGCGCCGCCGCTTGAGGGGCCGCGGCTGTCGTGGCAGCGGGAGAGTCCGACGGTTTTGGTACGGAAAGCAGGGTGACACCCACCATGAATGCGATCGCAAACAAACCGATAGACAGCCAGGACGACATGCGACCGAGCACCCCATCACGATCAAACAGCCCGTGTTTGAGGGCGGCGAGGATGTGTAGCAGTGCCAGCACGAAGAGCACTGTTGCAAGTGCTTCGTGAACCTCTTCAAGCAGTTCAGCACGATTTTCGTTGCCTCCGATCAGATCGGGAAACACGAACACATTGAACCAGCTCACCGAGTAGGCAGTAGCTGATGAGAACAGCCAGCCACTCAGTGGCAGGGCAAAAATCAGGAAATAAAGCAGAGCGTGACTGACGCTGGAGACACGAACCTGCCAGCGTGGCATCGATACTGGCAAGGCTGGAACTGAGTGGGTAAAACGCCAGATAACTCGGACGACGGCCAGCATGAGTATCGTCATGCCAACCGACTTGTGATTTGCCAGCAGCGCCAGTTCCTGCAGGTCGGACGACGCCTCTTCGGCCATGCTGGCCAGCGCATATTGCAGCAGTATCAGTCCAGCGATCAGCCAATGCAGGATTCTGGCGACTTCGTGATAGCGCGTTGTGGTCGCAGACATTGGTCATCCTTCGCTGTGGGGGTCTGCCGGCAGTGTTCGCAGCTTGACCCTGATGCGGACCGGAGTGTATTTAACGCCTGTCATGAACACAAACGAGAAGCACCTGTGGCCAATCCGGATTCCAGTGCAGTGTCGACTACGGCGCTCCTCCAAAACCTGCGAGCACTGGCTCCGCTGATTGAACGCTTTCGCCAGTCACCCATTCCCCATTTCATCGATGGTCGACCGCATGCTGGAGCAGGGGCGGTTTTCAGTAACCTCTGTCCAGTGGATAACTCGCCAATCTGCACAGTCGCTGCCGGCACACCGGCTGAGATTGAACTGGCGTGTACCGCAGCATCGCGCGCGTTCCCCGCTTGGCGCGATAAACCAGGTGATGAACGACGTGCACTGTTACACAAGCTGGCAGACGCGATCGAAGCCAGAGCCCGTGACATCGCGCTGGTAGAAAGCCATGACACCGGTCAAGCCTTGCGGTTCATGAGCAAAGCAGCACTGCGAGGCGCGGAGAATTTCAGGTTTTTCGCCGATCGGGCACCAGGTGCTCGGGACGGACAGTCGCTGCCTGCGACCGATCATCTGAACTACACACTGCGCCAGCCCATTGGTCCGGTGGGCGTGATCACGCCCTGGAACACACCGTTCATGCTGTCAACCTGGAAGATTGCACCGGCGCTGGCTGCCGGCTGCACGGTGGTACACAAGCCGGCGGAGTGGTCACCGATGTCTGCTCAACTCCTGGTGGAAATACTGCATGAAGCGGGCTTGCCAGCGGGCGTGCTGAACACCGTGCACGGCACCGGAGAAGTAGCCGGAAAAGCATTGACCCAACATCCGCTGATCAAGGCGATTGCCTTCGTCGGTGACACCGCCACGGGACGCGCGATCATGGCGCAGGGCGCGTCGACGCTGAAGCGGGTTCACTTTGAACTGGGTGGCAAGAACCCGGTCATCGTGTTTGCCGATGCTGACCTGGATCGCGCACTGGAGGCGGTGATTTTCATGATCTACAGCCTGAACGGCGAGCGATGCACGTCGTCGAGTCGTTTGCTCGTGCAGGAATCGATTCATGATCAGTTCGTCGAGAAACTTCGCCTCCGGATCGCAGGGCTTACGGTAGGTCATCCACTCGATCCTGCAACCGAGGTAGGACCGCTGATTCATCCCGCGCATCTGGACAAGGTCTGTAGCTATTTTGACAAGGCAACCCACAGTGGTGCGAGCATAACGGCGGGCGGTGTGCGCCATGCGCAGCTGACGGGCGGAAACTATGTCATGCCGACGTTGTTTACCCATGCAACCCCGGAGATGGCGATCGCCCAGGAAGAAATCTTCGGTCCGGTCCTGACGACCCTCAAGTTCACGGATGAAGCCGATGCGCTGGAAAAAGCGAACGGTGTAACCTTTGGTCTCGCCGGCTATCTGTGGACCAGTAATGTAGGCCGAGCCATGCGAATGGCGCGTGATCTCGACGCGGGTATGGTGTGGGTGAATTCGGAAAACAATCGCCATCTGCCATCGCCATTTGGAGGCATGAAGGCCAGTGGTATCGGCCGAGATGGCGGTGACTACAGTTTCGACTTCTACATGGAAACCAAGAATGTGTGCATCGCGATGGATACGCACGTGATTCCGACGCTCGGCCAATCATGAGTCTTTACCAGTTGCAGAAGCTGCTGTACCAACTCAATCGTGACGACGAGACGAAGGCGCTCTTTCGCAAGCAGCCGGCACAACTCGCGGATCGATATGAACTGTCGATGCAGGAGCGTGCTGCTTTCCTCGAGGGTGATATCGGGCTTCTATATGTGTTAGGCGTCAATGGTCAGATTCTCATGCACTTTGCGGCGCTGTTGGGGATCGCCTGGTTCGATTATCTCGAGTTGATGCGAGAAGGCGTTCGGAAACACGGGCCGGTTCGTGCCGGGGTGTATGCGATGGTGGGTGACAGTGAGCGGCAAACGGCTACGGACCAGCAGCAGTGACGCTGGTCTATACCGGTATCGTCAGTCATGCGCCGGGCATCACTGGACGTGCGCATCTGGTTGAGAACACCGCCGAACGCGATGCGCTCTATGCCGCGCTGGCAACACAACGGGATGAGATCGCAGCGGCGAAACCTGATGTGCTGTTGTTGATCGCGGCTGAGCACTTCGCCAACTTTTTCATGAACAACATGCCGGCGTTCTGCCTCGGCGTTGGTGACTACCACACCGGGCCTATTGAAGATCCGGCATGGCTCAATATTCCACTGCGGCGCATAACCGGGGCTCCTGACCTTGCGCTGCGTTTGACTCAGGCCGTCATGCACAGTGTCGACGTGGCCTATGCGGAGGAGTGGCGCTGTGATCATGGCCTGATGGTGCCTCTGCACTTCCTCGATCCCGATAATCGTTACCCGCTGATTCCGGTAAACATCAATTGCCAGGGACCACCGCTTGCACCTTTGCATCGGGTATGGGCGTTTGGCGAAGCCTTGCGGCGCGCTATCGACGAGGTGAAGGTGCGTGTTGCGGTACTGGGCACGGGCGGTATCAGTCATTGGCCGGCTACACCCGATTCCGGCAAGATCAACGAAGCGTGGGATCGCTTGTTCCTACAGCGACTGTTCAGCGCTGACAAGGCAGCATTGCTGTCGTACACCGATGCGGAAACCTACCGGGATGCGGGCCAGGGTGGTTTCGAGATTCGTACCCTGATTGCCGCTGCTGCTGTCGCGCAGGCTCCAGGTGATCTGCAGTTCTACACCTCGTTGTTACCGATTTTTGCCGTCGGTTGTGCGCTGGGACGATTCGATTCGGCGGTTGAGTGAATCACCCACACGGTACTCACGATCGGTGAACACCACCGCGATTGTCGCAGCACAGACTACCGCGCCGACCGTCAGGGATGCGAAGGGATTATCCAGCTGTCCAATCATGATCCAGGCCGCCAAAGGTCCGAGGGCTGCACCGAAGTCGTTGGCGGTTGCGTAGCGTGCAAATGCGCCGGAGTCTAACCTTGATTCGACAATAATCGTTACCGCTTCCGACGCACAACGCGTCGCGGCGTCGGGCAGCCCCACCAGCTGTAGGAGCGGTCTCCCGACCGCGATGCCGAGCGGAAAATCGCGATCAGGAGATCGCTCCCACAGACATTGGGTATCGTGACTTTGTGGTCTCTTGTGGGAGCGGTCTCCTGACTGTGATTGTTGGGATCATCGAAGATCGCGATCAGGAGATCGCTCCCACAAAGCCACGGAACCAACGGTTCGCAATCGCAAGATCGCTCCCACAGGGCGGATTTACTCGACGTCTCATGACTGGATCTGCCAACTTCAGGGGTCGTGACCTTACGGTTTGATTTCCGCTGCACGCCCGACCTGCTTTCCAGTCAATTCTCCAGTCAATCGCTCCGAAGCTCTGAATACCCCTGCGCAGTATTTTCGGTTGGGTAAATTTTGTCCAATTGAGATCAATCGAACATGATGACGCTGCGCGCCACTTCTCCGGTCAGCAGCGAATCAAGACCTTCATTCACGTCTTCCAGTTTGATTCGGCGTGAGATCAGATCGTCCAGATGCAACCGGCCCTGTAGATAAAATTCGACGAAGCGTGGCATGTCGACGCGGAATCTGTTGGAACCCATGTTGGAACCCTGGATCTTGCGCTCCATAAGGAACTCTGGTCCGTGGAACTCGACCATGGTGCCGACCGGAATCATGCCGATCACGGTTGCGGTTCCACCGCGCCGCAACATCTTGAATGATTGCTCAGCGGTTTTTTTCAGGCCGATGGCCTCGAACGAATAATGCACGCCGCCGCCGGTGAGTTCGCGCACCGCTTCGATGGCGTCGACTTCCTTGGCATTGACCACGTCGGTGGCGCCGAATTTGCGGGCCAGCTCCAGTTTGGATGCCACCATGTCGACGGCGATGATGCGTGATGCACCAGCGATGGCCGCGCCGTTGATGGCTGATAGTCCAACACCACCACAACCGATCACGGCGACGGTCGCGCCGGGTTCAACTTTGGCGGTGTGAATGACCGCACCGACACCCGTCGTGACACCACAACCGATCAGGCAGGCCCGATCCAGTGGCATATCCGGCCGGATCTTGGCGATGGTGTGCTCGTGAACCAGCATGTATTCGGCAAACGAAGACAGATTCAGGAACTGGAACATGGGTTCTTTCTGTGAGCCCAGACGTGGTTCCTGAGAGGGTCCGCGTTGCAGTTCTGGCTCCTGGCACAGGGACATGTGGCCAGTCAGGCAAGGTTCGCAGTGGCCGCAGAACGCGCTCAGGCAGGTGATCACGTGATCGCCTGGTTTGACGTAATGCACGTCGCTGCCAACTGCTTCGACAACACCTGCGCTCTCATGCCCGAGCACGGCCGGCAGAGGGTAGGGATATGAACCGTTCTGGAAGTGCAGGTCTGAATGGCAGACACCGGCGGCGACGGTGCGAACCAGCACCTCCCGCGGGCCAGGTTTGCCGTGGCTGATGTTTTCAATGGACAGTGGCTTGTTGATCTCGCGCAGTACGGCAGCCTTCATGTTTCCCCTCTTTCGGTTAACCCTCTGCTGGGTTATCCCGTTTTGATGTCGCTTATGTGGTGTGTGTGGTGTGCGTGGTGTGTGTGGTGTATGTGCTGTCAAGGGAGTGTGCCAAAGCAACTGGCCATTTGCTACAGGACAACTCATGCCAGGACAACCCATGACAGGGCAACCAATGACAGCGGCACTCCGCTAACCTTGATTCGACAATGATCGGTAACGTTGCAGGCGCACAACGTAAACGTCGCCCCAACGATTCATCCTGTGCCGATTTTCGACATGGACTGTTACAAAAATCGCGATCAGGAGATCGCTCCCACAGACATTGGGTATCGTGACTTACTTAGTGGTCTCTTGTGGAAGACATTGGGTATCGTGACTTTGTGGTCTCTTGTGCGGTCTCCTGACCGCGATTGTTGGGATCATCGAAGATCGCGATCAGGAGATCTCTCCCACAAAGTCACGGAACCAACGGTTCGCGATCAGGAGATCGCCGACAGGACGTTTTTTATTCGACGTCCCACTACTGAATCTGCCAACTTCATTGGTTGTGACCTTACGGCTTGATTTCTGCTGCAATCCCGACCTTCTCTCCAGTCAATCGTTCCGAAGCTCTTAAATACCCCTGCGCAGCATTTTCGGTTACGTAGATATTGTCGAATTGAGGCTAATATGTGGCCATGCACGTTTCTCCACTGGTTCTGATCGGTCTGGGCAGTAATCTGCCCTGGCAGCAAAAATCGAGTGTCGCCGTCGTGGTCGATGCCCTGCAGACACTGCAGACTTTTGCGAACGACCGATTTGTCATGTCATCGCTGTACCGGACATCGCCGGTTGACTGTCCCGCAGACAGCACCGAGTTCATCAATGCTGCGGCGGCATTTACGCCTCGCGCTGGCTTGACTGCTCAGGGTTTATTGGGAGATCTGAAATCTCTGGAGCGTACCTATGGCCGAGGTGTTGCGACCATTCGCAACGCGCCCCGTGTGCTTGACCTTGACGTACTCGCCTTCGGTGATCTTGTCCTAGATTCACCGGACTTTGTCCTGCCGCATCCACGCGCAACGCAGCGCGCGTTTGTCATGATCCCGCTGAACGAGATCGCGCCGGAATTTGTATGGCCCGGAACCACTGCGACCGTAGCAGAACTGTGCATGAAGCTGGATAGCGATGAACACGTTGCGCGAATTGTTTAGGGAAGCTCTGAACAAGCGTTCCGATCTGAACAAGTCGCAGGAGCGACTTGTTCAGAGGAACCTCAGGCAAACCATTAAGAGTCGGCCCGCGCGCCGATGGCTGCTTTCATTGATGCTGGTCTGGCCGGCTATTGCAGTGGCTTACCCGGACGATGTTCATCAGGAAATGACGTTTCTTGCAGCGCGTCTTCTCAATCAATGTCTGATCGCGGATGGACAGGCGCCTGTTTCTGCTTTGCAGGTGCGTCATGTCGCGCGAGCCAACA
>JAYSTS010000342.1:0-10613 GCA_043719475.1 Gammaproteobacteria bacterium | reverse complement strand
TTGTTTTCGATGAGTCCAACCGCCGGATGCGGGTCCGCATGTCCGGTGGTGTGGGAGGGGTGACGGGCGCAATCCCGTTACCCCGACCCGATCAGGGCGATTTTACTCGACGTCTCATGACTGAATCTGCCAACTTCATCGGTTGCCTAATTTTTGTCCAATAGAGGTTGGCAAGTCGCTTCAGTGACTTGTTCAGAGGATCCTCAGAGCGAGTTCGATTCGAGATTCAGCCAGGCGATCTGGGCAGCGGTCAGCTTGAGCGCAAGCGCGTTGATGCAACTGTCTAGCTCGGCCAGCGTGCGTGGACCAATGAGCGCGAAAACCGGGAATGCCTGCCGAAGCACGTAGGCAAGCGCGATGTTGATGGCGCTGGTGCCGAGGCTGTTGGCCAGACTGAACGCGCGGCGTCGCCGTTCGAAGTTGTCTTCGGCAAACCAGGTGCGCTGCAGTTCATCGATGGTTGGCTCGACACGGGTGCCAGCACCTGCGCGCTGGCCCTGCTCAGCGAGTACCGCATCAACCCAGGGCGTAAAGAACCCTCGTGCCTGAGATGACCAGGGCATCAGCGCGGTACCGCTGTCTTTCAGGTACGACCGAAACGCTGGATCCCATGATGATTCGACGCCTGGCCAGATGGGCGTGACCATGCGCGCCAGAGAGAGATTGTTGGACACCGCTGCAAAACCCTGTTTGCCGTTCTCACGCGCATAGGCGTTAACGGCCTGGACTCTGGGCAGGGTCCAGTTGGAACCGCCGAATACCCTTATCCGACCTCGCGCAACTTCCGCATTCAGGGCATCCACAAACTCACCAACGGGAATATCTGTGTTGTCACGATGCAGGAAGTAGACATCCACAGTGTCCGTCTGCAGGCGTTCCAGGCTGACATCCAGCTGTGGACCGATCTGATCCGGAAAACAGTGTGGTGTATGGGCCCCTTTGCCAATGATCACCATGTCCGAACGGATGTTGCGTTGCTGGTGCCAGTGGCCCAGCAGCGTCTCCATGGAGCCATTGCCATAGACGAAGGCGGTGTCGAAGGCATTGCCACCGCGATCGAAGTAGTGATCCCACATCACACCGGCATGGCTTGCGTTCGGCTGGTTGTCACACCCCATGACCAGATGGGCCATGTTTTGCGCCAGCCCTTTCACAGCGCCGCGGGTCACAGGGGCGCCTGGAACTATGGGTTTGCGCAAAGCGACCAACGGCCCACGATGGGTTGCCGGTCGTTCCTGCTGATACTCAAGGCCGATTTCTGCGCGCCACGCATCGAGAACCCTGGCGTTGCCCAACGAGTCCTGCCATGACATGGCAGCCGATTCCAGTTTTCCCTGGGTTATGGCCACGGCGACGGCTTCGACTTCAAGTACGTACAGGGGTTTGCTGGTGCCGATGATCTGCTCTGTGCGTCCAGCGCTGGTGAGTTCAAAGCGCCATAACCCTTGCGCATCGGCAGGCAACCAGGGATTGGGCAGCTGGATATGGCCTTTGCTGCCACTGATGCGTGCACTGTTGTCCAGACCGACGCGGATCCCTGTAGCGACCTGTGCACTGACGCCATTCGAGAATCCAAGCAGAGCGGTGGTCCACTCGTCGACACCGGTGCTCCCAAGGTGTCCATGCGCCTTGACGGTGGTTGGTTCTTCGTTGAGGAGCAGTCGCGCCAGGGAAACGGGATAACAGCCCACGTCGAGAATTCCGCCGCCGCCGAGTGCGTTTGCAAACAGGCGAGACTCCGGTTCGACGGAAGTCTGATAACCGAAGTTGGCGCTGATGTGCCTGACCTCGCCAATGGCTCCACTGGTGATCAATTCCCGGACGATGCGGGTTTGTGGATGGCAGCGATACATGAAGGCTTCCATCAGGAATCGTCGGTGCCGGCCTGCGGTATGGGTCATGGCCATGACTTCTGCGGCGTTCACGCCCAGCGGCTTTTCGCACAGCACATGTTTTCCTGCCATTAGCGCCTTGATCGTCCACTCGGCATGAAGTGGGTGGGGTGTCGCGACATAGACGACGTCCACCATCGGATCGGCGAGCAGAGCGTCATAGGACCCGTGTGCGGTGACGCCGCCATAACGGTCGGCAAAGTCCTTGGCAGAGGTGAGGTCGCGGCTGGCGACGGCGGTGAGGCGATTGCCGGGTGTCGTGGTAATTGCCCCAGCCAAGGCATGAGCGATTCGTCCGGTGGCGAGGATTCCCCAGTTCAAGGTCATGTGATTTTCTCGTTACTTCTTCGGGATGGAGATGATCAGGCAATGGTCATCAGGACTGCGCCATAAGAACAGGGAAAGTTGACAGGCTCAAGCTTGGTGGCCCTCAAGCTTCATGGTCCGCACCTCTGGATCTGACCTCCTGCTCGCACGAGCGAAATAGTGACGAGCGTCACACCACGGTTATCGTTTACAGATGACGCCACAAAGTCGTTATCTACGACAAGATTCACTGACCCTGCATCTCTTAGGATGCTGTTGTCGCCGGTGATCGGCACTGTATGCAAAACACCGCATGAGCAACACCATCGTCAGGATCGCCCTGGTAAACATGCTACTGGCTGGCATTTTTGTCGCGGTCATCACTCTGCAATTGGGAAGCGTCGCGTTGGCGACGGTGGTTCTGGGCGGCCTGGCTCTGCTGATCAACGCGGTTTTCCTGATGAGCGGCAAGTCAGGTCCGAATGCTGTGACCTCTGCAGATACGGCAGATAAATCGATGGGGACAGGATCGGCGCCGATGGCGCGCACGCTCAGTGCGGCAGAAGCAGCCAGGTTGCCACAGCCGCGCAAACCCAGGGTCGAAGAGCCTCATGAAATGCCGCCCTGGTTGAGGGTCAAGGACAACATCGTCATGACCTGGGAAGGCAAACATCATGTGGCGCCCATTAAAGGCGAAGATCCGTTCGAGGTGGCTAAGCGGCTACATGCGCGGCTTCGTGCTGTCAGGCAGGCTCAAGCGGCTGCAAAGGTCGAGGCTGCGGCCGTTGGAACCAGTCGATCCTGATCAGGGTGGTCCTAGCCGGCGATGAAAGAAGCAGGTAGTGGGAACCGGTGTCAGTGATCCGGAACCAACCGAATCAACATGACCTTTTCCGCTTCGACCTGCGCCCTGCTCCACAGCAGCGGAAAATCAAGATCGTCTGCCCAGCCTTGCAACAGGTTTTTGTAGAACGGTGACCGTGGGTCGCCCGATTGACCCGGCGCATTGGTCATGCGCGCTGCGTTCCAATTCCCGACGTCAAGCACCATGCGCCATGAAGCACCAGCCCTGACCTGAAAGTCGTTCCCGGAAAACGCGGTACTGTTGACCGTATTGGCCGAACCTCCGCGTTCGAGAATGGGCATGGCGAAGATCTTCTGGTTTGCAGCGTCGAGGCGCGGCATCAGAGGGTGCGTGAACCGGATCTGGTGCAGTTTCCCCCACCGCCACGTCGAAGGATCATCCCCCAGCTGATTGCGGGCTGAAAGCCAGGCTGCGGTCAAACTGCGACTGACAAGGTCTCGAACATTGATTTCCGGCTTCGTACCGTCCAGAACGTTGAGCACCGTGAACGGATCAAGCGGCGCCAATAAATGCGCATGCGTGCCGCCGATCGTTTTGGCGACGGCTGGGGTCAACACCTCATAGAACCAGATGGCCCAGAGTGCTCCTGCCGCGGAGTCGCGAGTCAGCACCCGATCCCAAGCGGCCAGCATGGCTCCGGCTTCGCCGGACTCCGCGATATCCGGAAGGCGTCGAAGCACTTCTTCGGCAAGCAGTTCGTGGTAATTGCGCTGCAGGGCAGCAGAGTCTGCTGGTGAGTGTGGGCTGTTGGCAGCCAGAGACTCCCACAGCCGCTTGTACCGCCAGGGAGCGGACCATTCAAAACCGAGGCGATATCGATCAATGTCAAAGTCATCGGGCAGGTTCATGGAATTGGCTGTGCCAGTGAAACCGCGGGCTGGATTGAACTCGGTGGGCAGAGCGTCCATGTCTGCGAATCCTGCCCACTCATGACGTCCGTCACCGGGTACAGGTAACAAACCATCCCAGGTGGTTCGTATGGGCGTCAAACCGGCTGCCTTGTAACCGATGTTGCCGTCGATATCCGCGTAGACCTGGTTTTCGCTGGGTGCACCCCATCGGTTCAGTGCCGAAGCGAACTGCCGCCAGTTACTAGCCCGCATGTACTCCACCGAGCCGAAATAGGGTGACATTCCCGGCTCGAGCCAGCCGGCTCGAACAGCCCAGATCAGTTGTTTGTCCTCACGCACGATCGGGCCATGGCGGGTAAAGCGATAGGTAACCTGCGCGTCCGCACCACCTCGAACCTTAATGGTATCCGTCACTTCGCGAACCGGCTCGACATGATCTGCGAAGCGGTAACCGTTTTTCTCACGGCGGTAGAAATAGAGATCTTCCTGATCGATCGGGAAGATGGTCAAGCCGAACGCAATGCGTTCGTTGTGGCCAATGGATAAACCGGGCAGTGCCGGCTCACCGGCGCCGATGACATTCAGATCCGGCGCGATGAGATGCGCAACGTAGCGCAAGGAAGGGACCGCGTGCGCCCGGTGTGGGTCGTTGGCGAGGATGGGCCGGCCGGTGGTGGTCTTGCCAGGCGCCACCACCCAGTTATTGCTGCCGGTGTCGATGACCTGCGCCATCGCTCTCGCTAGTGAAGCGGTTTGGGCTGCGGGCTTGAAAGTGACCGGCGCCGTCGCCAGGAGATAGTCATTCAGGACATCGACGGGCACCGAGCACGGATCAAGACCCGCTGGCACAGTGGTCTGCCACTGTGGCTCAAGCTTCTTCCAGTCGGCGGCCAGCTCCAGACCACCTGCACACACCAGTTGAGCCCGTTGAACTTCCTGCACGACATTGCGCAGCAGCCCATGGCTGCGGATTCGCACGACGTCTTCAGGTGACCATTTCGACGGCCGGTAGTTGAGTTGCAGGAATTCGAGCGGCAGCAGGTCACGTTGTTGTACGGTCTGATCGATCCACGCGTTGATTCCCGCCACAAAGGACTCGGCGATACGCTTGGCGTCGGATCCGTACGCAAGCCACTCGCGATACATGTCGCCACGATAGAGAAAGAGTCGGGCCGCGCGATCCTGTTCCAGATACACAGGTCCTAAGACCTCAGACAATTCGCCAAGACCGCGGCGTCGCCACAGATCGATCTGCCAGAGGCGATCGCGAGCGGCGTTGAAACCCTGGAGAAAAAACGCATCGTAATGCGTTCCTGCATAGAGGTGCGGTACGCCATACCGATCAACGATGATTTCGGCTGGGCGTTCCAGCCCTGCAACGGTCATGGAGACCGGCGTCGGGATTACAGAGGCAGGGTTCTCGGCAGAGACCGGATAGGACAGGAGGGCCAGGCAGGCAGCGCCCAGGAAGGCAGCTGCCTGTCGAGTCTTTTCGATGAAAAAAGGCCGTGCGCTACTCAATCCCAGGTTAGTGCTCCGCCGGTTTGATAATCGGTGACGCGGGTTTCGAAGAAATTTTTCTCCTTCTTGAGATCCATGATTTCTGACATCCAGGAGAAGGGGTTCTTCATGCCGGGATACTGCTCCGGAAGTCCGATCTGAACCAGCCGACGATTGGCGATGTACTGAAGATATTCTTCCATCATCTTCGCGTTCATGCCCAGTACACCACGCGGCATGGTGTCACGTGCATAGTTGATCTCCAGTTGAGTGCCTTCGAGCAGCATCTGACGCGCCGACGACTGCATCTCCTGGTCCCACAGATGCGGGTTCTCCAGCTTGATCTGATTGATGACGTCAATGCCGAAATTCACGTGCATTGACTCATCACGCAGGATGTACTGGAACTGCTCGGCTGTTCCCGTCATCTTGTTGCGGCGGCCCATGGAGAGAATCTGTGCGAATCCGCAATAGAAGAAGATGCCTTCCAGCACGCAGTAGTAGGCAATCAGGTTTTTCAGTAGCACGCGGTCATTCTGCGGCGTGCCGGTCCTGAACGACGGATCGGACAGATCACGGGTGTACTTGAGCGCCCAGGACGCTTTTGCTGCGACAGCAGGCACTTCGTGGTACATGTTGAAGATCTCGCCTTCATCCATGCCGAGAGACTCGATGCAGTACTGATACGCATGCGTATGAATGGCCTCTTCAAACGCCTGGCGCAGCAGGTACTGCCGACATTCCGGATTGGTAACGTGTCGATACAACGCCAGCACCAGATTGTTGGCCACCAGTGAATCGGCAGTCGAGAAAAAACCGAGGCTGCGCTTGACGATGATTCGTTCATCGTCGCTGAGACCCTCGGCCGACTTCCACAGCGCGATATCCGCAGTCATGTTGATTTCTTGCGGCATCCAGTGATTTGCACAGCCATCAAGGTACTTCTGCCACGCCCACTCGTACTTGAATGGCACGAGCTGATTGAGATCAGCTCGGCAATTGATCATCGCCTTCTGATCAACCGTTACCCGTTCGTAGCTGTGCCGGGCAGCAGTTTCCGATGCGGTCTCCAAAGCCCGCACCACAGCCCGTTCGTGGGTGGTCCTGACTGGTGGTTGTTCCACCGGTGCGACCACTGTCTCGGAGCGTGGTGCAGTCATGGGCACTACAGTCCGTAGAGGCGCTGCTTCAGAAATCATGATTTCTGCCTTGAGCGGATCCTGTTGCAGTACGGGCGGCAGGGCACGAGCCGGCTTGTCATTGCCCTCATCAAAATCATCCCAACTGAGCATTTTTTTCCCCTTCCGCCTACTGGCAGGCTTCGCAATCAGGATTGTCAATGGAACAGGCCTCCGGAACCGGCGCCGCTTCACCCAGTGCAGCACTCTCGGCGGGCGCCGCAGCCGCTGCGGCCACGCTGTTCAGGCGCGATCGATCCACCGTCGATTTTTCGGCACTGGTTGCCGATAGCGCGCGCAGGTAGTACGTGGTTTTCAGGCCACTCAACCATGCATTGCGATAGGTGGCGTTCAGCTTTTGACCGTTGGCGCCGTTGATGTACAGGTTCAGCGACTGAGCCTGATCGATCCACTTCTGGCGACGGCTTGCCGCCTCGACCAGCCAGCGCGGTTCAACTTCAAACGCAGTGGCGTACAACTGCTTCAGATCTTCAGGCACACGTTCAATCGCTTGCAGGCTGCCTTCGAAATACTTGAGGTCGTTCACCATCACCTTGTCCCAGAGGTCCATGGCTTTCAGATCGCGAACCATGAACGGATTGACGACGGTAAATTCACCCGAGAGGTTCGATTTGACGTACAGGTTCTGGAAAGTCGGCTCGATGGATTGTGATACACCAGTGATGTTGGCGATGGTCGCGGTGGGGGCGATGGCCATCACGTTGGAGTTTCGCATTCCGTGGAGCTGCACTTTCTTGCGCAGCTTGTCCCAGTCGAGCGTGCTATCGAAGTTCACTTCCAGATATTTTTCACCGCGCTCCTGTTTGAGGAGGTGGAGGGAGTCAATCGGCAGCACACCACGACTCCACAGCGACCCCGGGAACGTGGCATAGGCACCGCGCTCCTTGGCCAGCTTGCAGGATGCGTCAATGGCGTAGTAACTCACCGCTTCCATCGAACGATCTGCAAATTCGACCGCAGCATTGGAGTTGTACGGCATGCGCAAGCGATACAGCGCGTCCTGAAAACCCATGATACCAAGGCCAACCGGCCGATGACGCATGTTCGACGTCTTCGCCTGTGGTACTGAGTAGTAGTTGATGTCGATGACGTTATCGAGCATGCGCACAGCCGTCTTGACGGTTTTTTTGAGCTTCTTGAGGTCGAGTTCGCCGTCAACGATATGTTGTGCCAGATTTACCGACCCAAGATTGCACACGGCGATTTCTTCCGCCGATGTGTTCAGTGTGATTTCCGTGCACAGGTTGGATGAGTGCACGACGCCGACATGCTGCTGTGGCGACCGAATGTTGCACGGATCCTTGAACGTGATCCACGGATGCCCTGTCTCGAAGAGCATGGACAGCATCTTGCGCCACAGGTCGTTTGCCTTCACACGTTTGAAGAGTTTGAGTTCGCCGGTACGGGTCATTTCTTCACAGGCTTCGTAACGCCGTTCAAAGGCGCTGCCGTACAGATCGTGCAGTTCGCCGACGTCGCTGGGCGAAAACAGGGTCCATTCCATGTTTTCGGAGACCCGCTTCATGAACAGATCGGGAATCCAGTTGGCCGTGTTCATGTCGTGGGTGCGCCGACGGTCATCGCCGGTGTTCTTGCGCAACTCGAGAAACTCTTCGATATCCAGATGCCAGGTCTCAAGATAAGAGCACACAGCGCCCTTGCGCTTGCCACCCTGGTTTACTGCAACCGCGGTGTCATTCACGACCTTCAGAAACGGCACTACCCCCTGCGACTTGCCGTTGGTGCCCTTGATGTAGGATCCAAGTGCGCGCACCGGAGTCCAGTCGTTACCAAGGCCGCCTGCCCACTTGGACAACATGGCGTTGTCGTGAATCGCACTGTAAATACCATCCAGCGTATCCGGGACCGTGGTCAGGAAGCAGGAGGACAATTGCGGGCGAAGTGTGCCGGCGTTGAACAGTGTTGGTGTCGAACTCATGTAGTCGAAGGACGACAACAGGTTGTAGAACTCGATCGCCCGTTCGTTAGGTTGTTCTTCGCGCCAGGCCAGACCCATCGCTACGCGCATGAAAAATACCTGCGGCAGTTCGAAGCGAACTTCGTCGCTGTGCAGGAAATAACGGTCGTACAGGGTTTGCAGGCCGAGATAACTGAATTGCAGGTCGCGCTCGGGTTTGAGTGCGGCGCCAAGTTCATTGAGATCATAAGCGGCAAGCTGCGGTGCCAACAGTTCCAGTTCGATGCCCTTGCGAACGAAAACGGCGAGGGCGGTTGGATAAACTTCCGCCATCTGGCTCTGGGTGGCGCTGTAGTCGCCGGCGGCGGCCAGGGCTCTGCGCACACCAAGGAACGCGAGTGCTTCGGTTCGTAAATCGTCCATCAGCAGTCGGGCTGTGACGAAGGTGTAGTTGGGTTCTTCCTCGACCAGGGTGCGCGCGGTAATCAGCGTCGATGTTGCGACATCTTTGGCGGCGATACCGTCGTACATGTTCCGCAGTGCTTCGGTGATGATCCGCTCTGGGTCGACATCACCAAGACTCTGACACGCCTCGTGGACCAGTGTGCGTAACCGGTCCAGATCAAGTGGTGCCCGGCTGCCATCTTCATGAGTAACGTTGATGGTGGCGACTGGTGTCGCGCCTTTTTGCATCATGCTCTTTTCTTCGCGCAAGCGAGCACGTTCGGCGCGATACAGCACATAGGATCGGGCGACCTTGTGTTGGCCGGACCGCATCAGAGCGAGCTCAACCTGATCCTGGATGTCTTCGATGTGCAGCGTGCCGCCACTGGGCAGGCGTCGCTTGAATGCTTCGGTGACCTGCATGGTCAGCGCGGCAACGAGTTCTCGAATGCGTGGCGATGCAGCCGCAGTACCACCTTCGACGGCAAGAAAACCCTTCGTCATGGCGACGGCGATCTTGTCATCTGTGTACGGTACTACCGTGCCGTTGCGCTTGATGATTCGCAGTTCACCCGGTGCTGTGGCGGTGATGGCCGCTGACAAGGCGGGTGCGATTGCTGGCGAATTGGCCTGATTGGGTCTGGACGTGGAAACCTGAGTGTCCGTTTGCATGTGGCTCCCTGAATATTGTGTTTTGGGCGACTCGAATGCCCTTGAATTTGTGCTCTTTTCGTTTGCGCTCATTCCGTTTGCGCTCATTCCGTACGAGCGCTTTCCCTTCGCGCGATGCGCTGTTTATCCCCTGATCCTTATCCCTTGCTCCTCATCCCTTGCTCCTCATCCCTTGCTCCTCATCCCTTGCTCCGCTGCTCGCTGCAAAACCTGCGGATTCTCCTCGACTTATGCTTTCACAACAGACGCCGCGCAGACCGATGCCATCTATCAGCGCCTTTCCCGTCAGATCCCGTCAGACTGCTTTGCCGGTGAGGCTTTGGTGTGATCGATGCTTCCGGTTGCCGGTGATGGCCGCAGCCTGGTCAGCGTCAGCAATGTCTATTTTCCCTTGAGCTTCCATCGAGCTTCCATCGAGCTTCCATCGAGCCGGTTGATTGTCCCATCCGCTGTTCCCTGCCGTAACAATCGCTTTTTCCTTGGAAGACTGACCTTGGGAAAAGCGGTAACAAACGGAGGGTTGGGGGAGGGAAAACACTACATATAGTGTTTTCCAACGAACTGACCACAAGATAGTGGAGGCAAGGGGTGTTTTGCAAGAAGAAAGCTGTGGATAACCTGTGGGTTCTCCGGCTGTAAGTCTGCGCGTTGTTTGCATGACCTTAAGCTGCTGGTTGCAGCCCACAGAGAGATGATTGAAATTGGTGCTTGTTTCGCCTTTCGGAGTGTCGACATGACTTTTCTGCTTGCCCTGGATCAGGGCACTTCCAGTTCTCGAGCGTTTGTCGTCGATGAAGCGGGGCTGGTAAAAGGACGGGGACAAGAAGCCTTCGACATGAGTTTCCCGGCCAGTGGCTGGGTTGAGCAGGATCCGGAAGTGCTGTGGGGTACGCAGCTGTCAGCAGCGCGCTCGGCATTGGCCGATTCCGGGCTGTCCGGTCACGACATCGCGGCGATTGGTATCAC
>JAYSTS010000341.1:0-35051 GCA_043719475.1 Gammaproteobacteria bacterium | reverse complement strand
TCGCTTAATTGATCGCAGCATTCGTGTCATCTGATTGAGGGACACTGCCCGAACTTCATCAAGCAGTAGGAAGGCAGTGATGCGCAAAGGATCGATGGCTTTGATTGGCAAGATTTTTCGCAAAGATAGTGTCTCGTATCTCGTGATCGATGAAGCGAGAGAAGAAGACAAGCTGGTGGTTCGGCGAATCGATGCCCGACGCGAGACAATGCAAATGGCCGCGTCTGAGGTGTCGTCCAGTTTGCGTTACCAACACGGCTGAAGCCGCAGCGCTGATGGCATGGGATTACATCCTCAGGAGCTAATCCCCTCGGTCTCCCAACTCCCTGTCTATGCCTGAGTAAGTCTGCTCAGGCGTAATTACGTTTTGTTCCGGTGCTGACAGGGGTCAGAATGGCGGCTTCCTGACCCGGGCGTCCACATTGCGGCCATTGCACTGGTATCTAGTCGGCAACTCCAGCTGGTTTCTCGCCTTTGGTGCCCAGGGTGTGTTGTTTGCCTGGTTGGTGACCATGGTGCTCAGGGAATCTCCGGCCATGGTTGGTGTGGCGCAGATGTCACTGCTGTTACCAGGCCTGCTTCTGCTGCTGGTCGGTGGTGGAATAGCTGATCGATATGGCGGTGTTCGGGTGGCGTCTCTCGCTCAAGGGCTCGCTGCCATTCCCCCTCTCGTTCTCGCGTTGATCATTGGCCTGGATCAACTCAGCTATCCAGTCATGCTCGGTTATGCAGTGTGCATCGGCATCCTGCAGGCCTTTGTTACACCGGCGCGCGATGGTCTGCTCAACGACGTTGCCGGCGCCAGCATACAACGCACGGTGATGCTGACGAGCCTGACTCAATTCGGTTTCCAGATTGTGGGCGTGCTGGTGGCAGGTCTGGCAGAAGCGGTCACCGCGATGACCGTCTTGTGTTTTCAGTCTGCGATCCTGTTGGCCGGGGCTTTTGCACTGCGACGTATTGAGCTGCCGAAAGTTACACGGGTTACCCCTCATCTGGATATCGGCGCAGCCATTGTCGAAGGCGCGCGCAGCGTGCTCCGATCACCGGCTATTCGCATGGTGTGCGTTCAGAACGTGGCCATGGGACTGTTTTTCATGGGGTCATTCATCGTCACTTCACCTTTGCTGGTACGCGAGGTGTTTGATGGGTCAGCCGCCGATCTGAGCCTCGTCAATGCGGCCAATGCACTTGGACTTTCATCAACCATCGCGGTGTTGCTGCGAATGGGCGACATTCAACGACCCGGTCGGTTGTTGTTGCTGGCCCAAGGTATAGGTGCCCTGATCTTGCTTGTTGGCGGCTTGGTCAGCACGTTAGGCGCATTCATGGTCGTCATGTTTTTCTGGGGCGTGGCCGGAGGGTTTGCGATGACCATGGCCAGAACGATTGTGCAGGAGCTGGCGCCACCGGATCAGCGTGGCCGGATCATGTCGTTCTATGGATTTACCTTCATGGGCGCAGGGCCTCTCGGCGCGCTGCTCAACGGCTTCCTCGTGAGCGAATTCGGGGCGCAGCAGGCGCTGATGATGGTGAGCGGGACGATGGCGGTCTTCATGGCCGTAGTGGGTTGGTTCGGTCCATTGTGGCAGCTTCGCCCGCACCAGGCCCCATACCAGGGTGAGCATCAGGAATAGATCGGATGGCGTCACTTCCCGAGAATCGTCTGGCGATCGACATCGGTGGCACGTTCACCGACCTGGTGTTGGCGACATCATTGAACTGGTGTACCACCAAAGTGCTCACCACCCACAGCGACCCCGCGTCGGGTGTCATGACAGGATTGCACACGCTGCTCGAAGAAGCCGCTGTTAGTCCCGCCGATATCGATCTGGTGTTGCACGGTACTACGCTAGCTACCAACGCCCTGATCGAACGACGTGGTGCCCGTACCGCACTGATTACTACCGCAGGACACCGGGACGCACTGGAGATCGGACTCGAGAATCGTTTTGATCAGTACGACATTTTCATGCAGCGTCCACCGGTACTGGTTCCACAGGCACTGCGTTTCACGGTTCATGAACGGCTGGGCGCCAATGGCCAGGTACTTCGTCCACTCCGGGAAGCAGACCTGGACACCACCGTTACAGCGGTACTAGCCAGCGGGGTCGAGAGTGTTGCGGTAGGATTTTTGCACGCCTACGTGAATCCCGAGCACGAACAGCGGGTCGGTGAGGAGCTTCGTCGCCGGGCGCCGCACCTGGCGGTGTCGCTGTCCAGCGATGTCTGTCCCGAGATCCGCGAATACGAACGGCTCTCGACCACCTGCGCAAACGCGTATGTGAAACCACTGATCGCAGGCTATCTGACCCGTCTCGAGCAGCAGTTTCAGAACGTTGGGTTGACCTGTCCAACGCTGCTGATGACGTCAGGAGGCGGTTTGACATCGCTAACAACCGCGAAGGAATTTCCGATACGGCTGGTTGAGTCCGGGCCGGCAGGTGGCGCGATGCTGGCTGTGGCGCTCGCCCGCCGTTCTGACTGGCGCAGTGTACTGGCATTCGACATGGGGGGAACGACCGCCAAGCTGACACTCATCGATGACTTTGAGCCGCAATGGTCGAGAGCTTTCGAAGTCGCTCGCGCTTATCGGTATCACAAAGGCAGCGGCCTGCCGGTGCGTATTCCTGTTATTGAGCTGGTCGAAATCGGTGCCGGTGGAGGATCGATTGCCCGCGTCGATCGGCTGCAGCGTATCCATACAGGGCCGGACAGCGCAGGCTCGGAGCCGGGCCCGGTTGCTTATGGGAGAGGTGGCAGTTCGCCGACGGTTACCGATGCTGATCTGGTGTTGGGAAAGTTACCGTCGCAGGGGTTTGCGGGTGGAGCCGTAGCGATCGATGTTGACGCTGCAAAATCGGCTATCAATCGAGAGGTCGCGAACCCATTACATCTGGATACTCTGTCGGCAGCCTGGGGTATCAGCGAAACGGTCGATGAGAATATGGCCGCCGCAGCACGCAGTCATGCCAGCGAAGGGGGCAAGTCACTGGCTGAGCGTACGCTGGTTGCCTTTGGCGGTGCCGCACCGTTGCATGCGGTCAGTCTGGCGAAAAAACTGGGTATGCGCCGGGTTGTCATACCACGATTTGCCGGGGTCGGCTCTGCGGTTGGTTTTCTCCTGGCGCCGATTTCGTTTGAAGTCGTTCGTAGTCGGCATGGGTTCCTCGACACGCTCGACGAAAGCGATACAGCGCAGTTGTTGCTCTCAATGCGTGCCGAAGCAATGGAAGTCGTTCTTCCCATTGCCAGGGCGGACTCACTGAAAGAAAGCTGTCGCGCGTACATGCGTTATGTTGGTCAAGGCTTCGAGATTGCGGTGAACGTGCCTTCCGGTGGATGGACAGCGACCATGCTGGCGCTGGCCTTTGAAACGCAGTACCGCGAACTCTACGATCGAATCATTCCCGGACAAAGAATCGAGATTCTCAGCTGGACCTTGTCATTGTCGACCACGGCTCCTGGCATTCCGCTACTCCACTCAGTGCAGACCGAACACGAATCGAGTGTGGCAGAGTGGTTCGATGGATCCCTTATCGGTCCCGTACAACGCTTGCGAAGAGAGGGACTAACACAAGGTGGTGGTGCTAGCGGACCACTGCTTGTCCTTGAAGATCAGACAACGACAGTGATTCCAACCGGCTTCGACTTGCGAGTCGATGATTTCGGTCAATTGGTTATTCAACAAACTGGAGAGCAGGGGCAATGAGTTATCGTGTCTTTCAGTGGGCGAGTGGCACGGTGGGGCGACATGTTGCGCGCGCTGCCATCACACGCCCTGACCTTGACCTCGTGGGCATGCATGTCACGAACCCGGAAAAGGTCGGTCGAGACGTTGGAGACATCCTGGGCGTCAAAACCACCGGGATAGCCGCAACCAGTGATATCGAGCTGGTTCTGCGCTCCGATGCCGATGTGGTCGTACACGCACCGCTGCCATCGATGGTCTACGCAGATAATGCCGAGAAGGATCTCGAAGATATCTGCCGGCTTCTATCGGCTGGAAAGAACGTCATCACCGTGGTCGGGTACATGTACCCGAAGGCGCATGGACCAGAAGTGGTTGAGCGTTTGAACAATGCCTGCAAGCGCGGCAGCAGCAGTTTTCACTCCACCGGTCTCAATCCGGGCTGGATGGGTGATCTCATACCACTGGCGATGAGTTCCCTGGCCAGGCGGATCGATCATGTTCATGTCCTGGAAATCTCGAATTTTGAGCACTATCCCTCGCCGGAGATCATGTTCGAATCCATGGGTTTCGGGTCCACCCCTGACAAGTTTGCACAGGCGAATACCCGCCGGATGGGCTGGCTGAACAGCCTGTTCAACGAAAGTCTGCATATGGTCGCCGATGGTCTCGGCGCAACGCTTGACAGGCTGGAAACAAAATTGGAAACCGCCCTGGCTGTGCATGATCTGAACACCGCAGCGGGGATAGTCAAAGCGGGGACCGTGGCCGGGCAGCACTGGACATGGTCAGGCATCATTGGGGACAAGGTCCGGCTCGTACACGAAACGGTGTGGCGAATGCACGCGAGCGTCGCACCTGAGTGGGCAGTGGGTAAACACTCGGTGACGATCAAGGGTAGCCCCGGGATGCACCTCGAGTTTGACGCCGACTATGTCACCGATGGGCTCGAAGCGACGGCGATGCATGCCGTCAATGCCATTCCTCTGGTGGTCGAGGCGTTACCGGGAATTCGCTCGTTTCTCGACTTGCCATGGATCATGGGACGAGGTGCGTTAAGCACTGACTGACATGCCATCTCACGTCATCACACTTGGCCTGATCTGGAATCGACTCCTCGCCATTGTCGAAGAACAGGCGCAGGTGTTGATGCGTACCGCGTTTTCAGCCGTCGTCCGTGAAGCCGGGGACCTGAGTGCGGGAGTGTTCGACAGCCGGGGGCGGATGATCGCGCAGGCCGTTACAGGTACTCCCGGACACGTCAATTCAATGGCCGATGCAGTCGGCAAATTCCTCGCCGTCCATCCGGTCCGCTCCCTTGAGCCCGGCGATGTTCTGGTCACCAATGATCCCTGGGACGGTACCGGCCATCTGAATGACTTTACCGTGGTCACGCCCGTGTTTCATGATGGCACGTGCATCGCCTTGTTCGCCTCGACCAGTCACATTGCCGACGTCGGCGGGCGTGGCTTTGGCGCCGATGCACGGCAGGTGTTCGAAGAAGGATTGACGATCCCGATCACCTGGTTGTTCCGTCGTGGTGTTGTCGATGCAACGCTGATGCGCGTGATCCGAGCCAATGTGCGTGATCCCGTGGTCGCGGAAGGTGATCTCTATTCGCTCACCGCCTGCAACGATGCGGGGGCCAGATCACTTCGTCAGCTGCTCGGCGAATACCCGGAGTTTTCCTTTTCAGCCATCGCCGATCACGTTGTTGAGACTTCTCGTCAGGCGATGATCGAGGCGATCAAAACACTGCCGCTGGGGATAGTTCGTTATGAGATGTGGATCGATGGGTATGATCGTCCGCTGCTGCTGGTCTGCGCGCTGACGGTTTCATCGTCTGTAATCTCCATCGACTTTGCCGGCAGTGCGCCCGCGAGCGGATTCGGTATCAATGTCCCGTTTGCCTACACTGCAGCCTACGCAGCGTTTGGCGTTCGTTGTGTGATCGGCAGTGACATTCCCAACAACGCCGGTTCTCTGTCGACGATTCAGGTCAGCGCACCGCCTGGTAGCCTGCTCAACGCATCGAGACCAAGCGCAGTATCTGCTCGCCATGCGGTGGGCCAGATGCTGCCTGATGTGGTGCTGGGATGTCTGGCGCAGATCGTCCCTGAGCGCGTACCTGCCGAAGGCGCTTCGTGCATATGGAACCCGGTGTTCATGGGCAAGGGCGCAAGTGGCGCCAACAGCCGTGTCGGGGAGTTTGTCATCAACCCCATTTTCAATGGTGGGACAGGCGCGAGACCCGGGCTCGATGGTCTCTCGGCGACGGCATTCCCGTCCGGAGTCCGCTCGACCTCGACCGAGGTCAATGAAGTCACCTCGCCGTTGGTCATCTGGCGCAAGGAGTACCGGCCGGATTCAGGTGGTACAGGACGATACCGCGGCGGCGATGGCCAGATCATCGAAGTAGGGCACATCGAAGGCGCGGTCTTTGAAGTTTCCAAGATGTTCGATCGACTTCAGCATCCTGCGCGTGGACGGCATGGCGGTGGTGATGGCGCAGCTGGCAGGGTTTATCTCGATACGGGCGAGAACTTGCGCGGCAAAGGCCGGGAGGAAGTCCCGGCTGGGGCGACGATCATTTTCGAAACGCCGGGTGGTGGTGGTATCGGCTAGGAGAGCATTTCCAGACAGTCTGGTAAGTCATTCACTGCGAATTGGTCCCTGAAAAGTATAAGGCGTCGGTTGAGAGGATCGTTGTTCTCGATGATTCGTCGCCGGAGTCAGACCTGTTTCCGGCCGCAGGCTGGCACCAGGATCAGGAGGAAGCGGGCATTGAGGATAGAAGATATAGACGCCCAGCTGGACCCGAGGGAAGCCAATCCTTATCGGGATGCGCTCCGCGAGGACCCGCGCTACAAAGATTTGCTGAAGCGCCTGGGTTTGTCGGGGTGAAAGCTCCACTGATTGATATCGATATGATTGTCGTCATACGATACCACTATCGATAAAGGAGTGAGTCATGCAGGCTGTTACCGTTTCGCCTAAATTTCAAATCGTCATACCGCAGGCCGTGCGCGAGGCCATGGGCTTGTTGCCGGGCGTCAAGCTACAGGTGGTGCATTATGAAAACCGCATCGAACTGATACCGATTCGCTCGAGCAAATCCCTGCGCGGCTCACTGAAGGGCTTAAACACCGATGTGCCGCGTGAGCGTGACCGCGTATGAATGTGGTCGATTCATCGGCCTGGCTGGAATATTTTGCTGAGGGTGCAAATGCCGAGCACTTTGCGAAAATTATCGAGACACCCGAGGAATTGCTAGTGCCAACGGTCACGTTACTGGAAGTGTTCAAACGCATTGCCCAGCAGCGCGATGAATCAACCGCTTTGCAATACGTGGCTGTTATGCAACAAAGCAAAGTTGTCGAGTTGGATGCGGCGTTGGCGCTGCGTGCCGCCGCGCTCGGCATTCGGTACAAACTGCCGCTTGCCGACAGCATTGTCTACGCCACGGCGCAGGCCGCCAATGCGACGGTGTGGACGCAAGACGCCGATTTTGACGGGCTGCACGATGTGCGCTATTTCGTCAAGGCTGCATCATGAAATTTATTTCCGAACTCAGCCGCCGCAAGTTCAGCGCCATGTAAACGAGCTTCCACTCCGCCTGAACTTTCGACAACCCTCGCAGACTGAAATGCCGGAACCCGAGGACCGCCTTGATCCAGCCGTTAGGTGGTTCAACGATCGCCTTGCGTTGCCGATGGGTCTGCTTCACAGAGTCCGTCTACAAACGCTTCGCCTTCGCTGCCGTGTGCGGTGCTGATCAGCATCCACTGTTCCCTGCGTGTGTCCTTCCCGACCGCCACGCCGGATGGCGGGTATTCGCTGACGATGTGAATCCTCGCGAAGGGGATTCCCGCCGGCGCGGTGTAAACTCGCTCAGTCGGTCGGACTTTGCTGCTGAACGATGCGTGATTTAAGGCAACCCTCGCGAAGATTCTCTCGGCGTATCCGGGGAATGGGCTCATCGTTTTCCGTGTGCAACGACTTTTTTTGCAGCCAGAATCGGAATGGAGGGGACACGGAAAAGGAGGGTGCGTGTCGTTGTCCCTTGGGTTGGTCATTCCAGGCGCATATCGGGAATGTAGCAAATTGCTGGGCGGTTTGCCGTCTGACGCGCCAACCATTCCGATTCCGGAGGCGTTTGAAGACCTGGAGGAGGTCATTCGAGCCTCGCGCGCAATCCTGGCCAACGGCGAGTGCCGTACATTGTTCGCCATCCAGCTCGAGGCCCGCCAGAGGCCCGCCACTCACTGTGAAGTTCATGCCCGTCGACTTGCAGAGACAATGTCGCAAGAACAGTCATGAATTCACATCACCTGAAGACCGAACGGAGGTCGCATGAAACAGCAGTCCCATGACCTGATCGTGATCGGTGGCGGCATCGCGGGTGCGTCCTTTGCGCGCAGCATGGCACTCTCGGGTTGTTCGGTGTTGCTGCTCGAACGTGAGATCCGTTTCCGTGAGCGCCTGCGCGGCGAAGGCATGCATCCCTGGGGTGTGAGGAAGCGCGTCGTCTCGGCATCTACGACCGGCTGCTGGCGGGCTGTGGCCATCATCCGCGGTGGTGGCAGATCTACGACGCTGGCGTACCGATTCGGGCGCGTGATCTCGCGGCAACCAACCCGTACGGCGTGTCGGAGCTGACCTTCTATCACCCCGAAATGCAGGAGACGGTCTTACAGTTGGCCATGGAGTCGCCCGCTGAAGTACGCCGGGGTGTTCAGGTGCAGTCCGTCTCGTTCGGTGAGCGTCCATCGGTGGTCTGCGAAGACGCGGCACAACGCGTCGAAGCGTCCGCTCGCTTGATCGTCGGCGCTGATGGCAGCTCATCGATGGTGGCGAAGGCAGCGGGATTCGACGTGCAGGCCGATCCGGACCGGCTTTATCTCGCCGGTGTGCTGATCGAATCGGACGTGGTGCCGCAGGATCGTGTGCATCTCTTCCTCGGTGCCAGCGGCATGTCGTTATGGTTCCCTCTCGGGCGTAACCGGGTACGTGCTTACGGGGTGTATCAGATCGGGGATGGTGTGGAAGGTCCGTTCTCCGGTGACCGGAGCAAGCCGAAATATCTGCACTTTCTGGCGGCGCAGAGGGTTCCGGCGCATTGGCTCACTGACGTGAAGTTCGCCGGACCGCTGGCGCAGTTTCCCGCAGCGCACCGCTGGGTGGATTCGCCCGCTAAACAAGGCGTGGTCCTCATCGGAGATGCCGCCGCCAAGCCCGACCCGACGCACGGGTGTGGCATGTCGCTGGCGCTGCGTGATGCGCGTGTCCTGTCGGAGTGCCTGCGGGCCGATAAAAACTGGTCCACCGCGGTGATGACCTACGCCGCAGAACACGACCGTTATCACCATGCGCTACATCGTCTCGAAACCTGGTTCACGGGGTTCCTGTGGGATCGTGGACCCGAGGCCGATACCAGACGCGCGCAGTTTTTTCCGGAGATGGCGCGGACCGGGCTTCCCGATATTGTCGGGCTGGGTCCGGAATCCGCCGTGCCGGAAGCGCTCTGAACCAGGAGGTTGAAATCCTGCATGCAGCTCGACGTATCCCGATACGCAGAGTTGCTACGGTCACTGTGGCCATTCCCTTGAACGCGCCTGCGGACAATACAAAGCTCGGATTCCGGCGGGTTATCGATTCTGTGGCGAGTGTGGCTGCCCCGTCGCGGGTGCCGCCCGACCGGAAACAACCGCACCCACGCAATCGGTTGCCTATACCCCCAAACATCTCGCTGACCTTATCCTCGCTTCACGCTCCGCAAAGGAGGGTGAACACAAACAGGTAACGGTACTGGTGGGCGAGCCAACGGCACGTTTGGCGATTCGAGCGCAGCAGAATGAGACTGGCTGGGAAACGCCCGGCTGTTCGCTCCTGGATTTGTGCGTCACGATCATCGGGTGGCCGGTTTCGGCAGGGAAGTGGATGCTGGTTCAGGAAGCGGGGGCTGCGAGTACCGAAAACGCGGCCATCACGTACCATTACGTAACAGCGGCATCCGGTCGGACCCGATCTTCCGCGGAAGATGACGCGGGCAGCTCGACCGGACGGCCGTCAGGACGGACGAAGTAATACCGCCCGTTGTGATGCCGCTGGATGGAGAAGCTGCCTTCATGCACCAGCGCATCGGCGGCCTTCGCGAACAGCGAGCGCGACGGATCATCCGGTAGGGTACTGCAGACGAAACCGAGAGCCTGCAATACCAGTTCCAACTCTTTCTGGGTCAACTGGGCCCGGGGCACAGTTCCGCGGTCAAGAGGCCCGAACCATCTTCCCGGAAGCACCGGCTGAGCGAACGGGACTCGTGCAGTAAAAGTTTGGGTCGCCGCAGATTTGGTGAGTGTGCGTCGGGTAGTTTCATGACGAGGGACGAAGGAAATCAGTGTTTGATCGACAACCAGGGATTGAGAACGGACACGCCGGTGTAGATAAAATCCGCAGTGTTACGCGTAACAACAGTCATACCATGCGCGAGTGCGGTTGCGGCGACCAGTGCGTCTCGTTCTGATCGCGGTTCCGGAACGTGCAGTTCGGCGCAGCGCAACGCGATGGCGGGATGGCCAGTTATTCAAAGACCATGTTCGCTCCGACGTCTGCGACACAGTCCGATATCCTGACCGTGTGGTCCTATCACGCCGATGCAATCGTTCCCTCGTATGTCACGTGGGAAGCTTGGCGATCCAGTCAGGTCGCTGACCAAGACTGGCAGAAACAGCGTGATGCAGTGGCGTTTGCGCTTGATACGCCGGTAAGCCGTGAAATCTGGAAACATGCCCGGAGTCAGTTTCATGAAGGATTCTCCGGGGAAATCAATGCGGTACCGGCACGGCGGCGTGAGCAGGGATTGCCCGACACGTCGACGATGGGCGCGTTGATTGAATGGCAGCGGCCATGATGGCATGTTGGATCGGCCAACGATGCATGTCCCAGACCTCTGGCCGGCTGCACGAGACTGTGTAACGCTGTCTGAATCAGACATTGCTAACTTCATGCCGGAATACATACCGCCTTTCACTTTGACTGCTGCGATCAATCGTCGTGTCGCATCGATCGGGCGGCTCGTTGGTCGAGCCGCGGTCGACATGTCCCCGGAGACTGGACTGAGGTTGAACCGCATCAACCGCATTCGAACGATTGCGGGATCGCTTGCGATTGAAGGTAATTCACTCGGTGAAGCCCAGATCACGGCCTTGCTGGACGGAAAACGGATCACTGCACCGCCGCGCGAAATTCTGGAGGTAAAAAATGCGCTCGCAGCCTACGCGTCACTGAAGACCTGGACTCCGGCATCAGAAACCGATCTGTTGGCTGCACACCGAGTGCTCATGAAGGGTTTACAGGACAGTCCTGGAAAGTTCCGCCAAAGCGGTGTCGGGGTCATGTCGGGTGATCGAGTGGTGCATGTGGCGCCACCGGCGCGTCGTGTTCCCCGTCTGATGCAGCAATTGCTGGAGTGGGTTGGTGGTACGAACGTGCACCCACTGATTACCGGTTGTGTATTCCATTACGAGTTCGAGTTCATTCATCCGTTTGCAGACGGCAATGGAAGACTCGGTCGTTTGTGGCAGACACTGGTGCTATCGCACTGGCAGCCTTTGTTCGAACACCTGCCGGTCGAGAGTCTGATTCATCATCACCAGGTATCGTATTACCGGGCTATCGCAGAAAGTTCATCCGCCGGGGAGAGCCTGCCGTTCATCGTCTTTATGCTGGGTGTGATACAAGATGCGCTCGAAGACTCGCTCACCCCCCAAGTTACCCCCCAAGTTACCCCCCAAGCTGACACGCAAGTGAGCCCGCAGGTCGTGGCACTGCTAGGTGTCCTTGAAGGCGACATGGACCGGGCTGAGCTTCAGGCGGAGCTTGGACTGCGCGACCGCAAATCTTTTCAACAGCGTTATATCGCGCCGGCGCTGGTTGCAGGGTGGGTAGAGAGGACGCTGCCTCACAAGCCGCGCAGCCCGCTGCAGAAATACCGGCTGTCAGCGACAGGCAAGGCACTTCGACGGAGGATCGGGCGAGGAAAAAGGTGACGGCGGCAGCCCCGATAGGGGTAGGGAAGAGCAACCTCTCCCCTACCTCCGAACCGTACGTGCGGTTCTCCGGAGAGGAACGGGTGGTCACTTCGGCCCTGTATTAAAAAAGCTGAAGAGGCTGAAGAGGCTGAAGAGGTTGAAGAGGTTGAAGAGGTTGAAGAGGCTGAAGGTGCTCGCTGTCATGGCAGGAGACGATCAACATCGCGCCACCCGACGACACGTGCCACCGATCGTGACTGTGATGGCTCGCCACCGAAGACCACGATGTTTTCGATGGTTTCCGGAAGACCAGTACCGCGCAGGCGTTCGGCGAATACTTCGAAGTGCCTGAAGAATTCGGGGCCACGGTAGCAGCCGACTTGATTTCGATCACGAAGAGTCGGTCGCCGCGAATCACGGGCACGTCCATCTCGAGTCCCCGGCTCTCCCGATAATGATGGAGGTCCGGACGTTCGCCCCGATGGAGGTGAAACTTGTACAACTCAGATACCACCCAGCTCTCGAAGATCGCGCCCCGCAGCGGATGGTGCCGCAGCTGATCCGGCTCGCGAATGTTGAACAGGTAACACAGGATCCCGCTGTCCAGGAAATGAAGCTTCGTCGCCTTGACCACCTGTTTACGGACGTTGGCGTGGCAGGCTGGCAGGCGAACCACGAGATAGCTGGCTTCGAGCACGGACAGCCACGCGCGTGCAGTATTGTGCGAGATCGCTGCATCCGTGCCGAGCGACGAGAGATTGAGTTCCTGCGCGCTTCGGCCCGCGCACAACTTCATGAAGTTCGAGAATGCCGTGAGATCGCCGACGTTGAGGGTTTGTCGAACGTCGCGCTCGATATAAGTCGAGACGTAATCTGCGAGCTACTGATGCGGGGGAATATTCCGGTCGTAGATGCGTGGATAAGCACCCTGCCAGAACGTCGTGAAGAGATCTTCCGGTGCTGAAGGGAACTGACGAAGTTCTGCCAGATCCGGCGCCATCAAGGCCAGTTGCCCGCAGCGCCCCGCGAGCGATTTCGAGATGGACTGGGAAAGGCCGAAGTGTTGTGAGCCGGTCAGAATGAACCGGCCAGGCGCCGCTCGTTCGTCAACCTCAGTCTGCAGGTAACTAAGCAGGGCGGGCACCTGCTGAACTTCGGAATCATCAGTGGCCGGCTAGATTTCATCTCATGGATTGTCAATCGGAACTACAATCCATGTATAAATTGCTCCGCTCTGGCTTTTCCAAACGGACCGATCGCATCATCCACGAGGACGGATTGGAGGAACCTGTGGCCCCGATACAGGTCGCATCCACCGCACCACCGATCCGAACGCCGGCCGCCTACACGCCCAAGCAGCTCGCCAACGGCATCATTCGCACGCGCGGTGCTCTTGAAGTTCAACGCAAACTCGTGAACGTGCTCTTAGCCGACATCAAGGGTTCGATGGAACTTGAACGGCAGCTTGACCCGGAAACCTGGCAGGAGGTTTTCGATGCGTTCTTCGAGGTGTTTGCCCATGACATCAAACGCCGTCACGGCACCGACCTGCCTACCAGCATCGGCCGCAACTCCGGTGATGCGTGGATTCCCCCGAATGAGCAGATGGATGCGGGCGGTATGCACAGTCCCGACTTGCTGGCACGTCAGTGGGCAAAGAAGTCCATCGATTCAGCCATGACGTATGTGGAGGCAATCCGTTTGTCCCGGACCAGCGAGACCGCCCCGCAATTACCCCCGAGGAGTCTGCGCGGCAGAAGCTCGACAGGCTGCGGCGGCGGGAATCGTCGTGGCGGCCAACGGGTGAACGTTGGCCGCGAGCGAGCCGGTTGAACAAGGTTGGGACCAGGTTCCCTCAGCGCGGGCTTCAGAAACTGACGTTGACGCTGACACCCCACCACTCTGGTCGGCCGTAATACTGTTCAACCAGTCCGAATACGTTGGGGCCGGAGAGGTCGAACGTTTGCACCAGATACTTTTCGTTAGTTAGGTTGTTGATGAACGCGGTGACGCTCCACAGATCATCAGCACCCGTATAACTGATCGATGCGTTGGCGACGTTGTAGGATTTCTGCGTCACGGTTTCCAGGCGTGTCAGCGCGAAGTAGTGCTTCGAGCGATTGACGACGTCGTACTGCAGGGCCACATGTCCGGGGCCGACAGGAATCTCGTAGCGTGCGAGCGCGTTGAGGTTCCATTCCGGCGATTGGATGGAGGTGGTCTTCGGTGATCCATTCAGTAGGTCAACTTCGACATCGTTGTAGGCCGCGCCGAACAGGAACTCCAGCCCTTCAACGGGGCTGACTTTCACTTCCAGTTCGCTGCCCCATGACGTGCCTTCCGCGTTCGAGGTGATGGTGTCAATGCCGATGATCTGAAAGGCCTGATAGTCCTGGTAGTCGTAGTAGTACGCTGCACCATTGACCTGCAACAAACCGTCGCGCCAGATCGACTTGAATCCGACCTCATAGGCATCCAGCTGCTCCGGGTCATAACTCATCACCTCATCGACGTAGTCGAGTGGGGGCGACAGCGGGAAGATCGGCGCGTTGTAACCACCGCTTTTCACACCACGGTTGTAATTTGCATACAGCATCGCGTTTTCGCTGACCTGATAGTTCAGGCCGAGGCGCCAGGCGAATTCGGAATCGGTCCGTGAGCCTTCGTAACTGCCAAGTGTGGCCAGGATGTTCGGATTGCCGTTTCGAGCACGTGTCCCGGGAATGAAATCCACCGCGTTCGTGACATAGCTGTGGTCCTTTTCGTCACGTATCCAGCGCAAGCCAATAATGCCGGTGAGGGCGTCGGTGAAGTCCCATTCCATCTGGCCGAAGGCCGAGATGGACTTGGTGTCTGTTTCATACGGGTTGTCGAGTCCGGATACATCCGGTGTATCTGAGTTCGGGTCGATGAAGGGCTCGGTCTCCGCACCATTTGAATCGTTGACCTGCAGATCCAGATAGTAAAGGCCGGCCACCCAGTTCATCTGTTCGTTCCCACCGTTCAGCCGGATTTCCTGAGAAAACTGCTCGGCATCCGTGGTGAGGGTAAAGTTGAACAGAGGCACTGGCGATGCGTCGGAGTCTTCGACGTAGTCCCGCTTGACGGTAGAGAAGTCGGTGATCGAGGTCAGCGTGAATGCTTCGAAGTCCCATTTTACGGTCCCGCTGTAACCGCGAGTTTCCAGGTCGTTGAAACCTTCACGATCGTAGTCACCCTTGAAGACGTCACCGTCGTTGTCGATATAGCCGGTCACCTCATTGACTTCGTCAGGCGTCAGCACACCAACACGATTGGCCGTCACATGCTCAAAAAAACCGGTATCGATCTTCTGATCACCGGTGCGCACGTTAAGCAGCACTTCCATGTCATCGGTTGGCGTCCACAACAACTGCGCACGCAACGCATCGTCGTTGGCATTGTTGAGCTTCCCCGCCAACCGGTTTTCAGCGTAGCCATCGTTATCATGTTTGGCGAAGGACACACGCGCCATGAGTGAGTCGGTGATCGGACCGCCCAATGCGCCTTCCAGTTTCAGCTGGTCGTATTTCCCTGCGGTGACCTGGGCATAACCGTCCAGTTCTTCGGTCGGTTTGCGAGTCAGGTAGTGCGCCAGGCCACCGGTTGCGTTGCGGCCGTATAGCGTGCCCTGCGGGCCACGCAGGATCTCGACACGCTCCATGTCGAACAGCATGAAACCGGCGCCGGACATCTGGCTGATATAAACCTCATCCAGATATATCGCCACCGGACTTTCGACATTGGTGGTGAAGTCGCTGTTGGCGACACCACGAATGGCGATGGAGTAGTTAGCTTCACCGTTGGGCTGAACCGTGGAAACGCCGGGGGCCATCGCCGTGACCTGTTGGGCATTGGTGAACCCGAGTTGCCGCATCTGATCGCCGGTGAGAGCGCTGATGGCGATACCGACATCCTGCGGGTTCTGTTCTCGCTTCTGCGCAGTGACGACGATTTCTTCCATGATCGCTGCTTGCGCAGAATTGTGTCCAAAAGTGCCTGTCACAGAGGCGATAGTGGCGATAGTGGCGATGGGCAACATCCACCGGTGTTGTCTTCGATTCATCATGTGCTTGGTCCATGCCGTAGTCGGCTTACCAGATGGTTGAAAAGATCAGGTGCCTATGTTCCCTCGGAGGAGGGTGGGTCATATCCCACTGTCGACGACGGTTTCTCGACCCGGAATTCTGGAATCGCGTTGTGCATCGTCAAGGCGCGCACTATATTGCCCTTCAGCTGCCGAGGCCATAGCCCATGACGGGCTTGTTGGGTGTGTCGCCCCATTTCCACGTCGCTCAGGCCGCACTACATTTGCCAGGAGATCGCACAAGACATGCAAAACGAAACGTTGCTGCCGCGCTTGCAGCGAAGCTGGCTACGATCGATCTACTCCGCGCTGTTATGCCTCCTCCCGTTGCACGTGACTGCCGAGTTGCCTGCAGAGACAGTCAGTGCGGACCAGGCGGAAAAGCTTGCGACTCCCTATCCCGCCAGCTACGTCATGTCACACGATTTTTCGTTCGGCGCGCTCATCGACTCCTCGTTTGCCCTGGTCGACATCGAGACGGGTACGTTCAAGGGCATGCTCAGTGCAGGGCAATTTGCAACCCTCAGTTACTCAGCCAAGCGACAGAAATTCTACGTTGGTGAGACAGTGCACAGTCGTGGAAATCGAGGCACTCGGGAGGACCTGATAGCCGTCTATGACTTTGCCAACCTGAAGTTGCAGAAGGACATTGTGCTGCAACCCAAGCGTTCGAACAGCGTCAACCTCAAGAACAGTTCCGCAGTGACTTCGGATGATCGTTTCCTGCTGGTCTTCAACATGAACCCGGCTACCTCGGTGACGGTCGTCGATCTCGATACCGAAACCATCGTCAGTGACCTGGATACCCCCGGCTGTTCACTGGTGTACCCGGATCTGCAAGGCGGTTTTTTCATGCTGTGTGGGAACGGGGCATTGCTCGCCGTCGATCTGGACGAGAAGGGCCAGTCCGCTGCGACAGCGATGAGCCCGGTATTCAATGTGATTGACAAGGATCCGCTGTCGGAAAAAGCCAGCCTCGTCGGAGACAGCTGGTACTTTGTGTCCTTTGCCGGAGAAGTACAGCCGATCAAGGTAAGCGGCGATAAACCCGAGATCACGCCGCGCTGGTGGCTAGCCTCCGAAGCGGAACGAAGCGCGAACTGGAGACCTGCCGGTTGGCATGGCTCGGCCGGGTCTGGCCGGGCAGATGGCTTGTTATGGATTGCGATGACACCCAAAGGGTATCCGGGCAGTCACAAGGATCCTGCCACTGAGGTGTGGTTGTTCGATACAACGAAGCAAACCAGGCTGGCTCGAATCCCACTGAAGACACCAGCGGTGTCCATTAGTGTGACCAGTGCGGCCCAGCCTCGCCTGGTGGTCGCCAATATCGAAAGTGCGCTCGATGTCTATGATGGCCAGACCGGCAAACACGTGAATACGATTCATGATCTTGGGGAATCGCCTTATCAGGTGTATTCGGTTGGTGTCGATACTGGCAAGGCGAACTAGGGGGACGTGACGATGAGCATGTTTGAAAAGACCGCCGAGCGCGTTACCCGAAGGATTGCGCAACAAAGCTCCCGACGCGGGTTCATCGGGCGATTGGGAAGCCTGCTGGTGGGTGTTGCTGCGATTCCTCTGTTACCGGTCGCACGGGCCAGCAGTTCGGGTGGACCATCTCGTGTACCGCCGCAGTCGACTGGAAATCCTGACGATCCTGGTGATCCGAGTACGTGCGAATACTGGCGGTACTGTGGTATCGACGGGTTTCTCTGTAGCTGCTGTGGCGGCACGCAGAATACCTGCCCTCCAGGCACTGAAATGTCGCCGTTGACGTGGGTGGGTACCTGCCGCAACCCGGCGGATGGATTGAATTACGTGATTTCGTATAACGACTGTTGTGGCAAGAGCAGTTGTGGACGATGTCTGTGCAACAGAAATGATGACGACTTGCCGATCTATCGCCCGAATGCGAACAACGACATCAACTGGTGCATGGGCACCACCAACGTCTACAACTGTTCAACAGCCGTGATTCTGGGACTGGGTCCAACTGAATGAGGCAGTCGCTGGTTGCATCGGCGCTGTTGATGCTGGCGTCGATGACAACCCTGCGCGCGGATGAAATTGCTGAACCCATGGGAGTGATTCAGCAATTGCCTGCAACGTATCCGGATCACTGGATGATGGTTCACGACATTTCTTTCTTCCACATGTCAGAGGGAGAAATACTGGTCGTCGATCCGCTGGCGACCACTCAGCCCTCCCAGTACAAAGGCATGCTCACGGCCAGTTTCATGGCTGCCTATCAGCGTAGTCGGATTCGTGGTGAGCACTATGTTGTTGAGACCTTCACCGCTCGCGGCACGCGTGGCGGTGAACGTACCGATGTGGTGACGATCTACGACAATACAGGTTTGAAGGTTCAAGGCGAAATCGTGATTCCGGCCAAACGGTTGAATGGCATGCCCAAGCCGATAGCGACGGGTTTGTCCGCCGATGAGCGCCTGCTCATGGTGTATAACTTCACCCCGGCACAGTCGGTCAGCATCGTTGATCTTGTGGAACGTACGTTTGTGGCTGAAGTGCCAACGCCCGGCTGCGGTTTCGTGGTTCCTACGGGGGAGCGCAGTTTTTTCTCCATCTGCTCCAACGGCAGTTTACGAACGACGCACCTGGATCGGCATGGAAAACCTGTCAGCAGTGAACAGACTGACAAGGTGTTCGACGCGGACGTCGATCCTATTTTTGAAGCACACGGATTGAGTGGCGGGGTGGTGTATTTCCCGACTTTTCAGGGGCGTGTTCTGCCTGTCAATGTCGCGAGTGAATCGCCAGTGCCGGGTGAATCCTGGTGGCTGACCGAACCCACTGAGCGATCCTGGCGCCCTGCGGGTGTTCGGCCGGTGATCGCTGATGCCGACGGTGTTGGCTATTTCCTCATGCAACCAGATGGCGCTGAAGGCACCCATAAAAAAGGCGGCAGCGAAGTGTGGGTGTTCGATCTGAAAAAACACCAGCGCACTGCACGTCTGGTGTTGAAGAACTGGGGCCTCACGTTAGGTGCCAGTGGGGGGGAAAGTGGGCGTGGCGAAAATCGGCTGCTGGCAATAACGAATGATCAGATGAAAGTGGACATCTATCGTCTTCCGGCTGGAGAATTCGTGCAGACGCTTGGCATCGAGGCAGAGATGCCGTTGGTCGTGCACGGAGCGAACTGATATGGCTCCCAAGCAGTTGCAACCAGGTTCCCATCGATGAATTTGAACGAGAAGGTGCAGGCTGCCGGGGTAGTTGACCGTCTGACTGAGCGCTTCAGCCGATCTGTTGCCAGTCGCACATCGCGCCGCGGGCTTCTCGGGTGGCTCGGCAGTGTGGTTGCCGGCAGTGCGTTACTGCCCTTGTTACCCGTTGCACGTGCGGTTGGCCCATCGCAAACCACTGGGTCGATCGCGGATCGGGGCGACTCCACCAGCTGCGACTATTGGCGATACTGTGCGATCGACGGTTTTTTATGCAGTTGCTGTGGCGGAACCGTCAACAGCTGCCCACCGGGAACCGAGCAATCTCCGGTGACGTGGATTGGATCATGCCTCAATCCTGATGACGGCAAAAAATACATCATCTCGTACAACGATTGCTGCGGTAAGTCGGGGTGTGGCAGTTGTTTGTGCAACCGCAATGAAGGCGATCGACCGATGTATCTGCCGAGCAGGAGCAATGACCTCAACTGGTGCCTTGGAACCAGTAGTGCAATCTATAACTGTTCGACGGCAATCATTACCGGCCTTGCGTTGTCTGAGACCTGATTGAAAGTGCTTCGATCCCTCTCCCTGTTGTTTTTATTGGTTGGTGCCATGTCAGTCGTTGGCGCAGAAGCTGACCCGGTGATGGCGGGCGTAGAAAACCCCGCACGTGCGCGCGCCAATTACATGTTGAATTGTCAGGGATGTCACGGTCCGACCGGAGCGGGTATGGCCAATGGTACCGTCCCGAACATGAATGGTTACCTTGCGCGCTATCTGCATGTCGAGGGAGGTCGGGAGTATCTCGTCCAGGTACCCGGCTCAGCCAATGCTGGCGTCACACCTGCGGCGCTGGCTGAAGTGCTCAATTGGATGCTGGCAACGATGGATGCCACCCATCTGCCTTCGGACTTTGTGCCTTATGCTTCCGATGAAGTCGAGGCGCTGCGTTCACGGCCATTGCGAGAGGTTGTCGCCACGCGCGCAGCGCTGCAGGCCCGGTTAGCTGACCAGTAGATCGATCTCCTGATCGCGATCTTTGGTGATCTCAGCAATCGCGGTCAGGAGACCGCTCCCACAAAAAGGGATCTCCCACAAGAAGGGACCGCTCCCACAAGAAGGGACCGCACAGATCCTCGAAACAGCCTCAATTCCCACAACACCGGTATTCAGGTTTGCCAAATGCGATTCGTTGGTTAGAATGCGCATCCTTTCGAGAAGTCTTCCAAGCGGGAATAGCTCAGTTGGTAGAGCACGACCTTGCCAAGGTCGGGGTCGCGAGTTCGAGTCTCGTTTCCCGCTCCATTTTTTGACTTCTTTGGACATTCATTCGTTTTGACACAAAACGGCGGAGTCGTCAGGGTTCCTGACTTGCGCAACTCGAGCCCAGCTTACCTCTTGGCGGGTTGAGGAGTCGATCGCAATACCCCGGCGCAGAACACAAAATTTTTTGACCTGTATGGCTACAATGCTGCGACGTTTCGTCGCAATCAGAGTCCCGCTGCGTGTCTAAGCCATCCCCCAGGGTCAACATCATCAGCCTGCGCATGCATAACCATGCAGGCCCATCCGGGTATCACCATGCGGGTACGGGGCTGGACGAGGATCCGATCCTCATCGAGGACAAGTTCAACGTTCCCACCCGAGCCTTGCTGAAGCTTGCCAAACCCTGGATCGAAGGCAGCGGTAGCACCTGGTATCACCGCGACAGCTTTTGGGGGGAATGCAAGGCCGCCGGCCGCTGGTTGCGTGGCAGTGGCCAGATCTTTCACTTCCTGTATGGCGAAAACCTGTATCGCTATCTAGGTGCCATGAAGAAGTTCATCCCTCGCCAAAATGCATTGATCGCGACTTACCACACCCCGGCCTGGCGCATGCAGGAACTGGTCACCGATCGGTCCCATCTGCAAAAGCTTGATGCGATGGTCGTGATGGCGGAATCACAGCGGGAATACCTGCAGACCTTGGCTCCCGGGGTGCCCATTCATTTCATCCCGCACGGGGTCGATACCGACTACTTTCACCCACTGGTCAGGGAGCAGCCTTCAAAAAGTGACCCAATCAAGCTGTTGTGTGTTGGTGCGCACCTGAGGGATTTTGCGGTCTTTGCCGAAGTTGCCCGCAATCTGCTGACGATTGATCCAGACATCGAGTTTCATCTCGTGTGCAATACCAAGGATGCAGCCAGTGTCCCGGATCAGCCCAACATCAAGAAGTGGTCGGCCGTCACCGATGCCGATCTGCTGCGTGTCTATCAGACCAGCACAGCCCTGCTGTTACCGTTGATCGATGCAACGGCGAACAATGCTTTGCTCGAAGGCATGGCGTGTGGACTGCCTATCATCTCTACCGATCTTCCCGGCGTGCATGATTACACTTCAAAGGAATGTCGAGTGCTGGCACCCAAAGGTGATGTATGGGCCATGACTGAGATCGTGAAATCGATCCGCAGTCTGGATCTGACGGCGATGGGCGACGCCAGTCGTCGGCAGGCACAAACGCTGGGTTGGAGTCAGATCCGAACCAGGTTGAATGCGCTCTACACGAGCCTTCATTGATACCGGTTAGTCGATGGAAAACCAGGATGGTCGCCGGCATAAAATGAAAATCCTGCTGTTGGTGAACAGTCACCTGCCAGCCATTGGCGGCCGAGAGTTGGTCGTCCATAACCTCGCCATGCAGTATCTGAAGGCGGGGCACAGCGTAACCGTTGGCGGGATGGCCGGATTGATCAGTGAACGACGCGTCAAGTTTGCCTATCCGGTTTCGCGGTGGCCAGTTTTGTCACGCTGGCCGTTGGCCAGTCGAATGATTGTCGGGGCGCTGCATGCCATCACCCACCGGTATGATGTGGTTCATGTACATGCCACGTACCCAAGCGGTTATATCGCGATCCTGTTGCGATCCCTGTTCGGTGCGCCAATCATCGTGACCCCGCATGGGGAAGACATCAACATCGTCGAGGAGATCCAATTTGGCCAGCGACTCGATCCAGTTCAGCGTCCACTGATCGAGACCACCGTCCAGCGGGCGGATGCGATCACGGCAATCAGCCAGACTGTGCACACTTCATTGCTCGATGCAGGTGCTCCGGAGTCGCTGATCCACGATATCGCCAACGGCGTTGACATGGAACGTTTTGCCAAGCCGCCGCTGAACTCGATTGCAGAGCGATTCGGATTTGAATCGGGTACACCGCTGGTGGTTTCCATCGGCAACTATCACGCGGTCAAAGGCCACGGAGTACTCGTCGACGCTGTGGCACTGGCGCATTCGCGTGGTCAGAAGCTGGGTCTGGTCATTGTTGGTCGTACCTCCTCCGAGTTTTGCGAGCAGGTTGCCGCTCGAGGGTTTGGCGAGTTCATCACGTTTGCCGGGATTTTGCCTGTGCCTACCTGGCAGGCCCAAGCGCCGGACCTGCTCGCTGAGTTGTTGGTGTCCTCCAGTATTTATGTGTCCGCAAGTATCGGCGAGGGTGCTGAAGGCTTGTCGCTCTCGCTGCTTGAGGGCATGGCCGCTGGTGCTTGCCCGGTCGTGACCGATATCTCCGGCAACCGCGATATGGTTCAGGATGGTGTGAATGGGCGAGTGGTGCGGCCGGCCGACGCGTCGTCGCTGGCTGATGCGCTGTGTGATTTGCTTAGCGACGAGCCGACTCGACAACGGCTCGCTGGTGCGGCGCGCAAGACGGCTAGCCGATTCAGCTGGGCAGTGGTGGCTGATCAATATCTCGCGCTCTACCGAAGGTTGATCGCGCGATAACTCGGCCTACTTCGAACTCACATTGTTTTGAACTGAGGTTTTCTCCTTCTGCCCAATCTGGGAGACTCTCCAACCGTCCAAAAATCGAGGAACATCGACATGCTGACCTTTGCAGATCCCCTGCGGCGAGCACTGCAGATTGCTGCGGATCGAACCGCGGTTATTGATGGGGATCGTTCGTTTACCTATTCCGAGTTCAACGAACGGTGCGAACGTCTGGCTGGCGGGTTGTACGGCTTGGGTCTGAAGGCGGGTGACCGAGTCGCGATTCTGGCCGGCAACAGCCATGCCTATCTCGAAACCTATGTCGGTGTGCCGGCAGCAGGCTTGGTTGTGGTGCCCTTGAACACGCGGCATGCGGAGCCGGAACTGCAATACGCGCTGGAAGATTCTGCGACCAGCGTCCTCATTACTGATCGGGAACCTGGAGTCCTGGCTTCCGCCGTGGGCCGCGTGATCCGCGTCGGTCCGGAATACGAAGCGCTGCTGGCCGGAGCGACAGCGCGTCGTCTGGGTGCGGGGATCGCCGAAGATACGCTGGCCGGTCTGTTTTATACCGGCGGAACCACGGGTAAATCGAAGGGTGTCATGCTGTCGCACCGCAACCTGATTGCCAACACCTATCACTGGCTGACTTCAGCGCCGCAGGATGCCAGTGACGTGATGCTGGTCATGGCGCCGCTGTTCCACGCAGCCGGTTCCAATGGTGTGCTTGCTTCGATCTGGACAGGCGGTTTGCAAATCCCGTTGGCGACATTCGACGCTGCGGCTGCCCTGAATGTCATTGAAAAATACGGCGCCACGATAACGCTGGGTGTACCCACGATGTTGTCTGCGTTGGCCGAAGAGCAACTTGTTCGTCCACGCAACGTGAGCAGTATGCGCGTCATCGCTCATGGTGGTTCGCCGATCGCGACCGAGGTTGCGCGTCGGACATCGATGGCGTTCCCTGGCGCTGAACTGGTTCACGTCTATGGCGCCACGGAGTTGTCACCGCTGACGACTGTGTTACGTCATGAGGAGAGCTGGCTCGACAACGATCGCGCACGCTCGTGCGGCCAGTCCATCGTCGGCACGGATGTACGAATTCGTGATACAGCAGGCCGTGAATTGCCGCGTCGCGAAATCGGCGAAGTAGTGGTGCGCGGGCCACACGTCATGCTCGGTTACTGGAACAAACCCGAGCAGACTGCATCGGTCCTGAAGGATGGCTCCTACTGGACCGGGGACCTCGGTTACATGGACGAAGAGGGTTATGTCTTTCTCGTCGACCGCAGCAAGGACATGATCGTCAGTGGTGGAGAAAACGTGTACTGCACGGAAGTGGAAGAAGTACTCTTCAAGCATCCCGCCGTGCTCGAAGCGGCGGCTTTTGGTGTTCCTGATGACAAGTGGGGAGAAGCGGTCTACGCCGTCGTCGTACCACGCGCCGGACACAGTAACGTTGATCCCCAGGACATCATCCGCTTCTGCAGGGAGCACATTGCAGGTTACAAGGTGCCCAAGGGCATCGACATCCGCCAGGAACCTTTGCCAAAGTCAGGTCCAGGCAAGGTGCTGAAACGCGAGTTGCGTGCACCGTTCTGGGAAGGCCGGGATCGAAGTGTCAACTGAACCCATGGGAATCAAACAACGCGAAGGAGAAGACAGTGTCTGCCATTGATAATGCTCGAGCCACGCTGGCTGCCAACATCGGCAAAACAAGCCAGCCGACCGACTGGTTTGAAGTCACCCAGGATCGAATCAACCTGTTTGCTGACGCGACGCTTGATCATCAGTGGATTCACATTGATCCGGAGCGCGCGAAGAGTGGTCCATTCGGCAAAGCCATCGCTCACGGGCAGTTGACCATGTCGATCATGAGCTTCCTGCCTGGTGGCGAAGGCGTTGGGTTACCAAAGGTCGAGGGCATGAAACTCGGCATCAATTACGGCTGGAACAAGGTCCGGTTTCCGTCACCCGTTGCGGTCGGTGCCAGGATTCGGACACGAGGCATGCTCAAGGAGGTGAGCGTCAAGGGCAACATGATCGAAGTCGTCAATGAACTGACGCTTGAAGTCGAGGGACAGGACAAACCAGCCTGTGTTGCCGAATCCGTTTTGCGTCTCGTTTTTTAACGAGCGTCTACACGTGTTTTGAAGTCATCGTTCTCCGGGATCATTGGCAGACAACGATCCCGAATCTGGAGCATTCATGGAAATTGGCGTTTGTGTTGCGTCGCACATTGCGGACATCGGCTACATCGAACGGGCCGAGCAGCTCGGGTATTCACATGCGTGGTGTGCCGATTCGCAGATGTTGTGGTCGGATTGTTATGCGACGTTAGCCGTGGCAGCAACCCGTACGTCACGCATCAATCTGGGTACCGGTGTTGCAGTCACGGGTACCAGGCCTGCGCCAGTGAATGCCGCAGGGATTGCGACCATCAATGCACTGGCACCGGGACGGACGTTTTTCGGTGTTGGCGCTGGCAACACCGCCATGCGGGTGATGGGCAAGGCACCCCATCGCCTTGCGGAATACGACGCGTATCTGGCGACCATGCGTCCACTGCTTGCAGGTGAAGAAGCGATGTGGGAAGGCCGACCCATACGGCACATCATGCCGGACAAGGGGTTCGTCAATTTCGACACCCCCATACCGATGTATGTTTCCGGTTTCGGGCCGAAGTCACTGGCCCTGGCCGGCAAACATGGCGATGGCGCAGTGGTTGCCATGGCTGCGCACCCGGCGGCGATGTCGAGCATCTGGTTTATGATCGAATCGGGTGCAAACGCTTCCGGCCGAATACTCGATCGTGCCAACTTCAAGATTACTGCGCTCACGACAATGGTGATTCTCGCGGACGGCGAACCTGTCGATAGCCCGCGTGTCAAGGCTCAGTGCGGCGCGATGGCGATGGCTGCCGTACACTACAGCTACGATCAGTGGCGCAACTTCGGGTTCCAGCCGCCGAACGCGCTACACGGCATCTGGGAAGACTACTCAACGCTACTCGAAAGTTACCCGGAGGAGCGCCGACATCAACGTATCCATGGTGGCCACAATTGCTGGGTATTGCCTGAAGAAGAGCGGTTCCTGACGCCCGGAGTGCTGCAGGCCAGTGCGATGATCGGTACTGCAGATCAGCTGCGTGAACGTCTGGCTGAACTTGCGTTGGCCGGATTGTCACAAGTCATGATTCTGCCGAATTTTGATACACGCTTTGACGTCCTCGAGGACGTCGCCAGAGAATTGATCGGAAAAGTATGATGTTCACGTACCTGAATCCCACCGTGCGAAGCAAGCTGATCGCCGATGGCAAACTATGGCGAATCGATGACGACGGTCAGCGCATAGACACCGATATACCGATTCAACTCGGCGCGCGGGCCATCAATATTCTTGGACCCATACCGTTACCGGTGCATCTCCCCTCGGCGCATCTCACTGTCCAGTGGTACGCCACGGTTCGCAGCACGGAGCTTGGCCAGGTAGAAACCCTGGCCAGCGAGTTGCGGGAGCGGGGTGGGCAGCATCTGTTTTCACACCTGGCATCCTTCATGGCGGTCAACAGTGTGTTGAAGATCGGTGATCCTGGTGAAAATCCACTGCTGCGTGTGCATTCGAATTGTCTGACCGGTGATGTGTTTGGTTCGGAGCGGTGCGAGTGTGGACCGCAGTTACATGGGGCCATCGAGCGAATCGCGGCAGATCCACAAGGTGGGTATCTGATCTACATGGCAGGTCACGAGGGGCGCGGTATTGGACTTTGGGCGAAGGCCGCGACCTATCTACTGCAGGATGGTGGCGAAAACACCTATCAGGCGAATCGAACGCTTGGCTTGCCGGAAGATTCGCGCGATTTCAGTGATGCAGCCTCACTCATCAAACACTTTGTTGGCAATCGGCCCATGCGTTTACTGACGAACAACCCAAAGAAGCTCGACGATCTGTCGGAATATGGACTGACCCGCATCACGCCGGAGAAACATGTCATCGGGGTCAGCGACTGGAACAAACGTTATCTCAACGCCAAACGAAGCTGGGGACATCAGCTTTCCGAGGATGACCTCGGCTAGGAGCCTGCGTGGCAGAAGCTCGACAGGCTGCGCAGGGTACTTAAGGGCTTCGGAACGATTGACTGGAGAGAAGGTCGGGATCGCAGCAGAAATCAAACCGTTGGGTCACAACCAATGAAGTCTGCAGATCCAGTCATGAGACGTCGAGTAAATGCGCTCTGTGGGGTCTCCTGTGGGAGCGGTCTCCTGATCGCGATCTTCGATGATCCCAACAATCGCAGTCAGGAGACCGCTCCCACAAGAGACCACCAAGCCAACATGACCAGCGTTACGGTGGCTGTCCCCGCCAACCATTGGCCGAGAATCCCGACGTGCCCGGGGTTCCATCTCGCGTAGAGATAGCCGGCTGCAAACCCATAGGCGAATCCAAAGATGTGCCCGAAGAGGTCGATGTTTTCGCCACTTGTGCCGGTGAACGCGATCATGGCGATAGCTGCAAATGCCGGAGCGAATCGCCTGCGCCGGTTGTCACTGACGAAGTATCCACGCTGCCAGGCATAAGCGCCGACCAGGCCGAGTGCAGCAAACACGGCGGTCGACGCGCCTAGCGCTCGAAAGTCGTCGGCTTGAATCAATGCGGAGTTGAGATTGGCTACACCGGCGCAAAACAAGGCCAGTAGCCAACCGACACCGGCGCCCAACGATCGTGCCAGCAGGTAGCCAAATACCCCCCCAAACAGACTGTTGGCGGCGATGTGACCAAGATCTGCGTGCAGTGTCAGCGCGGTAATCACCTGCCACCAGGCGCCTTCGCGCACTGCAGCCGCATGTAGCACACCCGCATCACGCAGGTGCTGTAAGCCGAACTGACCTTCAAGCCAGGGCAGCATCCAGATGATGCCCAGAAAGCCAGTGACGCCCACCCAGCCCTTACCCCTGCCAATGATGGGTACCGCGCGTATCGGTTTAGCCCTGTTTTCCGCGAGATAAGTGGCGAGCTGACGGCTTGCCTCTGGCGCGTCATGGGGACGGACGAGAAGGTTCCATTGATCCAGAATCTGGTGGGTTCGTTGGTCGATGCCGGTGGCGTCGAGCACGAGGGCTGCGTCGAGAACAAATTGGCGGGAAGCGTGCTGCAGCAGACTCACCCACGCAGGCGCGTCGCTCCCGGCTGCACCTGGCACAGGCGCGCCAGTTACCGGCTTGGGTGGACCCGTCAGCGAATCCACTTCATTACCACCGTGAACTAGGAGCCTGCGCGGCAAAAGCTCGACAGGCTGCGGCGGTGCCACTTCGGCCCGCTTTTCCGTTCGTTTTCGTTGCGTAGCACCCACTACGCGCCTCAAACGAACGAACGAAAAATCGGACTCGAATTGACACTCGCCTCGCTCCGCCGCCTTCTGCCGCGCAGACCCCCAGCCGCCTGAAAAAAATCCAACTGGCTTCTGGCGATTTGACTGATCAGGTCATCTGCCCCGCGATACTGCTGATGTCATCCCACAAATGTGTGGTGTCGTTGAATCTGCGTACCAGGATCTGATCCCCGACCATGACGATGTGGTTGATCGATCCATTGTCACAGCCATTGAACGCAAAAGGCCGTGCACCGGTCGCATGGGCGAGGATATGGCCGACGACACCGCCATGGACGAATGCGGCCACCAGTTGATCCGGGTGCTTATGGTGGATCCGCGCCAAAGCCCGTGTCAGGCGCTCCGTCAATGCGGCATGTGATTCGGCGCCAGGTACAACATCCCAACGCTGCTCGGCATGCATCTGCTGGAACAGTGGATGATTTTCAGCGGCCTTGATACGCAGCACGCCGCCTTCCCATTCACCAAGGAATACTTCCCGCAAGTCCGGATCGATTGTAGGTATCAGGCCAAGATGTCCTGCCAGGGGAGCCGCCGTTTCCGATGTGCGTTGCAGGTTCGACACGTAGATCGCCGCGATGGGTTGGGTCTTCAACCGCTCCCCCACGCGCACTGCCTGCTCGCGACCATTCGGGTGCAGCTCCGGATCGCCATGCCCGTCGACCAGCGGAAAGGGATTCTCCGCCGTGGCAGCACGGGATTCGCCGTGTCGTACCAGCAATATTTCGGTGGCACCGGCTGGTCTTTCAAAGCGCTTCTGTCGGTATTCCTTGGTGGCCATCTTTCGACTTGTGGTGAAAACGGCCAGCACGATACCAGTGCGGCACGACGGATTGAACGATGAATAACGACAATGGCTTTTCCACTCGAGGAAAAAACGGCAGGATGTCCTTCCCTTATACCGGATGAAGCCTGTGCCAGTACTTGTCTACGACCATCCGCTGTCGCCGTACGGACAGAAAGTCAAAATCGCGTTGCTGGAGAAGGGTGTCGCGTTTGATGCACGACTGCCAAACGCCATCGGCTCGGGCACGGCTGAATCCGCCTTTGCAAAATCCAACCCCCGCGGCGAAGTACCCGCCCTGGTAGACGGTGACGTCTCGGTTTACGACTCCACCATCATCCTCGAATACATCGAAGACCGTTGGCCGAACCCTGCGCTACTGCCGGCGACACCGAGTGAGCGGGCTCGTGTCCGGATGTTGGAAGACGTGCTCGATACCCACTTCGAGGCCATCACCTGGGGCCTGTCGGAAATCCGTTACTTTGGTCGTGGCCCGGGCGCGCTGGGCGAGGCCATGTTTGTGCGTGGTCAGGATCAGATTCGAGGCTGGTATCGCTGGCTTACGGATCAGCTGGGTTCTCGCGAATGGTTCAATGGCGTCGGGTTTGGCTGGGGCGATCTGTGTGTCGTTCCCTTTGTTAACGGCGCAGTTGGTTTCGGTGTGCAGCCTGACGGCAAGCTTGCGCAGTGGCTGGTTCGCGCGAACGAACGCCCCAGCGTGACGCAGTGTCGATTGGCCGCTGAGGCGGTATCGTTCGACAATTCCGGAATCAGTCTCGGAGCCGTCAAGCAGGCCATGGATCAGGGACTGTTCAAACGTGAATATCGAGACCATCGCCTTGAGTGGATGATCAAGACTGGCGGCATTGACGTCGTCGTTGACGGGATCGCTCGGCAAAATGTGAGGTTCATGCATGTCTTCGACTGACACGTTCGCCATAAACCCGGACGAGCTTGAGCAGTATCGCAACAGCGGTTACATCATCAAGCGGGGTCTGTTTGATGCGCAGACATTGGCCGCATTCGATCAGCGATTTCTTGATCTGGTTGAAGGACGCGTCGAAAAAAGTGGCCTCATGCAGATCATGCGTGATGTGATGGTCGTGAAAGGCGCTGTAGATGCCCAGTCAACAGTTCACGGCGTGAACAAGTTGTTCAGCTTCGAGGAGGACCCGGTGCTGCGTGGTTATACGCATCATGCAGGACTTCTGGCTTGCGCGCGTGGACTGATCGGGCCGGTCCTTCATTCCGTGTCGACCAACATCTTCAACAAGCCGCCGGAAGTGGATGGTCGACATCCGATGCATCAGGACCTGCGCTACTTTCGCATGCGTCCTGCAGACCTGATTGTTGGAACCTGGACTGCGGTGTATCCGGCGTTGCGAGAAACGGGCTGCCTCTCGGTGCTGCCAGGCTCACACAAGGGTGGCTATCTGGAACACGCCTACCCGGACTGGGAATTTGTCAACCATGGTTTTTACGGGGTGAAGGACGTCGACTTTTCAGACCGAGTGCACGTCGAGCTGCAACCGGGGGATACCTTGTTGTTCCACCCGCTGTTGATCCATGGTTCCGGCCACAATCGCAGCCAGCACTTCCGCCGGGCCATGTCCACGCACTACATCAGTGATGAGGCGCGGGTGCCCGACGGCAGTGAGTGGCGTAACAAGCCGCTGATACGGCTAATGCCTTGAGACCTTACCTCGATCCTTGGCCGTCATCCACTTTCACGATTGAACCTGTGACCGCATCACTGGACGGACCACAGAAGTAGAGCAACGTGCTGTCGAGTTGAGCGGGATCACAGATTCGTCCACGCGGGAAATTCTTGGCGATGTCGCCCATGCGACCCACCATGCCATCCATCATTTCCGAGTGGAATGCACCAGGGGCGATGCAGTTGACGTTGATTCGGAAGCGGGCCCATTCCACGGCCAGGCATTCGGTCATGCGGGCGATGCCGGCTTTGGTGATTGAATACAGCGCGGCGCCATTGCCTGCGTAATGAAAGGCACCAACGCTCGATATGTTGACCATGCGACCCGGCACGCCGGCAGCAATCAGTCGACGGGCCACCTCACAGGACAACACAAACGGACCCCGCAGGTTGGTATCGAATACCCGGTCGATGAGGTCGTTCGACATCTTGTGGGCACGCTGGGCGTCGGGAATGCCGGCGTTGTTGACGAGGATGGTCACTGTGCCGTAAGTGTCCTCGGCCTGTTGCACCACCTTGAGGATGCTGTCGTTGTCCGTCATGTCAACGGTGAATGGCGTGGCGTCCCCGCCGGAAGCGTTGATCGCCTGCTTGAGTTCGTCGAGCTTCTCCTGGCGACGACCGGTGATGACAACTTTTGCGCCAGCGGCAGCCAGTACTTGCGCAAAACGCCAGCCGAGACCGGACGTAGTGCCGGTGACCAGAGCGACCTGGCCGGTAAGATCCTGAGAGGCGTTTGGCAATGAGTAGTCAGTCATCTTTATAGGTTCCAGTTGTTTCAGAGAGGGCGAGAGTTCAGCTCAAGTCAGGCGTCAGGTCAAATTCCCCGCCGGTTTATTTCGAGTAAACTCGCCGCCCATGCGATCTACTGCCCTCCAGTCCGTTGTAACGATGCTGCTGCTGGTTTTGCTTGGCGCATGTGATGAAACGCCGACCACGCGTGCCGCATCAGCACCGGCCACGGAATTGATCGCGTCTCTAATCACGGGCAAGACGGTTGCGCAGCTATCTGTGGCGGAAGTGACTTCCACTCTGCAATCCCCACTGCGCCCTGGTCTCTCAGCCTGGGAACTGGCCGACCCGGATGGCCAATTGGTCGTGGTCGCCGCCAGGTTCAACCTGTTGCGACCCAGGTTGCTCGGGGTCACGGCCAGTGAGCCCCAGGGCGTCATTCCCGCTGAGCTGGTGGCTGACGATGCCACAGCCGTGCTGATCGGCAGTGGCTTCGTCTCTGAGCTGATGGCACTGAAGCCGCTCGGCCTGCTGCAAATTGAAGGCGAAGTGGTCAGTCGAATCCAGCGCCACGGTTACACCCGCATTCTTGGCGTGGGCGAACAGAAACTGGGTGTGGTTGATCATCTGCAATACGAGCGTGGTCTATACCCATCGGCAATGCAGGTGGGTCCTGGTGTGATCGAACAGGGGAGGCTGGATATTTCCGAGCGCGATCTGGAACGACCCGCCTACTTTCGCGCCTTGGTTGCCACCTGTGGAGAGACCACGCTGTTCGTTGCCTCGCTGACCCCCATGCACCTGCACGGTATCGGTCGATCGTTGCTCAAATTTGCCAGCGAGCAGGGGCTGACCTGTGACGAGCTGGTCAATCTGGCCGGGGATCGAGAGGCAGTGCTCGGGGTGCGACTGGCCGATGCCCGCATGCTGTTCATCGGCAATCCGCGGACCAGTCGAGCTGCCCTTGTCGTTTTGGAATCGGTCACTTTGGAATCGGTCGCTCTGGATTCGGTATTGCTGCAGCCCATTCCAGAGTAATAGAGGATGCGACTCTCTTAACCTCAATTAGACAAAAATTACGCAATCGGAAATGCTGCGCAGGGTATTTAAGAGCTGCGGAACGATTGACAGGAGAGAAGGTCAGTATTGCAGCGGAAATCAAACCGTAAGGTCACAACCCATGAAGTTGGCAGATCCAGTCATGAGACGTCGAGTAAATGTACCCTGTGGGAGCGATCTCCTGATCGCGATCTTCCACTCGGTATCGCGGTCGGGAGACCGCTCCGTCTATGAGGAGAAGAGACGTGCCGACCATTCGATCGCCTGCAGTATCGGTGATCGTTTGGCATCGAGATGTAGTTTGTTTTCGATGAGTCCAACCGCCGGATGCGGGTCCGCATGTCCGGTGGTGTGGGAGCGGTGACGGGCGCAATCCCGTTACCCCGACCCGATCACACTCTCGATGCCGATGTCTGTGGGAGCGGTCTCCTGATCGCGATTTTCCACCCGGCATCGCGGTCGGGAGACCGCTCCTTCTACAACGGGGAGGACCGCCTGACGCCTCGACGCGTTGTGCGCCTGCAGCTTTGCCGACTATTGTCGAATCAAGGTTAGCATGACAGTGTTTCAGGTCTCGGTTACAAGGAATTTTGAGCCCATGCCTATTCATCCACCTTACGATCCGAATAACATATTCGCCAAGATCATTCGTGGCGAAGCACCTTGTTTCAAGGTGTACGAGGACGATCGTACGCTCGCCTTCATGGACATCATGCCCCAGGCGGAAGGGCACACATTGGTGATCCCAAAGTTTGGTGCGAGCGATCTCTTCACCTTACCGTCGGAAGATCTTGGGGCAACCATGCGAACCACGAAAAAAGTGGCCGCCGCAGTGCAGTCAGTATTTGCCGCACCCGGCATCATGATTGCCCAACTCAATGGTGCGGCCGCTGGCCAAACAGTGTTTCACCTGCACTTTCATGTGTTACCGCGATTTGATGGCGCCGACTTTCGCATGCATGCGCGTGGGATGGGCGATATGACTCTACTCAAGGCGCATGCTGAGAGGATCCGCGCCGCGCTCTGACGGCGGGCAAGCTTGCCGGCAGAGGCGAGGCGGGTGGGCGGGTCAATTCAGAACGACGTAACCACGGTGACGCGAACAGCTGTGCACAACGCGATGTTTTTCTCGGGCGCCTCGTCCGGTGCCTTTGGCGCCCGCGATCACTGCACCCGCACCGGCGCTGGGTTCAGGCGGCGTCGCGGTTGCCAATAACCGCGCCGACCACCGCTCCGGCGACTGCACCGGTTGCCGTCTGTCCGGCGACATTGACTTGGCTCGCGTAGTTCTCACACTCTTCGAGGTCACGTTGATATTGCATTGGGTGAACGCCATTCATGTCGACGATTGGGCATCCTGCACAGCCGGTGAGTTGCATGATCGTTATGGTTGCAAGCGCGGTTCGCGTCTAGATGATTCGAGGGATATCGAGGGCAGGATTGCGGCCTTGAAATGTTTGTTCACCGAGCCGTGAATGGTCAAGTACTGGTCCATTCGCTTTGCTCCATGTGTTCGCCTACCATCTAGCCGCTGATCATGAAGATCAGTTGATCGATCGAACAATAACAACAAAATCAACAAAATCAACAACAAAAGAGAATCTCCTCAAGGAGATCGAAGGGGGATGTCATGCCAGCAAGGACTCTGTTTGCGCTGCTCCTGGTTTCGTTTTGGTTCGTGGTTCCAGGTTCTTATGCCGGGGAAATTCTCAGGTGGGTCGACGCCAAAGGTGTGGTGCAATTCGGTAGCCCGAACGTCGCTCCACACCAAGGTGCTCGCGTTATCAAAGTGCAACCCGCCAATGGCATGGATGCGCCTGACGTCAATGTTCTGGATGACGCGCCGTCCACGGCGTCTGTGGCTGCCATCGCTCGTCCCCATGTCACCAACAAAACCGGTTGGCGAGGGAAGGGGTACGACAGTCAGCGCAAGGGCCACGGACGTTATTGAGCTCGCGCGTCCCAACTGAAGTTGGAGGACAGCTCGGGTGCAGCGTTTAATCCAGACGATTTAAATAGGACGCACCGCCTAGCGCCCGGATCTGACGCTCGATCCATTGTTGGCGTTGCCGCACCTTGGCCGACGGTGCAGCGACACTGAAGCGGATCGGGTTCGGCAACACAGCGGCCAGCAGCGCGCTCTCCGACGCGGAAAGCTGGCTTGGTGAACTTCCGAAAAAATAGTCGCTCGCGGCAGCCGCGCCAAACACGCCTGGACCAAACTCGGCACTATTGAGATAGACCTCGAGAATCCGGTTTTTTGGCCAACACGCTTCTATCCACAGCGTCAGCCACGCTTCGAGTCCCTTGCGTACCCAGCTGTGGCCGGACCAGAGAAACAGGTTCTTGGCAGTTTGCTGGGATATGGTGCTGGCGCCACGACCAGATCCACGGCCTCGTTGCGCGCCCAGGGCTTTGTCGATTTCGATGAGGTCAAAACCGAAGTGACTGGCGAAACGCTGGTCTTCGGCGGCGATCACCGCGACCTTGATGTTGGCTGACATGTCGCCGAGCGCAACCCACTCGTGACGAAACCGATAGCTCCGATCGCGGGCAATGGCAGCTTGCAGTCGATCCGATGCCATGAACATCGTGATCGGTGGATTGAT
>JAYSTS010000035.1:0-7993 GCA_043719475.1 Gammaproteobacteria bacterium | reverse complement strand
CGCGATCAGGAGATCGCTCCTTCTATGAGGCGAACCATGTCAACACTCTCTAGTCGTTAATTTTTCAGCTTCGTCGTCCTCTTCTCATTGGTTGCATGTCCGATGCTGCGCATCGGACATAACACATCTTCAGCCGTTGTCACCGGCTTGTCACCCGCAGGGCCGTAGCGCAGCGGAGGAGGCGCTTTTGCGCCTTGACTGGTCGGCGACAACGGCTTTCCCACCGTCTGCCTCACCCACAGCTCGTGATCCGTATGTCTGACCTCATCGGATCAGATCCGCCTTCTATCCGTGCCGGTCAAGCCGGGCACCATTTCCCTCTTACGGGCGATCACGACAAAACGTACCCCTTCTACAAAATCGGCTTCAGCTTCCGCTGGCCCAGGAGCGATGCGAGTACGTTAACCTGAGTAAACCTGTCTTCCTCGTCTCTGAGTGCTTGCGACCTTTAGGCTTCCAGTCTTTTTACTTTGCAGCCTCGCTCGTAAACTCGGGCTTGAACTGCGCGCCCGTCGGCACCACCCCATGCTCAACGTACCGCCACAACGCCACCAGCAGCTTGCGCGCCAGCGCCACGATCCCTACCCGACCCATCCGCTTGCCATTACCACCAAACCGCGCCCGGAACCACTTCGATAGCCCACTCTCCGGCTGATGCTTCAACCACAGCCACGACAGCTCAATCATCACCCACCTTACCCGCCAGTTCCCTTGTTTGCCGATCCCCTGTTCTCGCGACAGCCTGCCGCTCTGTAACGCCGTCGGCGTCAGCCCCGCTGCGCTGCCAACCTGTTTGCCGTTCCGAAACGTCCGCCAGCTGAACAGCTCCCCACTCAACGTCCGTGACCCTACCGGACCGATTCCCTTGAGCCCTTCAAGACTCCGACGCTGCGCGCCCAGCCGCGTATCCCCCTGAAGCTCCGCCGCAAACTCAGCCTCCACTTCCTTCAACAGATCCTCCGTCAGGCAATACCGACGCCAGGTGCGTTTCAGCTCAGCTTTCAGCAGCAGCGGCAACAGCTTGCCAACCCCATCTTTAAGCTCATCCAGCCACGTCTCAAAGCCGCCTCGCTTCAGCTTCAATTCCGGTTGTCCCAGCGTCACCAGCTGACTTAGCATCTGGTTCTTCAGCCGCGTTCGCTCTTTCACCAAACGATCTCGTTCCCGGTGCAGTCGCCGTGCGTCCTCGGCTTCTTCACTCGGTACATGCACAACCCGAAACGCTTGCCGATAACCCGTGTTGTAACGAATCAGCAAATCCAGCAACTTCTCAACATCCACTCGATCCGTCTTCACCCCTCGACCGCGACGCGCCTTCTCGATGCTCGATGAATCAATCTCCAGAGTTTCCACGCCTTCCGATACCAGCCACCGATACAGCCAGTGCCCGTCTCGCCCTGCTTCAAAACACGCAATCACCTTCGTTTCAGGACCAACACGCAGCTTCTCCTTCGAAACCGCTATCTCCTTCAGCACTTCCCCTAACTGACCAGCTCCAACATCCCTGATCCGCTGCTTCCCTCCGCCGGTCGAAAACCCAAGCTTCCACGTCCGACTCGACAACTCCATCGCCATGTACAGCTGTTTCGCAACTTCCGACCCTGCAACTACGACTGCTTGTTCCATCTCGCTCTCCAAGTTTGTCTTTTGGTTAAACGATTTTAGAGAAGCGTTGGGAATAAGCAGCCACCATAGGATCTACAGGGAGGGGTCTGCTGCGGAATTTAGGAAGGGGAGGAGAGACTTGAGCAATTCCTCAGGTGCCTCTTCAGGAATGAAGTGCCCGCAGGGCAGCCCCTCACCCCGGACGTTGGTAGCCCAGCGTTTCCAGGCGTCGAGGATGCGTCCTTCGGTCGCGCGCTTGCCGATGCCCGCACCCCACAGTGCCAGCATTGGGCTCGTAATCTTCTTCCCCGCAGCACGATCCGCGGCATCGATCTCGCAGTCGAGTGTTGCTCCGGCGCGATAATCATTACAGCTTGCACGCAGACGATCCGGCTGCGTAAAACTGGCGACATAGTCGGCCATTGCGTCGTCACTGAACGCGTCCTTGTGTCCGGCCCATGAGTTGATCGACCAACGCAAGAACCATTCGGCATTGGGTTGAATCAGTTGTTCCGGAAGCGGATGGGGCTGTGCGAGGAAGTACCAGTGATAGGCGGCGATACCACCAGGACGCCCGAGGCTCTCGAAGGTATCGAGCGTAGGCTGAACGTCCAGCGTAACAAGGCGTTCTACGCGCTCTGGGTGATCGAGCGCCAAGCGATAGGTGACTCGAGCGCCACGATCATGCCCAATGACCATGAAGGTCTCATGACCCAGCGCCGCCATGGCGTCGACCAGTGTCCTGGCCATCGAGCGTTTGGTGAAAGCGGACACGTCGTCGAGTGGAGGAATCGAGGAGCGTCCGTAACCGGGTAGATCGGCGGCGATGACCCGAAATCCAGCATCTGCAAGCGCCGGTGCCACGCGATGCCAGATGGCGTGGGTTTGCGGATAACCATGCAGAAGCAGCAGTGGCCGGCCTTCACCGCGGACTCGCGCGAAAATGGTACCGGTCGGTGTGGTGATATGGTGTTCAGAGAATCCGTCGAACATGGTGTCTTGATCGTTGGAGATGAGCTACACATTGTAGGAGCGATCTCCTGATCGCGATCAAGAATCGGGGTCAGGAGACCCCTCCTACAGGGACTTCAGGCGGGGGAGTGTCAGGTCCTTTGGCGAGAGAATCGGGTTTGCAAGTGGCCAGACAACGCCAATATCCGGATCGTCATAACGGACGCCTCTGGCCAGGTCGGGTTGGTAGAACTCCGACATCTGATAGAACACTTCACAGTTGTCGACCAGGGTCTGATAACCATGAGCGAAGCCGCCGGGCACATAAAGCATGGTGTGATTTGAACTGGTCAGTTCAAAGCCCTGCCACTGACCAAAGGTGGGTGAGGTCGGCCGTACATCGACGAGCACATCGAAGATCGCTCCGGACGCACACCGAATCAGCTTGGTTTCGGGATACGGGTCAGCCTGAAAGTGCATGCCACGCAGCATGCCTTTGTCCTTTGTCTGGGAAAGATTGCACTGCGGCCAATGTGTGTTGAGCCCCTGCTCAGCAAATTCGTTGTCGCAATAGGTGCGCGCAAGGAACCCGCGTTCGTCTGTCCGCAGTTCCAGTTCGATCTGGAAGAGGCCGACGAGCGTAGTGGCCAGGAACTTCATCAGCCGTTGATCCACTGTGCGCCGTTGGCGCGTGCGCCCGCCAGGTACTGATCGAGCTGCTGGTTGGTGTAGCGCAACATGTCCGAAGATTGCGTGAGGTGTCGTTCCCGGTACCAGGCGACGGTGTGTTCGATGGTTTGTGAGAAGGTCCAGGTGGGTGTCCAGTTCAACATCGCACCGGCCTTCTCGATAGACAGCGTCAGCAGTTTGGCTTCGTGTACGCTGTCGGGCTGCGAGCCGTCTACCCACTCACCCGGCCAGTGTTTGAGTACTTCTTCTAAGAGCCGACCAACGGTTTGTCGGGCCGCAGGTTCCGGACCGAAGTTGAAGGATGTTGCCAGTGGTGAGCCCTTGGCTTCGTCTGCCAGTCTTGCACCCAGCCAGAGATATCCGCTCAAACACTCCAGAACATGTTGCCAGGGACGCACAGCCTTCGGATTGCGTACCAACACCGGCTGCTTTGCGATCAAGGCGCGGACGATATCGGGAATGATGCGATCCGCCGCGTAGTCCCCGCCACCGATGACGTTACCGGCGCGCACGGTCACCAGATGTCCTAATTGAGGGTCTGGCAGAAAAAACGAGCGATTCCACGAAGAGACGGTGAGCTCCATGGCCCCCTTGCTCATCGAATAGACATCATGTCCGCCCATCGGGTCGATTTCCCGATACGCGAAGTCCCATTCCTTGTTGTCGTAACACTTGTCACTGGTGATGCACACGGTTGTACAGTTGAGTTTCGCCTGGCGAATCCCTTCGAGTACGTTTGCGGTACCCATGACGTTGGTGTCGAGGGTTTCCAGGGGATCGGCGTAGGACTGTCGGACCAAAGGCTGTGCAGCCAGATGGAACACGATTTCTGGACGCAGCGCGCTGATGGCGGCGGCAACCTTTTCCCGTTGGCGCACGTCGCAAACGGTCTCGTGCGCTAGCGCTTCGGCACCCGTGATCTCGTGCAGATTTGGATGCGTTGGCGGTGGCAGCGCCAGCCCGGAAACCTCCGCGCCTAACCGCTTCAGCCACAGTGCCAGCCAGGATCCCTTGAAACCGGAATGTCCGGTCACCAGGACGCGACGATTGTTGTAGTAGGAACTGAACACCGTTTTTCTCCGACCGTCCGTGCCGATGCGGTTCGAAACGAGCCGCACTTCTGATGGTTTGATGCCCGCAGGATATTAAACGACTACGCGGCGAGCGCAGTCGCGTAATCACCTCATCCGCCGGAGAGCGCCTGCAGAATGACGACTTCCTCACACTCGTGCAGTGATGTGTCGAGCTGTCTGGTCCGCTCACCTCGAACATAGATCGTCATGTGCGGACGAACCTGGTCCTGTTCATCGATCATGCGAAAGCGGATGCCGGGGAATTGTTGATCCAGATCATTGAGCAGATCGGCGAGTCGATCACCGTGTGCCGTTACCAACCGCCGCCCGCCGGTATACGACTGCAGTGGTGTCGGCACCAGCACCCGCATCAGGCCACTTCTACCGAGTAGATTTCTGGCAGGTGTGCGGCAATCTGCCCCCAGGATTCACCTGTATCGGTGGATGCCCAAATTTCGCCACTTGTGGTGCCGAAGAAGATGCCGACCGGGTCGTGCTGATCAATTGCCATCCCCTGTCGTTTGACTGTAAACCACCCGCGCCCGGGCAAACCCTGGTCCCGGCGTTGCCAGCTCTGGCCTGCATCATGGGTGGCATAAACCGCCGGCCGGCCATCGGGACTGGTTCGTGGCCAGACATCGGTGCCATCCATGGGAAACACCCACGCGGTGCTGGTATCGCGGGGATGCAGTCCGATCACGAAGCCGATGTCGCCGACGTCGGTCGGCATGTTACGACCGACGCGTGTCCAGCGACTTGCGGGTCGTTCGAGTCGGTAGATGCCGCAGTGATTTTGCTGGTAGAGAACATCAGGGTCCAGCGGATGCAGTTGGACACAGTGTGGATCGTGCGAAGAGCCAATCGGTTCCCAGGCGAGCGTTGTGGGCTGCTCGGCTGATGGTGGCGCATCCGGGTCGGCAAAAACGGTCGCCATACCATCGTTCAGGGGTGTCCAGTTTTCACCGCGATCCATTGTCTCCCACACACCGCCGCCTGAAAGGCCCAGGTACATGTGATCGGCGCTGCGTGGATCGATGAGAATGGAATGCAGCACGGGGCCATCAGGCGTACCACCCTGTGGATCTTCGGTGCGTAGTGCATAGTCCGGGTGGTCATTAAAACCACGCACACCGTGCCAGGTACGTCCATCGTCTTCACTGCGCCATAGTGCCTGGGGTGAGCTCCCCGCCCACCAGACACCTGGCTCGCTTACATGCCCTGGTGTCAACCAGAAGGTATGGCTGATTACTCGACCCTCGCTTTCATTCTGTGCTTTTGCAAATGCCGGTGGTCGTTCTGCTTCCTGCCAGGTCTTGCCATCGTCAGTGGAGCGGAACACGGTCGGCCCAAGATGGCCGGTTTTGGCTGCTGCCAATATCGTGGAGGGGCGACGCGGGTCGGCCACGGCATGGTGAATGATGTGACCGAGAAAGTGGGGTTCATCAGACGACCAACGGGCGCGCTGATCACCGCTGTTGAGTATGAACAATCCCTTGCGTGTACCAATGAGCAGTCGATCTCTTTGCATGGGTCACCTCTCGACTTGTCCAAGATTGGCATGCAGCACGGCGCCATTGAGGACGGGGTTCTGTGCGACGAACAACAGCGTTCTGGCGATTTCGTCCGGACTGATCAGCCGTTCGAACGCAGACATGCGCCTGACGGTATCCATGGCCTCGGCGGGAACATGCTGGCGTAACATCTCGGTGTCAGTGAAGCCAGGGCAGATTGCTGCCGTGTGGATGCCACGTCCGGCCAGATCCTGCGTCAGCGAGCGCATCATGCCGATCTGGGCGTGTTTGCTGGTGACGTAGGTAAAGCTGCCCGGTACAGCCTTTTCGGCCAGTGTTGATGCCACAAACAGGATACTTGCGCCGGGATGCAGGAATGGGATGACGAAGGTGTTGAGGCTGTTGGGCGCTACCACGTTGACTTCCATTATCGCGCGCAACTGCCTGCTGGGTGTGTCCAGGGACGAATCGTTGCTGAGCTTCGATGCATTGTGAATCAGCACTGTTTGTGTCGAGCGCTCGAGCATCGGTCGCAGCGTCTGGGCGACCTCATCCATAAAATCCGGCTGTGCGAGATCGCAACTAATGTGTGTCACCTTGTCGAGTGGGCAACGCCTGCGTGACAGATTGATCACCTCGAAACCCTGTTCCAGGAACAGGCTGGCCGTGTGCAGGCCGATACCGGCGGATGCACCGGTGATGAGCAGTGTCTTCATGTGCGCCTCCAGCTGGCACCAGCCCACTGACCGGGCCCGGATGAAACTTTGATTTCCATGGCTAGCAGAGGCAAGGCTACGATGGCGGGTGTGGCCAGGAGTGTCGCCAGAAAGTGGGCGGCAAGTTCTTCGACCGTGATGTTGCGTACTGGCAACGTGAGGACGTCTCGTGGCAGGAAGGGAATGCGTTCGCCGTTGAATTGGGCAATGACATAACCATTATCATGCGCAAGCGTGAGGTGTGGTGAGCGCTCCGGCAACAGCACTTTTTCATCCAGCCCATCACACAGCTTTTTCAATTCCTGTTTGACGACGTTGTAGTCAAACGCCAGGCCGTTTTCACCGATGGTGCAATCCATCTGTGCGGTAACGAAAAAATTGTGGCCATGCAGGTTTTCCCTTTCGGTGGCGCTGAAGATAGTGAAGTGCGCGGAGCCGAAGTGAAGGTAGTCCTTGGCGATGTCTATGCTGATCTGGATGGGTGCTGTCATACGGTGATGCTATCAGTTTGCCCTGCAAGTATCCGCCAACAGCCAACACCCGTAGGCCACGCCACGGTTGGCTATTCGTATTGAATCCGGTCGAGGATCAAACCGTAGAAAAACTCGGTGTCGCGACGATCGAAGTACCAGCCAAGGTGGGTTTGGCACTGTTCGCAGGAGGCAATCCGCCAGCGAAATCCCGGAAACCAGCTGTCGGCAGCCATGCGCTGTCCCGAGATCGCACATCCGAGTGCCTGGCTGAAACAACCCAGATGAAAGCTGATGCCGTGTGGGTTTGTGCAGTGATGGTCGAAAGAGCCGTTCACTTGGGTCTTGTCGGAAATTCGACCGATGACCGAGGAACATCGGGCGCAGTAGATGAAATCCTTGTCGGGACCGATGTTGTCGGCGTCCCGGGTTTTCAGATCTGGATCGAGGAGTTTGTTTGTCATGGAGAATCGTTTGTCGACCGTCATCTCATAGCGGATGCCCAGACCGATATTCAGCCATGGCAGGCTGGATGTCCATGCGCCTACAATTGCGGCATGAACGCAACGACACGTCAGGATATCAATGGGCTGCAGAACGCCGGTCGCGCTGTACGCCGTGCGTTCCTCGCCATGAAACGGGCAGCCCAACCAGGAATGACCACTGCCGAGCTCGACGCGATTGGTCAGGCATCTCTCGAACAAAGCGGTGCACGCTCGGCGCCTCAGTTGTTCTACAAGTTTCCCGGTGCCACCTGCATCAGCATCAATGAGGAAGCCGCCCACGGCATTCCAGGCGCGAGAAAATTAGAGACTGGCGATATGGTCAACATCGATGTGTCGGCCGAGCTGAAGGGTTATGTCGCCGATATGGGCGAATCGTTTGTGCTCGACGGCGGTTCAGCTGAACAGTACCGCATCTGCGAACAAGTGAAAGATGCAGTGCTCGCTGCCATCCGCCATGTCCGGGCAGGGCGA
>JAYSTS010000340.1:0-10623 GCA_043719475.1 Gammaproteobacteria bacterium | reverse complement strand
CCCCCCGGATTCCGGTGAAAAACGATTGTCTGCTGATCGGTCAACCCGTGCCACAAAAAGTGTGTATAGGTCGCAGAGCAACTCACCGAGGGCACAGTGTCCGACTACTGGTATCGCCTGTCCTGGTACTCGATCCAGCCATCGTCATGATTGCCACGAGGATCGTGGTGCGTCCAGTGCAGTACACCACCTTTGTCGTTCCATTCGAACTGGCCGCGAATTCGTATCGGTTCCCCCCTGACGGGATTTTTTACCCGTTGCGCCAGATCAATGTTGTGCGCGACCAGAAGTCGCTGTCCGGAAGGGGTACGTATCAGGAATCGCTGGTGTCGGCTGCCCTCGTTGTCGTCAGGCAGTGACTTGACGATCTGAGCGTCGATCGTCATCACGGTACCGCTTTGGCCAGCGGACAGTGTGACGGGTTCCGAACGGGCTTCGGTGGTTGGCGCTGGCTGCCAGTCATGTAGCCACTGTGAGATAAACAGGGCAGCCAATAGTGCAGCGGCGCCCAACAGCGACTTCTGTTTCATCAAGTGGGGTGCTCCCGTCATCGGACAGTCAGGCTGTACAGCATCCCATGTGATGAGGGTGCGATAGAAGGTGCGATAGAAGGTTGCACCAGCTCAGTCCGGATGTTTCCATGCAGAACGAATTCTGGCACGACTTGGGAGGACTCACATGGCACGCGTGAATTTTGGCGCGTTTCTCGCTCCACATCATCCGATCGGGGAACACCCGATGCTTCAATTTCGCCGGGATCTCGATCTGGTCGAGCAGCTCGACAAATTGGGATACGACGAGTTCTGGTGTGGTGAACATCACTCCACAGGGTGGGAGATCATTGCTTCACCAGAGATGTTCCTGGCGGCTGCGGCGGAGCGCTCGCACCGCATCCGACTGGGTACCGGTGTGATCTCGCTGCCTTATCACCACCCGTTCAACGTCGCGCAGCGGATGGTACAACTGGATCACATGTCCGGTGGTCGGGCGATCTTTGGCAGTGGTCCAGGAGCTCTGCCTTCCGATGCCTATACACTGGGCATCGATCCTCTGGTGCAGCGCGATCGACAGGATGAAGCGCTCGGTGTCATCAGGCGGTTGCTGGCAGGTGAGCCTCGATTCAGTTATGAGTGTGAGTGGTTCACGCTCCGCGACGCAGCACTCCAATTGCTGCCATTGCAGGAGGAGTTGCCCTGCGCCGTTGCATCCATGGTGAGCCCATCGGGTATGACCATGGCAGGCAAACATGGCATCGGCATTCTCTCCATCGGGTCGATGTCGACGGCAGGTTTGCAAGCACTGCCAACCCAGTGGAGCTTTGCCGAAGAGTCCGCCGCCAAACATGGCAAGATCATGGATCGTCGCAACTGGCGGGTGCTGTTGTCTTGGCACATTGCGGAAACTCGCGAAGAAGCTGCCCGAGAAGCAAAACAGGGTCTGTTCCGATGGCACAACGAATATACGGTCGGCACATTGATGCGGCCGGGTGCAGAGGCGTTCCGCACGCCGGATGATGCGGTGCTGCAGACGGCCAGGGTGGAAGGGTCGGCGGCAGTGATCGGTACCCCGGACGATCTGATCGCCAATATCAAGGCGCTGCTGGAAGTCACCGGCGGATTCGGTACCGTGATCGGTTTTGTACACGACTGGGCGAATCCGGAAGCGACCCGCCGCAGTTGGGATCTCGTGGCCCGGCATGTCATCCCCGAGATCAATGGTTATCTGGCGGCCTATCGATCGTCTCGACAACATGTCATCGAACACCGCGACAGTTTCGAACGTGCGGGACAAGCTGTGCTGAACAAGATCAACGAAAACGAACGGGCATTAAAAGCGTTTCATGAAGGCGCCAACGCGCAGACGGCCATCCCGGCTCATCACGCTCCCGACCGTCCAAAGGACCGCACAAGGTGACCGATCGAGCCCGCAATATTGCCGAAGACGATGCGTTTGCACGGACCCTCGGCACGAGGCTCGACAGTGTCAGTGAAGATCGGGTGGTGGTTCGTTTGCCGTATCGACCTGAACTTGGGATCGGGCGTGTACACGGCGGTGCGATCAGTGGGTTGGTCGACATTGCGGCGACAGCAGTGTTCTGGAGCAAGGCTGATCTCTCCGAACATGCTCGCGGAGCAACGGTCGGTTTTGACATCCACTTTTTGCGTCTCGTCGTCGCCGAAGATCTGATTGCCGAAGCCCGTGTGCGGCGACGTGGTGGCAGTCTGTGCACCGGTGAGGTGACGGTTCGGGATCTGCAGGGCAATGAAGTGGCCATCGCCACGGTGACCTACAAACTGTCTGCAGGCACCAGATCAGCATGAAACAACGGGCGCTCGCTGGTCTGCTCATGACTGCGCTGGTGGCGTGCAGCGAGCATTCGCAGGAGGTCGACAGTTCGGAAGCCGCGCCAACCAGCGCGACGCCCGCTGCGATGGTTGTCCTGCGCGAAGGGACCAATCTTGCCTTCGCGGCTGACAAGGCCTCGGACACCCTTGTGCTGGCCCTGCAAGGATTGCTCTTTCGCACGACGCTGGCGGGTGGTGAGGCTTCATTGCTGGTTGGTCCGGGAATGGATGCACGTGAGCCAGTGCTGGGAAATGGCGGCAAAACCGTGGTGTTCCAGGGTTATGGAGCTGGCAACTGGGATCTTTATGAACTCAAGCTAACCGGGGGTGAGCCCGTATCAATCACCAGTGACCCGTGGGATGACCGTGAGCCGGACGTGGGTCCCAATGACGACATCGTTTTTGCCTCAGACCGCGGCGGTGGTTACAACATCTGGTTGTGGCAGCGTGCTGACGGCGTCGCTCGACAGGTGACCCATGAAGCCGCCAATGCCCACTCGCCTGCCTGGTCAAAGGACGGTAAAACTCTCGCCTACGTTGTTGATGGACCCGCAGCCGAAGTCAAAATACTGGATCTGGTGTCTGGCAACGTCAGGATTGTAGAGACCGAACCGGGGACTGTAGCGGGCCTTGCGTGGTCGCCGGATGGTCGTTGGATCAGTTACCAGGTTCAGTCGCGCGATCCGGAGGGATTGACCTCAACCACGCTGCGACGTGTTAGCACCAGTGGTGGTGAGACAGCATCGATGTCCTTGCGCGACGCCGACGTGTTTCCGTTTCGAGCCGGTTGGCTGGATGACACCCAGCTGATGTACGCGGTGGATGGCGGTTTATCGCGCCTTGAAATTGCCTCTGGCAAGATGACGCGTGTCGAGTTCTCTGCTTCGGTTCCGCTGAATCGCGCGCCGTACCACAAGCGGCGTCGAGATCACGATTCAATTGCCGAACGAGCAGCGCTGGGACTGGTCACGCCTGTCGTAACCAATGATGGGAAGCAGATCGCTTTTACCGCTCTGGGTGATCTCTGGTTATGGCAACCCCAAGGTGCGGTATTGAAGCAGTTGACCGACGATGGCGCTGCTGAACAGACGCCGGCGTTTCTTCCGGACGGGCAGTCACTGCTGTATGTCACCGATCGCCAAGGTAGACAGTCTCTGGTGAAGAAAAGGTTGAGCGATGGTGAGGAGACGGTGGTCCATGTGGCGGGTGCCACTACGCTAGCCTTTCCGGTCATCTCCCATGACGGCAAACGTGTCGCTGTATTTCGCGATGTGGTTGGAAGTCCCCTGGCTGCTCAGTTGATCCTCGTCAGTCTGGAAAATGGATCGATTACCGAGCTTGGCAAGCCAATGCCACCACAGTTGTTGAGCTGGGCGGAAGATGATCGAACGGTGTTGACGACACGGTTGCGCCCTTACTCGAGTCGCTACCGTGAAGGTGTTTATGAGCTGGTCATGCTCGACAGCACCGACGGTGCGGAGCGGTCGATCGTTCCGCTTGCGCATCGAAGTCTGCTCGATGCGTCCATCGCCGCTGATGGGCGTTCGGTGAGCTTTGTGCAGGATGGATTGTTATGGCGGATTGATCTGGATGCAGCGGGGAAGCCCGCAGAAAATCCGGTACCGGTGACCCGCGAGCTGACTGATCAACCGTCGTACAGTGACAATGGCAGGTATCTCGTCTTTGCATCCGGCAGCCGACTGAAGTTGATGGAGATGGCCAGCGGAGCGGTGATCGACGTGACACCGCCAGTTCGTTACCAGCCTGAACAAGCCACCGAACGGTGGGTGCTAAGAGCGGGCAAAGTGTATGACGGCCGGTTGTCGAGCTACCGGGAGAATGTCGACATTGTCATTGCGGGTCAGCGCATTGAAGCCATGGAGCCGGTGCGGCTTGATCGCAGCGAGCGTGTGGTTGATGCACTTGCGCATGCCGTGATCCCGGGCCTCTTCGAGATGCACGCCCATATGGGGAGTACCAGTGTTCGACAAGGCGCTGCCTGGCTGGCATGGGGTATAACCTCGGTTCGCGATCCGGGATCAAACCCCTATGTTGCGAAAGAACGCCAGGAAGCTTGGGACAGTGGTCGGCGAACCGGGCCGCGCACTTACGTCACCGGTTATCTGACGGATGGCAATCGAGTGTTCTATGCGATGGCGGAGGGGATCACGAGTGATGCGCATCTCGAACGGGCACTGCAACGCGCTCGCGAGCTGCAGTATGACTTCATCAAGACCTACGTCCGTTTGCCTGACGTCTGGCAGAAGCGGGTTATATCATTCGCCCATACAGAACTGGGCATTCCGGTGTCGTCTCATGAACTCTATCCTGCTGTGGCCTATGGCGCGGATCATGTAGAACACATCGGTGGCACGAGCAGACGTGGTTATGCACCGAAGGTGAGTGCGCTTGGTCGCAGTTACCAGGATGTCGTTGAGCTGCTTGTTGCCAGTGGCATGGGTATTACGCCGACGATGGTGTTGCCGGGTTTTGCAGTGATTGCGGCGCACGACGCGGATCTGTTCACCACAGATCAGTTCAGAAGCTTCTACGGTGATCGTGTAGCGGCGGCTTATAGAGCTCGCCTGGCTCCCAACGTGAATGATGCACAGGCGACCACCGTTGGCAATGGCGCGCTGCTCAGAAAACTGGTTGAGCGTGATGCGCTGCTCGTCACGGGTACTGACGCGCCGTTTGTGCCCTATGCAGCGGGGTTGCACGCTGAACTTCGGCTCTATGCACGCGCCGGGCTCACCCCCGCGCAGATTCTGCATGCCGCAACCTGGCAATCGGCTGTCGCTGCGCATGTTGAGAATGATCTTGGCAGCATCGAACCTGGCAAGGTTGCAGACCTGGTGGTTATCGATGGCGATCCGCTGGCGGATATCGCGGAGCTGGATGACGTCGTGCTGACGATCAAGGGAGGGCGTGCTCTGACCCAGGAGGCACTTGGTGTGCGCACAGCAAACTGACTTCGACGTCATCGTGATTGGTGGTGGCGTTGCAGGGCTGGCTGCGGCTTGTTTTCTGTCCAGTCGCAAGCGAGTGCTGCTGCTCGAGCGCGAATCTCAGCCCGCTTATCACAGCAGTGGTCGTTCGGCGGCGCTGTATATCGAGGGTTATGAAAATCCGGTCGTCAGTGCGCTCACCCTGGCAGGTCGAGAGTTTTTCTTTTCACCTGCGGCCGAGTTCACCGATGTTCCGCTGCTGAAAGCACGTGGCGGGCTGACCATCGCTGAACGGGGAGATGAACAGCGGATGGCGCAGTTTCTGCGGCGGTGGCAGCCATTGTGTCCGCGGCTTTGTGAAATCGAGGTGGCCGACGCACAATCCATGGTGTCGATTCTGCGTTCGGAACAGATGGCCGCTGCGTGCTTTGATCCCGACTGGTACTCGATCGACGTGCACGCACTGCTCATGGGCTATCGCCGGACTCTGCTCAATTCCGGAGGCGAAATCAGGTGCAACACCGATGTTCGTGCACTGGCTCAAAACCACGGCCGATGGCAGGTCGATACCGGAACGCGCTGTACGGCAGAGGTGGTCATCAACGCCGCAGGTGCATGGGCGTCGTCGATTGGCCGACTGGCGGGTTTGGGCGATATTCCCCTGCAACCACTGCGTCGAACCGCCGTCCTGATTCCCACGAGTGCCGCATCCGGCGCCTGGCCGGTGACACATACATTGCGAGAAGATCTCTATTTCAAACCAGAAGGGAATGGCTTGATGCTGTGCCCTGAAGATGAGACACCCAGTGAGGCCTGCGATGCCCAGCCTGATGAACTGGACGTGGCTCGGGTAATCGAGAACTTCAATCGCCTGACGACGCAGGGCGTTGATCGACTGCTGCATCGCTGGGCGGGGCTACGGACGTTTGTCCCGGATCGCCGACCAGTCCTTGGTTTCGACCCAAGATCCGAAGGCTTTTTCTGGCTGGCAGGGCTGGGTGGGTTTGGTGTCCAGACCTCACCGGCGATAGGTCAACTGGTTGCCGATGCGGTGGTATCGCAGGTAACGATTGATCCAGCGATTTCCGTGGGTCGATTTGTTGGCAGTTGACCTTAATTGGACAATACCTACGCAACCGAAAATGCTGCGCAGGGGTATTTAAGAGCTTCGGAACGATTGACTGGAGAGAAGGTCGGGATTGCAGCAGAAACTAATCGTCGAGTAACAGCGCCCTGTAGGATCGATCTCCCGATCGCGATCTTCCATGATCCCAACAATCGCGGTCAGGAGACCACTCCCACAAGAGACCACAAAGTCACGATACCCAATGCCCAATGTTTGTGGGAGCGATCTCCTGATCGCGATTGTTGTAACGGTCCATGTCGAAAATCGGCACAGGATGAATCGTTGGAGCGACGTGTGCGTTGTGCGCCGGAAGCGTACCGATTATTGTCGAATCAACGATGATCAGGCAATGACACCAGCAGTTCGCAAGCCAGTGATTTGTGCAGCGGAATAACCAGCCAGCTGCATAATCTGGTCTGTATGTTCCCCCAGTGACGGTGCAGCGCCTTGCACGGTTGGGGAGTCGCTAAGTGCACAGTGGCTCGCAACGACGGTTTTTACGGTTGCTGGTGCACCGTTGATGACCGGCACGGCCTGTATCGACAATCTGGTGGCGAGTTGTTCATCAAGGGCCACAGCATCGAGGCTTCGAACCTGCGCAACCGGAATACCGGCGTTGATCAGAGCTGCCTGCCACTCGGACGTGGTGCGATGGGATAACGCAGCATTCAGTGCCTCGGTAATGTGCGGGTTGTTGGCGATACGTGATTTGGTATCGGGGAAGCGTTCGGAAAACTCCGACAGACCAAGCAGGCCGAACAGACCCTGTACATGTCGTTCACTGAGGGCTGCAATCTGAATGTAACCATCGGCGGTAGTAAACACATTGGCAGTGGGTTGACGAGTCGGCGAACGATTACCGAGCAGATCTGGCAGGAGGCCATTCGCCAGATAGGCGGACATCTGCGGCGCGATCATCATCATGGCGGTGTCCAACATCGACACATCCAGGCGCTGTCCTTCGCCCGTTCTCTGCCGACGTAACAAGGCGGCGCTGATGGCGAATGCAGCGTTCAATGCGGTTGACATGTCGACGGCAAAAAAGCCGGTACGGACAGGGCCGGTTTCAACATGTCCGGTGATGCTCATCATTCCGGACGCGGCCTGAATGGCGCCGTCAAACGCAGGTTGTTCTGCGGCTGGACCGGTCTGACCGTAGCCAGAGATGGAACAGTAGATGATGTCGGGCCTGAGTTCGCGCACGACGTCATAGCCGAAACCCAAACGCGTCATGACACCTGGCTTGAAGTTCTCGACCAGAACATCGCACCCGGGGATCAGTCGTTTGATGATTTCTACGCCGCGCAGATCTTTCAGATCGATGGCGATACTGTGTTTGCCAACGTTGCAGGTGGTGAACGAGGGTGCGGTCGGGCCGTGCTCGTCTCGCAGCAGTCCGCCGCGTGTCATGTCGCCGGTGCCAATGGTCTCGATCTTGATGACATGCGCACCGAGACCCGCCAACTGTTGTGTAGCAAACGGGCCAGCCAACACCTGCGTAAAGTCCAGGATACGAAGACCGGCCAGAGCCTGCATGAAGAGGTCCTGGTTACTCGATACCCATCAGTTGGGCAGGTGTCAGGTCCAGTGCGTTCACGATGTTGTTGAAAAAGCTGATTTCGTGGTCACTCACGCGAGAATCGGAGTGCACGACCTCCTTCAAGGCATTTGCTATGGCAAGCCGTGAAGCGGTATCCAGCTTGCGCGCGGCCGATGAAACATACCGATCCAGTGGCGCCTTTTCGTACAGCGCCGTGCTGGCCGCCACCCGAATGTCGGCGCTCGCGAAGTCCGTGTTGGTATAGGTCTTGAGCACCCGGCGTACGGTGTCGACTTCGATCTGCTTGATATTGGTATCGGCTGCCGTGGCACGGGCTAAAACCATCAGCATGACCTCCTTGGCCAGGTCCGCACGTTCTTCAGGGGTGGGCTCTGAACCACCGAAAATTTTCAGCACCTTCGCCAGATCCGCCAAAGCCATCGCTCGCTCCCGTTGGTTTTATCAGGCGTAGAGTATCAGAGGAGCGTGCGTGCGACGAATAGGCGCCGACTGCAGGAGCTGACTGCAAGAGTTGACAGCAGGAGTGACAGCAGGAGTTGTGCCCGTTCACCGGAGTCAGTAAGTTCTCATTGCTGCCGCTAGTACTGGCAGCTTTTCCCACTACTTTCCCATTAAAAAAGGGCTGCAGGCATGACTTATCTGCTGGAAGACATCACGGTAATCGACGCGGCAACCTTTCTGGCTGGCCCTGGGGCGGCCACCATCATGGCAGACTTCGGCGCCAGGGTGATCAAGATCGAGCCGCCGGGAGGTGATGGCTACCGCACTCTGGTTGGCCCGTACCCGGTCCCTTACCACTGGCAATTGACGTCTCGAAACAAGCGCAGTCTCTGCCTCGACCTGGGGCTGGCCGAAGGTCGTCAGGTGATGCATCGGTTGATCGAAAAAGCGGACGTGTTAACGACCAACTTTCTTCAACCCGCGCTGGAAAAATATCAACTCGAATTTGAGCGCCTGCGCGAAATCAACCCACGATTGATTTTTGCGCACATCACGGGTTATGGCACCCGCGGTCCCGAGGTCGGTCGTCGTGCGTTTGACGTGACCGCATGGTGGGGGCGCAGTGGACTGATGGAGTTCATTCGCGCTCAGGGTGGGCCACCGCAGAATGCGTCCCCAGGCATGGGCGATCACTCCACAGCGGTGGCCTTGTACGGTGCGATCATGACCGGATTATATCGGCGCGCGGTGACCGGCAAGGGCGGTTATGTGTCGACTTCCCTGTTGGCCAATGGCGTCTGGGCCAACGGCATGGCGTTGCAGGGTGTGATTGCCGGCAATGATCTGGGTCGTCACAAGCAGGAAAAAGGTTGGCACAACCCGTTCACGGGCGTCTATCAATCATCCGATGGTTACTTCATCGTCCTCGCGGCCATCAATCCCGGCAAGGAATGGCCAAAGATCTGCACAGCACTTGATCGTGAGGATCTACGCACCGATCCACGGTTTCTTGATCTGCGCTCGGCAATGCGCAATCGGCTGGAGCTGATCGCACTATTGCAGGAGACGATTGGCGGCTTCACGGTTGAAGATGTGTGTCGTCGACTGGATGCGGCCGATGTCACGTATGGCAAGGCAACGCCCATGGGACAGGTCATAAACGACCCTCAGGTGGTTGCGAACGACTATGTGATTCCAACCGGCGATCCGGGTGAAGATTATCGCTATACGATCAACAGCCCGATTTTTGTCGGCGATGAAGCCAAGAAGCCGCCCAAACGCGCATCGGATGTGGGCGCAGATTCCGGGGACGTCCTGCGCGAATTCGGTTGGCGCGATGACGAAATCGCTAACCTTGTAGCCAATGGGGCGGTCTCGGGAAAAGTCTGAATGTGACGGTTTGTCATCGGTAGCGGCTTTTTTTATTAAAGTCTGATTGATCAGAATAACCCTGAAAGGAGTACGTGTGATTTCCGAAAATCCGGTTTGGGATGCGTTCATATCCGACCATCGATGGGCAATTCTGACAACCCTTCGCAAGCGCGGAGGGCCTGTCAGTTCCGTAATTGCCTATGCCCGCGAAGGTGACGAACTGGTGGTCAGTACACCCGGCGACAGGTTCAAGGTCAAAAGCATCGCCGGGGATCCGCGTGTCAACCTCTGCATCATCACCAATGCCGAGCCGTTCAACTTTGTCGCCATAGAAGGAGTGGCTACGATTCAAAGAGACAACCTGGTACCCGCAACCCAGGCCGTATTCGATGCGATTCAAGGCACCGGTTATCCACAGCCAGCAGATCTGGCAGCCTGGATAGCGAGGGAAAAACGGGTAATTCTGCGCATTCGACCCGTGCGGGTCAGTGCGGTGATACGTTAGTGGAGCCTAACCTTGATTCCACAAAAATCGGTACCGCTTCCGACGCATAACCCATCGCGGCTTTGTGGTCTCTTGTGGGAGCGGTCTCCTGACCGCGATTGTTGGGATCATCGAAGATCGCGATCAGGAGATCGTTCCCACAAAGTCACGGAACCAACGGTTCGCGATCAGGAGATCTCCCACAGGGTGCTTTTACTCGACGTCTCATGACTGGGTCTCCCAATTTCATGGGTTGTGACCTTACGGTTTGATTTCCGCTGCAATACCGACCTTCTCTCCAGTCAATCGTTCCGCAGCTCTTAAATACCCTGCGCAGCATTTTCGGT
>JAYSTS010000339.1:0-2033 GCA_043719475.1 Gammaproteobacteria bacterium | reverse complement strand
GGCTGGATCGAGGCCCTGACCATGATGCCAGTGGGGTCCAAATGGCGGCTCGTTATCCCATCGAACCTTGCTTACGGCGAGGCCGGTTCACCACCCGCCATTCCGCCCAACGCGACGCTGGTGTTTGAAGTCGAACTGCTTGCAATCGAGTAACCGGTCGTGGAGATTTCTACCCTGAAGGGTTGGCTCCGGGACAACCGGCTCCGGGACTACGGGCTTCAGCACGATTGGCTTCAGTACTATTGGCCTCAGTACAGGGGAAGCCCCCGGGCACTGTGTTGGCAGGGTCTACCAGCGTGACCGAGCGCCCGCCGGAGGAGTCTTTTCGGCATCGTTATCGCGAACGACTGGCCGCCAGCGAGCGCAAAGGAGCGATGGGGCCAGGCAGGCTGGCCCGGACGGTGGTGCTGGCGGTGATGGCTCTCTCTGCGGTGATGTTTTACGCGGTCCGCGAAATGGGGGTCGAAATCACCCAGCTGCGCGAATACGCACTGACCAGTCTGCTGTTTGTTGGCGCCGTGATTCTGATTGGCGCGGTGTTCGGCGCGCTCCTTGCCTTGTTTCGCGGTCGGCGCTGATTGGTACGTTTTTAGTATTAGATCAGTGGTTCGAACACCCGGTCTGGTCTTGGTTTGAAACCATGTTCGTAGTCGAGGCTGAAGGCAACTCGCGTCGCTCTACCCAGTATCCGGTAGCGATCGACAAAGCCGAAGTACCGGGAGTCGTAGCTTTGCAGCCGGTTGTCGCCCATGACGAACCATGCATTGGGTGGGACCCGCAGTGGGCCGAAGCTGGAAACATCTGTGGAGTCGCCATCCAGAGCGATTCGATGTCGATGACCAAAAACGTTTTCTTCGATCCCCATGAAGTCGCGCGCGCCTTGCATCGCTGAAAATCTCGCCACTTTGCCATTGACCACCAACACGTTATCGATCATCGCGATGAAATCGCCTGGCTTGCCAATGACACGTTTCACGTAGAGCGTATCGTCGACGGGGGAGGTGAACGCGATGATGTCCCCGGGCTGCGGATCAGCGTGGCGCCACAGCGAATGGTGTGTGAAGGGCAGTCGCAGATCGTAGGCCAGCTTGTCAACGACGATGTGGTCTCCGACGCGGATGGTGGGGTACATCGAACCCGTCGGCACCTGATTCCAGTCGAGGATGACGCTGCGAAATACCAGAAGCGCGCCAAGAATAAACACAAATCGGCCGATGGTTTGATCGCTCCAGAGTCGTGTGACCCGTGCCCATGCGGTGAGTGGTAGTCGAACGAAATAAACAACAAGACTGGCGCGCAAACTACGGCTCCAATCGGAATGAACCTCAGCTTAAGCCCTGTTCAGGTCAGAGGGTGTACCGCGAGTGAGCTCGGGTTGTGATCAGGATGTGAATGGGCTTCGGGGCCGTCTGTGTTGTCGCAGATTGATGACTCACCGGCTCAGTGGTTGTGGGAGTGTTTCCCGGCCAGCGATTCGGCTGAGGCCTCCTTCTGGAACTTGTCCTTCCATTCGCTGTACGGCATGCCGTACACCCGTTCGCGCGCTTGTTCATAACCGATCGACGCTCCAGCTTCGTCGGCGGCGGCAACGTACCATTTGGCCAGGCAATTTCGGCAGAACCCGGCAAGGTTCATGAGATCGATGTTCTGCACGTCCTTGTTGGCATCCAGATGCGCCAGCAGCCGACGGAAGACGGCGGCTTCAAGCTCGATGTCGTTAGCCATGACGGTTGAATCTCCACGCTGCTTTGCAGCTTTGATCATAACACCTAAGGAAGCTCTGCTCGTGCCTTAACCTTGATTCGACAATTAGCGGTAACGCGGCAGTCGCACAACGCACACGTCGCCCCAACGATTCATACTGTGCCGATTTTCGGCATGGACCGTTACCAAAATCGCGATCAGGAGATCGCTCCCACAGACATTGGGTATCCTGACTTTGTGGTCTCTTGTGGGAGACATTGGGTATCGTGACTTTGTGGTCTCTTGTGGGAGCGGTCTCCTGACCGCGATTGTTGGGATCATCGAAGATC
>JAYSTS010000338.1:0-10645 GCA_043719475.1 Gammaproteobacteria bacterium | reverse complement strand
TTCATCGTGTATGTGGTCAGCCGAATTACGGCCGCTGCCGGGCCTCTGAGGCTCTCTGGACCCGCCATATCGACGGGGTAACTGCCGGATTTAGGATCAATCGCCCAGAATCCGGAGTTGGTCCGCTCGTTCTTCAAGCATCCGTCTGTAGCCTATATTACTGACTGCTGAGTAAGACGCTGGCTTAGCCCACTTTTCAGGTGTTCCCGGATCCCGCCGATCCGCCGACAAGAGAGCTCATAACCGCAGCCGCTGTAGGAGCGATCTCCTGATCGCGAACAAGACACCAAGGTCGGGAGACTCGGATAGGTCTCAAGATATACCCACCATCTCGGTTTGCGCACGCAGGACGAGCGTGCCTTCATCGGTGGTATAGCGTTCCATGCCATCTGGCTGGATCGTAGCCTTGTAACGTCGCCAGTCGTCCACATTGCGAAAGGTCAACTCAGCAAGACCTGCGTATGGGGCATGGTCAGGTTCGAGGCTCAGATTCAGGACGTATCGAATTCCGCCGACTTGTTGCATCACGCCAGCCACGTTTTCAGCGTGTACCGTCAGCCAATGTTTGTGCAACGACTTGTGATCGATGCCCGGTTTTGCCTTGACGAGAAAACTGATCTTCAGAAAACCGGTGCGTGTACAAGGATAAGGCGTCCCCAGTGTTGAAGGTGTGATGGGCAGGTGCTCGCTGCCATCCATCACCACATACTCGGTGGTTGCCCAAGGACGATATGGCAATGCCTTTTCCTGGAAACTGTCGGTGGGTAGTTCGCCATGCTGCACGCCGTTAGTGGGCAACGCGACATCAAATGAGAGTGCCGCCAGACCGTCCCATTCATGTTTCCCGTTATTGTCTGCGTCATAGAGCGTGGCGATGTAACGCCAAGCGTGAATTCTGCCGGCCGCAGCCTGTGCTTTCTGACTCTCGATGACGGGCGGCATGTGCCGCGCGAACCAGTGCACGATGAGTTCCTCACGCGTGCTCGATGGTTTGCGCTTGATGAGATACAGCATTTTTGCGCCGTGTGTTGCCTTGATCGTCATGAACCCAATCTCCGATAAGTAGGTGGCGCAGTTACGGCAGGTGTCTGATCGGTTTGCAGGAGATTGCCTGCCTGCGTCAGTTGCTCAACTTCGAAACCGGCGGTGCGTAGCAGGTTCAGTATTCCCGGGCTCCCACCGTAATGGCCGGCGCCGACGATCACCAGTGTGGTCGACGGTTCATTCAGGAACGAGCGGATCTGCTGCACCATCTTGATATTGCGCTCGTCGATCAGTCGTCGACCCAGCGTTTCCATAACCGGTGATCCTTTGAAGTCCGCCAGCATCAGCGCATACAGATGATCCGCATCACCTGTCAGCCAGCTGGTGACAAGTTCGGTCACCGCCTCCTGAGCGCTGGCCAGTTGATCAAGTGTCTGCGCAAGGAGTTTCGCCTGCACCTCCAGAGGCATGCCGGTGAGTGCGCGCATCTGACTTTCGATGGTCTCGAGCTCAACGATTTGCATCCCTTTTTGGGTCGCGCGCTGTGCAAAGTGCAGGTCCACACCATGTTGGGGTACAAATCCGTAAGCCGCCATTTCCTGGATGGAAAGCTGAGTCGAGAGAATCGCTGGCTGGAAGCGCAGAACGGCTTCGAGCGGCGTACCCTGCGTCGCCAGATAGTCTGCCAGTCGCGAACGCAAAGGCTCACCGAGTGCGTGCCTGACGTTGTCAGGGGCTGCCACCATGGCAGAGCGCATCACTGCCATGCGGTCAGGCTGCATGGATAGGAGAGGGTTCAGCTCCAGTGCCAGTCGATCAGCTTTTGAAAAAGCGTGTTCGAATGCGTTCGCCAGGGGGTAGAACGTTGGCGTCAGAACGTGAACGGATCCAGCCAGGTAGACCACGCCCGCACTGCCACGCACGCGCCAGACGGACGCCGCGCTGTCGGGTGTGATGCCTCGTGTCAGCTGCTGGTGTGTGCCAACCCATTCGTTACCCTGCAGGATCAGTTCGCACGGTTTGGTCAGTACGGATGCCAGGGGCTGACGAGCGGTCTCACAGGCTGCCAGTGCCGTACTGGCGGCTGATCCTCGGGTGCCTCCTGGAGCACTGACACCGGTCACTGCCCGACCATCGCGATTGTTTGCAACGGCGACTGCCTTGGGCGTCGCGCTGTCGGTGTAAGCAAGCAGTTGGGACGAAAGTGACATCGAATCTGTTGGCGTCACCTGAATGTCGAGATGCGCTTCAACGGCGGCGACGTTGATATTGCCTGCTTTGGCGGCGATCACTGAGCTCGCAATCAGGCTAACAAAACCACACACAAACCAGCTTCTCCCGGTCATGCAAAGCTCTCCATGAACAGCGTTTCCATCAAAAGTAGTTGAAGCCAATGGCGTTCAATGTCCAGAGAATCCAGGCAGTGACACACCCGGTGACAATCACCAGCACGTGTCTGATCCGGCGACTCAAGGACCACGTGCCATTGCCAAGTGCCACCGGAGTGAACAAGGTTGCAAGCACGGTGAACACCACCGCCAGCAGAATCGCCCACAAACCTGCCTGGAACACGGGGCTCGGAAAGTTGAAGAAGATGTTTCGCGGGTCGCTGATCGCAAGGCTGCCAATGGTCAGGAGTGCCAGAGCTATCAGCCAGACGGAGGCCATGCTGCCTGTGAGCCACATGGCGCGTCGCTCCGCTGGGGTTGTTGACAGATTTCTGCCACTGCGGTGCCAGATGCCGAGTAACGTGCCGACGAACACGAGAGTACCCAGGACGAGGGTGCCGTAAACGCCATCCTGGCGCTCCAGAAATCCCGCCGGGGTGCCAATCATGATGGGTATGGAGGTGAGCAGGCGTGTGATGTGGCCGTCCTTGTCACGCTCGAAGATCAGCTGACTGTCAGGATCGATGACCGATCTGAAGTGATCCGGAGCGATGGCGACATACCGGTTCGGCTCGCCATCGAAACCGCCGATCAGCAGATCGCCCGTGCTTGCGCGCGTAACGTGGGCTACCGGAAAGGCCAGCTTCTCGACCGTGGTATGAGCGCGTCTGCTGAGGATGTAGTCGCCAAACACATCCGGGCTTGCGTCAATGTGTTGGGCAGGGAGCTCAATGTAGTCCGGTCCGGGTGGAAAAAAGCGTTTGACAAGTTCCCGCACGAAGCCATTCATGACCTTGCCACCACCCAGCGAAGTATTGGTTGAGATGAACACACCCAAACCGAGTTCCGGAATCATGATCATGTCGGACAGGAAGTGGACGGTACCACCGCTGTGTCCATAGGACCGGTAACCATGGACATTCGCCTCGATGAAGCCATGCGCCATACCGGGCAATCGAGGATCGAGGGTTTGATGCCGTGCATGCATCAGCTTTGCAGTGTCGGTCTGCAGGATCCTGGTTTCGCCCGCTCCCACTCCCGCTCCCGTACTCGGCAACGCACCATTGCCCAGATGCACCAGCATCCACAGCGCCATGTCGTCAGCTGTTGTCGACATGGCGCCGGCCGGTCCCAGGTGGCCGATGAACTCGAACGGCGTGTTTTGATATTCGCCACCGACTCGTATGTATCCCTTGCTGACATTGTCCTGCATTGATGTGGGCATTGCTCCTGAACGCTGGCTTCCCCACGGCTCCCGAAAGGTGCTTTGGGTCATGCCTAGAGGCAGTAATATCCTCTGCTCCATGTAATCTTCGAATGGCAAGCCGGACACATTGGCAACTATCAAACCGGCCAGACCCGCGCCGTAATTTGAATAGGCGGGCACCTCACCTGGCGGATACACGCGCTTCGGCTGGTGGGAATTCAGGTAGTCGACCAGTGACAACACCGCCTCAGGCTTGTTGCCGATGAGGTGTCCAAGTGCAGACTCTTCAAAGCCTGGTCGATGTGCCATGAGGTCCAGCACTGTGATGGGTCTATCGAAGGCCTTTGCAATCGCAACATTTGGTAAATAGCTCTGGATGTCCTCTTCCAGATCCAGCTCGCCCTGTTCATGCAGTTGCATGATGGCGGTCCACGTGAAGGTCTTGCTGATGGAGCCTGGTCGGAACAGTGAACGGCTTGCGTCGACGTGACGCTGGGCTTCCAGATCGTCAAAGCCGTAGCCCCTGGAAAAAATGCGCTGACCATCCTTGACGATGGCAACGGTGACGCCGACCACACCTTCATCGTACATGCGACCGGTAACAAAGCCCTCGACATAAGCGCCCAGTTCGGTTGGATCCAGCTCGCTGGGACGTCCGTAGGAAGAAACCAGAACCAACACTATCAGCAGGATCATCAGCGCTTTCATGCGGCGCTCTGGTGGGGGTGACACGTGCAAAGATTCTACCCCCGGCGCATTGCTGATAGGGTGCGAGAACTGCTACGGAGAATCACATGACTGTCGACGTCAACGGTATCGCTCACATCCAGCTGACCGTCCGCAATCCGGACGCCTGCCTGCCGTTCTGGGAAAGGCTCTGCAATTTTCTTGAGATGAAAACGCTGATCAAGAACGAAAACGTGATTTATTGCATTGGCAGCCGAACGGGCATCCTGGTGCGGGGAGCGCCATCTGAAAAGCGCAGGCATGTGTTTGATCAGGATGAGTCCGGGCTGCATCACTTCTGCTTTCGTGTGCGATCGACGGCAGATGTGGATCAGATCCACGAATTTGTGCGTGATAAATTAGCGGCGAAGATGATCCATGGTCCGGAGCTGGGCGAACACTTCGCGCCGGGTTATTACTCGATTCTGTTCGAGGACCCGGATGGCATTCGTGTGGAATTCAACTACGTGCCGGGCCAGGGTCACTTTGGCGAGAAGGGTCGACTGGGGCCTGGTGGCCCTGGACCTGCGTCCCGTTATGGCGAAGCGGGCCTGACTGACAACTGAGCAGTACTTTTGTGGACTGAACAGTTGTCAGTGTGAGGTGGCGCTGATCAGACTTTGCGAAACTTGAGCGTCATGCGATTGGATTCACCAATCGCATCCATCGCAGCCTTCTTCTCGGCGTCATCTTCTGAGGTGCGATAGTTGGGTGGCAACCTCCAGACGAACTCCTCGGTGGTAGGTTTGTCGTTGGGGTTCTGATTGAACTCCGCCTGATCTACCAATTCGAAACCCGCTGCCTGCATCTTGTCAATGACATAGCTGCGCTTGAGATACCCGGCATTGCCGTTCGCCCACTCATCCGGCATGTCGGCCCGTGCTTCGTGCTGGACGATGCCGACGATGCCACCGGGCTTGAGTACCGCGTTCACATCGGCCAGTGCAGCGGTGAGATAACTGCCGTCGTTTTCAAAGCGAGCGAGGTTATGCAGCGCACGAATCAGCAATACGGCGTCTGCGGTGCCCTTCATGGCTTCTGGCAGTGCGCCAAAAACAAAGGCATCAACGGGCGCCCCTGCGTCGCCTCGCCATGACTGCGCACCCGCCGGGAAGTCGGTGGTCCAGGTCTTGAGTTTGGCCAATTGTTCCTCGTTCATGAAGCCGAACTTGGCCCACATGGTATCGCCATAATTGACGCCAACGAGTTTGCCCGAGCCGCCGAGGTAGGGGAGCAGGATCCGCGTATACCAACCGTCTCCGGGCAGCGCTTCGACAACTACCTGACCGGGTTGAACGCCGAAGAACTCGAGTGTCTCCTTGGGGTGTCGCCAGACATATCGAGCTTTCATCTCGTCGGATTGTGCTGCCAGAATATCGTCCAGCGAAGCAGTTGCTGTTGGTTCAACGGCTGCGACGGTCGCCGAATCGTTGGCTTGCGCCGCGTTATCGGCGCCGTCTGCATTGGCGGGCTGCTCCGGGGAGCCGCAGGCTGTGACGAACAAAAGCAGGATCAGGGCACCGAGCGGGTTCTTCATGAGTTCTCCGTTGAGTTAGGCGTGACAGGACGGATATCGCTGTCACTATAACCGAAGCAGCACCGATGCCAACCCATTGGCATGCACCAATCAGCAGTGTGACCAGCAGTGCGACGTTTTCGTTTTCTGCAGTCGAGGTATGCTGCCATCGACAAGTTCTGGAGTCACGATGTCTGAAATCAGTTTTTCCGCCGAAGAGAAGGCCCATATCGTTCGCAAGATCCAGTTGTACTTCGACCAGGAACTCAAGCAGCAGATCGGACGATTTGATGCAGAATTCCTGCTGGATTTCATGGCCGAAGAAGTCGGCGTCTACTTCTACAATCGTGGCCTCTATGATGCACAGGTGATTTTGTCGAAGCGCCTTGATGACCTCACTGAAACGATTCTTGATCTGGAAAAGCCCACGGAATTCTCCGCAAGAAGTTGAACCGAAACCATGAAGATGAATAATCCCGATGATAAGGAAGCTGCATTACCGCGCAGGGTCTATGCTCCGGCACGATTGGGCCGTCATCGAATTCGCATTGACCTGTTGGTAACTCTCAGCCCGGATTTTTTATACAGATCGATCAGCGCATCATGTTGATTGCGGTAGGCGGGTGGACGACTGGCCCGACCTACTGCAGCTCGATGGTGCCGCTCACGTCTACCCGCAGCTGACTCGAACCACCTTCCAACTCCGGCGAAATGGCCTCATCCACTGCCATCATCATCGAGCTTGCTCGAGCATAAGGCATCGGTTGTGGCTGATAACCGCCATCGCCGACGTTGACTGCGGCGATTACGTAACTGGTTTTGCCAAAATTTCGCGTGATCATTGCAGCCCGCGCGCGAAAGATCGTGATTGCGGCGGCGGTGAGTTCATCCTCCAGCTTGAGCCTGGTTTCCCGTGAAATCGTGAAAGCAATATTGCGAAGCATCAGGCCTTTGTCCTGAAGGGTACCCAACAACTTGGCGACGGCATTGGTATCACGACTCTCAAGCACGAGATCCTGGCTGGCCCGCCAGCGGATGATGCGACTGCCATCACCATACTCTGGATAGGTGTTATAGCTGGCCGTGGTGACTTTGACCCCACCCACCTTCTGCGCGATGGCCAGCGCTTCGTTCATCTGCTTGTTGATGCGCGCTGCAAGAATCGACGGGTCTGCATCGGCTGCAGTGGTACCGATTGTTGCTGTGGTCCAGTCGTTTGGTACGTCACGTTCGGCGAAGACGTTGAAGCTGATCTGGTTGTACGGTTGTGTGAGGCCGTCGGCCAGCACCAGCTGGGCAGTGGCAGTCAACAACACAACGGCAGTGAGCCGGTTGAGGAATCGCAACATGATCTCTCCATGAGAAGTTTTGAAACCTGGGCGATGTCGCACTGGTCTGGCCGGCGAACATCGTGGGGTTCTGGATATTGAGGGCGCAGTTTAGTGCGACAATGGCCAATGAACCATCGGCGATTGACAGTGCCGTGGACTTTTACGCTTCAGCGGAGATGTGCCGGATGACTGCTTGGACCACGGATGATGCGGAAGCGACCTACGCAGTGCGCACCTGGGGTGACGGCTTCTTTTTTGTCAACGACGCTGGGCACGTGGCGGTGCGCCCCCAGGATGATTCGGACCTGGCTGTCGATGTCATGGACGTGATCGCCGAAGCCCGGCGTCAGGACATGACCCTTCCGCTGATCATCCGGTTTCAGGACGTGCTGCGAACGCGTGTTCGACGGCTGAACATGGCCTTCCGGCAGGCCATCGACGAGTCAGGTTACGACGGCACGTATCGCAGCATCTATCCCATCAAGGTGAATCAGCTGCATGAGGTGGTGGCCGAGGTCATGGATGCTGGCCGCGAGTTCGGGCTTGGGCTGGAATGCGGCTCGAAGGTTGAACTGATTGCGACACTGCCATTGGTTAGCGATGAACTGCTGCTGCTCTGCAATGGTGTGAAAGACCAGACCATGCTGGAGCTTATGCTGCGCGCGCAGGTGATCGGGCAGTCCGTGCTGCCAGTGATCGAGAAGTACACGGAGTTCGAGCACTTGCTCAATCTGGCGGACGAGATCGGCGTGAAGCCGCGTCTGGGTGTGCGTGTGAAACTCTCAACCAAGGGCTCCGGCCGCTGGTTTGAATCCGGTGGCATCGGTTCGAAGTTCGGGCTCACCATGCCGGAGCTGATGCAGCTGGTGCGAGAACTCGAACAGCGTGGCATCGGTGACAGCCTGGAGCTGCTGCACTTTCATCTGGGAAGCCAGATCGCGGATATCCGGGTACTACGCAATGCCGTACGCGAAATCGGCCACATCTACGCAGACTTTCGGGCGCGTGGCCTCACCGTGCAGTACCTGGACGTTGGCGGTGGTCTGGGTGTGAACTATGGCGGTGAGTACGGCGATACCGAGTCGAGCGTCAATTACAGTCTGGCTGAATACGCCAACGGCGTTGTTTATGCGATCAAGGAAATCTGCGACGAACGCCAGGTGCCGGCGCCGATTCTGCTCTCTGAAAGTGGCCGTGCGATCACCGCACATCACTCGATGCTGGTCATCCCGGTGCTGGGCGTGCATCGACAGGATGCCGTACCCGTGCAGACAACCGGTGAACGTACACCACCAGTGGTGCTGCATCTGCGCGAAGCGTTTGCCGAAGTGGAATCGAGTACGACTACCGCCGTGCTGCTGGAGATCTATCACGATGCGCAGGAAGCGCGTGCGCAGGCTGATCAGCTGGCCCGCCTTGGTTACCTCGGTGTTGAAAGCCTTGCAGAAGCCGACGCGCTGTACTGGCGGACGTGCCGCGCCATCCTGCACAAACTGCGCGATGCCAAGCTCTCACCGATACCGATTGAACAGCAGCAACTGGAAGAACATCTCACTGACCTGTATCTGTGTGATTTTTCGGTGTTCCATTCCATTCTCGATCACTGGGCCATCGGCCAGATTTTCCCGGTGATGCCGCTGCACAAACTGGATGAAGAGCCGGTTCGGCGCGGTATCGTGGTGGACCTCACCTGTGATTCCGATGGCAAGATCAGTCGTTACGTGCGTGAAGACGCCACCGCGCAGTGGCTGCCCATGCATCCCTTCAAGGCAGGCGAGCCATACTACCTCGGCATCTTTCTGGTGGGTGCCTATCAGGAAATACTCGGCGACTCCCACAACCTATTTGGTCGGGTGGGCGAAGTGCATGTGTATGCCAGTGCCGATGAGCCGGGAAACTTCTGGATTGAAGAACGCATCAAAGGCATCACGGTGAAGGACATGCTGGCACAGGTGCAGTACTTTCCCAATGATCTGGACCGGCGCATGACTGAACTGGTGCGGCGCAAGATCGACAGCGGAGTGGTGAAGCCGAACGAGGGTATGCGTCTGCTTAACTTCTATACCAAGCTCTTCGAAGGCAGCACTTACTGCGATAGCTGACGGATGGGATCAGCGGCATTTGACTATCGGCACGATTGAGCGCGTTAGGTTATCGCTTTGGAATGAGGTTCGGTAACAGCCGATTGAGCGGACTGATCACCGCACTGCCGCCCCGTTCCAGCAGATGAGTGTAAATCTGAGTGGTGCGAATATCGCTGTGCCCGAGTTGTTCCTGCACGGTGCGAATGTCTGCGCCACTGGCGAGCAGATGGGTTGCGAAGGAGTGTCTGAAAGTGTGACAGCTCGCCTTTCGCTCGATACCCGCGGCGCGAATCGCCCGACGAACTGCTTTCTGTAAGCCACTCGGATCGGCATGATGGCGACGCACAGCGTCGCTTCGCGGATCGGCGCTTCGATGCAATGCCGGCAAAACGTACTGCCAGCCGAACTCCTTCGAGGCCGCTGGATACTTTCGTTCCAGAGCGTGAGGAAGCCACACGCTGCCATAGCCTTCGAGCAGGTCGCGCTGGTGCAATGCGCGGACGTGAGCGATCTGCACACGAAGATGTTCCAGCAACGCGTCTGCCAGCGTCACAACACGGTCTTTTCCACCTTTGCCATCTCGTACCACCAAGCAGCGGTAGTGAAAATCGATGTCCTTGACACGCAGGCGCACACATTCCATCAAGCGAAGGCCGGACCCGTACAATAGAGCCGTCATTAGCCAGTGTTCACCATGGAGGAGAGAAAGGACGTTCATAACCTCCGATTCCGAGAACACGGTTGGCAGGTTTGGCGTCTTCTTCGCTCGCACGGTACCGGCGATATCGCCGAGGTTGATGGAGAGAACTTCTCTGTAGAGAAAAACCAGGGAGTTCAACGCCTGGTTCTGCGTGGCTGCAGCGACGTTTCGCTCGACGGCGAGCCAGGTGAGGAAACGCCTCACGTCCTCGGCGCCCATTGTCTCGGGATGTTTCATGCGATGAAATCGGACGAATCGTTTGATCCAGCCGATATAGGCCTTCTCAGTTCGGATGCTGTAGTGACGAACCCGGATGACATCTCGTACGCGGGTGAGTAGGGGGCTTGGCATCGGATTCAGAATTAGTCGCGGAACTGCAGAATGGAGAGGTGAGGCGCCGATGAGCAGCGGAAAGGAACCCCATGAGGGATGAGCGGATACCGTCCGTAATTGTCAGTCAATGCGTCGGGTTTAGCGGCGTTGAAAACGGGACAATTGCCGCTAAACCTACTTTCTTGTGAGAAACGAAGTGGTAAGCTCTGGATATTGCTAAAGAAAATTCAGGAGAAGTGGATGTGCGGCTTTAGCGGACGCTATCCGTCTACTTGCTGTTGGACGGTAAAGAAAGGATGTTCATATCCGAAAAGAAGAACGAAGAAAACCGTTTCACTGTTTCACCGTTTCTTCTGCTTCAATTCGAAGAGAACGG
>JAYSTS010000337.1:0-4264 GCA_043719475.1 Gammaproteobacteria bacterium | reverse complement strand
CCCAGGGTGACTGGTTCGAATCGACGGTGAACTTTGCGTCGGTTCGGCTGCGTTACAACATCATGCGTAAGTGGGACGCGCTGGCTGAGTATCGGCGGCTTGAAGTCGAAGAAGACAACAGCGTTCGCGATGGTTATCTGATCGGCGTGGATCGACAGATCGGCGATCATCTGCAGTTCGGTGTTGGCTACAACTTCACCGATTTCAGCGACGACCTGCGAATCCTTGATTACGACCAGAAGGGTTGGTACATCAACGTCGTGGGCAAGATCTGAAGACTGCGAAATAAAGTTGTTGTAGGAGAGGTCTCTTTGTGGGAGCGGTCTCCCGACCGCGAACGGAAAGAACATTCGCGATCAGGAGATCGCTCCTACAAGATTGGTGGTGCCGACAAATTGTGGGAGCGGTCTCCCGACCGCGATTCCGAACGTATCCCGACATCCATGGCGCCTTAATTGTTGGGCACCGGATACTGTCGATCCGTTGCATCACAGGCTAACGACTCTGTGCTGCTGCGCCACATGACCGCGCCATCCGGCGCGTACTGAAGGATGTAGGACTTGCGAATCGTGTTGGTCAGGTTGGGGCCCGTTCGATGCGGGGTCAGACTTGAGAAGACAACAACCGATCCAGCGCGAGCCGGCACGGCAATGGCACCTACTGCCTTGTCTATGCATCGGAAACCCAGTGGTGTCCACTCGTGTTTGAGTGTGCCTTGCCGATGAATGCCGGGAATAACCCATGGGCAACCGTTCGCCTCGGTGGCATCGGTGAGTGCAACCCAACAAGTCAGATATTGCTGCGGTTCAACGTAGGTGTAACCGTTGTCCTGGTGTCAGGGAAACTCGTCGGGTGTGCCGGGCTTCTTGCACACCGCCTGATCCCAATACAAACGCACAGCCGGGCCGATCGGGTCGTGGGTCAACGCGCAAAATACCGGGTGTAGCGAAAAGTCTCTCAGCACCTTCGATCGTGTGACCAGGTGCGGCGAAAAGGTGATTTCTTCTGCACGCGCGATGGTGTGGGTGCCGTTTTCCCGGGTTTTCAGGAACGCCTCGGTTGCAGCTTCCAACGGAGCGATGGCATCCACAACTGCATTCATTTCTGCAGGGGAAAACGCGTCTTCGAGCAAGAAGTAACCCTGCTCGGCATACGCTGTGGCCTGTGCGTCGGAGATCAGCCGGTAATTTGTGCTGACCAGCTGCTGCCATTCAAATTGAGTGTTGCGAGGGTGTCGGGTCAGCGGCATGCGGATTTCTGCTTGATTTGGCCGGCAACGGCGACACTATAGCCTATCCAAAATTGCCGCTGGAGCGCTTCGCTGATGTCATCCCCAACCGCCCGCTTGATTGATGGCAAGGCGATCGCCCAGGATATTCGCAATGAAGTCAAGGCGCGGGTGGAAAAGCGTGTAGCCGCTGGATTGGTCCGTCCTGGCCTCGCGGTAGTGCTCGTGGGACAGGACGAAGCCTCGCGTATCTACGTGCGTAACAAGCGCAAGGCCTGCGCCGAGACCGGCATTGTGTCGGTCGCCCATGACCTGCCCAGCAGCACGACCGAAGCGGCACTGCTGACGCTGGTCGATGAGTTGAACGGTGACCCGACCGTGCATGGCATCCTGGTCCAGCTGCCGTTGCCGGCACACATCGACAGTCGACTGGTGATCGAACGTATTCATCCGAGCAAGGACGTGGATGGTTTTCATCCCTATACCGTTGGCCGATTGGCACAGCGCATTCCATTGCTGCGCCCGTGTACACCCTTCGGCATTCTCACTCTAGTTGAACGGATTGGTGTCGACCCCAAAGGCAAGGTAGTGGTTGTCGTCGGTGCATCAAATCATGTCGGCCGTCCGCTCGCGCTTGAGTTTCTGCTTGCCGGTTCCACAGTGACCATCTGTCATCGTTTCACCGTTGATGTGGAAGCCGAGGTCAGACGCGCTGAGATTCTGGTGGTAGCCATCGGCAAACCCGGCATCATTCCGGGTGAGTGGGTGAAACCCGGCGCCATCGTCATCGATGTGGGCATCAACCGACAACCCAACGGCAAGCTCATCGGCGACATTGGTTTTGAAGCCGCCAGTCAGCGCGCCGCGTGGATCACTCCGGTGCCTGGTGGTGTAGGCCCCATGACCATCGCCATGCTGATGCACAATACCCTGGCGGCGGTGGATGATGCGGAGGCGGTGATGTGACAGGCTAGCGAACGCAAATTGGCACTAACCTCCGCGGTGGTTGGGATGGTAGACCTCTGTCGGAGGGGTCTCCTGACCCCGAATCTGTGGGATGGCAAACCTCTCCTCTGTAGGAGGGGTCTCCTGACCCCGAAACACTCGCGATCGAAAACCGCAGACAGCGCAGATCACCTCGCAGATACTGGCGGGAGTTTGAGCTACCTGCAGTAGTTGATGCGGAAAGCGTGCGGGCGTTTGTTGATCTGGGAGTGGACCGGCTGGTACCGTTGATTGGCACCCAGGATGTTGCCGCTCGAACGGCTGCACCATCTCGAGAAGCTGGCCCGACTCACGGGCTGAATCAACCCCGGAGATCACCCATGTGCGCAGCCGCAACCCAGCCCCTCAAAGGTGTCAATCAAATCCCCAGTTGCCACGGTGGCCTGGAAAATCTCGATGAAGAATACGCGTACTGGATCGACGAGATTGAAGGTGATGTCCCACGCGACCTCACCGGCACGTTCTTCCGCAACGGCCCCGGTCGACAGCGCATCGGGACCAGCAAATATGGCCACTGGTTCGATGGCGACGGCATGCTTTGCGCTTTCGCGTTTGTGGATGGTCGGGTGCACTTTCGCAATCGTTATGTCCGTACCCCCAAGTATCTGGAAGAAACCGCAGCACAAGCGGTGTTGTATCGGGGTTTTGGGACGCAGGTGCCGGGTGGGTTTACAAAGAACGTGTTGCGCATGCCGGCCAATCCGGCCAACACCAACACCATGCTCCATGGCGGTCACCTGCTGGCGCTCAACGAAGGTGGCAAGCCGTGGAAGCTTGAGCCATCCGATCTCTCGACCGTGGGCGAGTTCACCTACGATGGTGGGCTCAAGGCGTCGGACGTATTCAGCGCCCATGGCAAGGTCCATGGTACGACAGGCGAATACATCAACTATGGCGCCGGCATTTCCGGGTTCGGACTCAAGGGTCCCAAACCCTGCCTGACGATGTATCGCATTCGACCCGACGGCAAGCTGGTCAATCGGGAGCAGGTGCCACTCACTACCTTTCCGTTCTGTCATGACTTTGCACTTAGCGATCGGTATGCGGTGTTTTTTGTTGGCAGTATCGTGTTTGGCAACATGATGCCGGTGATCCTTGGTACACGGACCATTTCGGACCAGGTCACCTTCGATCCGTCGATTCCCGTGCAGGTGATCGTTGTGGATCTGCACTCGCTGCAGGAAGTCCGACGTTTTGAAACGGACGCGGGAGCAATGATCCACTTCGGCAATGCGTATGAAGAGGGCAGCGAGATCATCGTTGATGGCATGTTCGCCGACAATTTTGAAGCCAACAAGACGCTGACCGATGTGTTCAATCCAGATGGCCGGTTTGGTGGTGGCGCTTACATGCGCTATCGGCTGAACATGGAGACGGGTGGTCTGTCGCGGGAGCGCGTTTGCAAGACCGAGTCGGAATTCCCAACTTTCAACAACGCTTACACTGGCAAACGAAATGATGTCACCTGGACGGCCTGTTCCGTGCCCAATGGCGCCAACAGTTTTTTTAATGCGATTCAACGTGTGACGCGCGAAGGCGAAACGAAGCTGCTCGAATTGCCAAAAGGGTTGTATGGCTCAGAGCCTTTGTTCGCACCGGCAATCAACGCGACGCAGGAAGACGATGGTTATGTGCTCGAGGTGGTTTATAACGGGTTCACACACCGCAGTGCATTGCAGATCTATCGAGCGGATGACATGTCACAGGTAACGACGTTACACCTGAAGCACCACGTCCCGCACCAGTTCCACGGCCACTTCACGCCACAGGTATTCATGCACTGAGACCATTCAGCTTTGATTCGACAATAATCGGTAACGCTGCAGACGCACAACCCATCGTCGCCCCAACGATTCATCCGGTGACGATTTTCGACATGGACCGTTACAACAATCGCGATCAGGAGATCGCTCCCACAGACATTGGGTATCGTGACTTTGTGGTCTCTTGTGGGAGACATTGGGTATCGTGACTTTGTGGTCTCTTGTGGGAGCGGTCTCCTGACCGCGATTGTTGGGATCATCGAAGATC
>JAYSTS010000336.1:0-4270 GCA_043719475.1 Gammaproteobacteria bacterium | reverse complement strand
GGTGCGTAGCTATTCCGCCTTGCAGGCAATCTTGCGCAGCGCGTAGGTCCCATCTCGTTGCGCCACACGCAATGGCAGCCTTGCCACGAGATCGGGATCACGCGCGCAAGCCCACCCCAACACTTCGGTGGTACCGTGGATGCCAACGCCCAGAAGCGTGTCCAAGTGGTTTTTTTGTGCGACTTTGATGTCGATCACACCGACGACGGTAATGACATCGGGTATTACCTCAAAGTGGCCGAATTTCTTTCGATTGATGCGCGCGGTATCGTAGCCACTATCGTCGCTCTCGCCAAAGTCTATGTGGATAATCTTGTATTTGCCTGCTTCCAGGCGAACCACGGTCTGACGGGTCGGAATACGCACCACTTCTCCCGAGCGACGAGGTCGAGAAACGATGGCTATCCAGGTTGGTTGTTTGCCTTTGGTCGGAAATGCTCTCGCATCGATGATGACCCAACCAAATTCGCTGTTTTCTCCGGCGAAAGCTGTGGAACACAGTGCAAAACCAATAATCACTCCAGCAAGCCACGGACACCTTGGGCAGAACATGGTTCGGCCACCCTCAATTTGGATGACGGTTGACGCTCGTATATGCGTCTCGAGCCTCGCTGCAAACATGGGCGATGTGAACGTATTATGCCCATGCTGCTATCGCCCGCCCACCCCATCAACGCGGCTGGCTCGAACTCACCGCGTATCACTTCGACATACCCGAAGCTAGTGTAGTAACGCCCCTTCGTCGATATGGCAGTTCCAGGCCTCCCGGGCTATGCGCTATCACGGTGGGCATCCCCCCGGAGTCGTTGATTCCGTTGGTGTTTCATGGGAGGTCGCGAGGAAGGGGGCTCCGCAGCCCGGTATATCGTTTGCGTCAACCGGCCTATTGAAGCAACAGCTTCCGGTTCTCTGCTGCGCATTGTCGAAGGTACAGGTTGATCAGACTTTGATACGGAATCCCGCTCTCTTCCGACAGGTTTCTGAAGTAATCGATCGTGTCTTCGTCCAGCCGGATCGTGAGCTGTTTTTTCGGCTTTCTCACGTAGGGATTCCTTATGGAATCGGCAAAGTCGTAGGTCTTTTTCATAGCAAGAATTCCGTGTACTGCGCTCGTTCGGAAGGATCTGCTTTACGAGCTGAAATGATCCTGATTGCATCATCGACCGCCCGATAGCAGTGGACAACTACCAGTACCCGAAGGCGAACACTCAACCCAAGCAGAACGAACCGATCTTCGTCTTCCGAGTATTCAGGGTCCGGAATGACTCGGGCATTTTCGTCTAGAAAAGCGGATCGTGCTTCTTCGAATGAGACCCCATGCCTGCGAAGGTTCGCTGTTGCCTTCCGACCATCCCATTCGAACGACAGACCACTCATGACGTTAGTGTAACTACAACGTAGTTCACGTCAAGACATGGCACTGCGATGCGAGTCGTCGGTCCGCTGGCATGTCACGAGTGCGACAACTTCGGCATTTGGGTCTTCAATGAGCGCGCACCAGTCTCTTCGGCTCAGAGCCCCAGTACTTCCTTCGCAATGATGTTGTGTTGGACTTCGCTGCTGCCGCCGGCGATCGTGTAACCACGATGGTGGTATCGACCGCTCGCGATGTACTCCACATCGGCTGGTCCCACGGGCAAGTTTTGGCCCGCACCATCATTCGGAATAACCCACTGTCCGGCGATGTCGAACAGAAGTTCGTCAAAGGCCTGCACGAGTGTTGACCCGAGCAGTTTGAGCATTGATGGCTCTGCACCAATGTTGCCACCCTGATCGGCCAGGGTAAGCAGGCGCAGGCTGGACGCTTCGAGTGCTTCCAGCCGGATGTCCAGAGTCGACAACTGTGTGCGAATGGCATCCGTTCCCGGCAACAGGGCAAGTGTTTCGTGCACACGCGACAGCAGTCGTCGATTCTCGGCAACGCGGGAGACCATCAATCGTTCATCACCCAGCAGGCTCTTGGCCACGGTCCAGCCGCGGTCTTCTTCGCCGAGACGGTTCGTGACAGGCACACGCACGTTGTCGAAAAACACCTGGTTCCACAGGCGTTTGCCGTTGAAGGCAACCAACGGTGTCACGGTAACGCCGGGGCTGCTCATGTCGATCAGCAGGAAGCTGATGCCGCGTTGTTTCTGCACAGCAGGATTGGTCCGCACCAGGCAGAAGATCCAGTCGGCGTGTTCGGCACCGCTGGTCCAGGTTTTTTGGCCGTTGACGATGTAGTCATCACCATCCCGCTCGGCGCGCGTCGCAAGGGACGCCAGATCAGAGCCTGCCTGTGGTTCTGAATAACCCTGGCACCACCAGAGATCGGCGCGCCGTGTTGCTGGCAAAAATCGGGATTTCTGTACCGGCGAGCCATAGCGGATGATGGCCGGGCCGACCATGTTCGATCCGAAGCCCGACAAGGGTGGCGCATGCGCTGCGCGACAAGCGACATCAAAGAGGTGCCGTTCAACCAGAGTCCAGCCGGTGCCCCCATGTTCAACCGGCCAGTTTGGTGCCGCCCAACCCCGTGCGTCGAGGCGCTGCGTCCAGTCGGTCAGTTCTTCACGGCTGACGCTGGCACCACGGCGTACCTTGTCGGCGAGTGTTGGTGGCAATTGCGTGCGCAGGAAATCTGCAAACGCTTGTTGCAGCATGAGCTGCTCGTTAGTGAGTGAACTACGCATGATGGGCGTCGGCGGCGGGCGTTGTTTTCATCGATGTCGGTGGCCGAGGTGCGGCTTGGTTGATGCCGGTAAATCGGTCGAACCAGGCGTCGGCGCTGTTATCGAGTCGCGCGCGCAGGCCAGTCTTGATGCGTTGTAGTGCACCTGCGGGGTAGCTTGCCAATCGTTCGCACAACAGGATGGCTTCGACCAGTACCTGATCATCGCGAACGCAGCGGGTGGCAAGACCAAGTTGAACCATCTGTGCTCCGTTCAGTCGATCCCCCACCAGTGCAATTTCGGCGTTGACCGATTCGGGATGGCGCAGGCTCAGCCACGCCAGGTTGTAGGGCGCGGCCATGCCGATCTGCACTTCGCCCACTTGCAGGAAGGATTTTTCTCCCACAACGAGCAGATCGCAGGCGATCGCCAGGGCAGCGCCGCCATTGATCGCAAACCGTTCCAGGGCACCCACAATCGGCTTATTGAAATTGAACAGCGCCCGATGCGCGCCGCGCCACAGCACCGGGAACTGATTGAGCCACTCGGGCCTCGGATCGGCATTGAATGCTTTCAGATCCAGCCCGGAACAGAACGCCCCGCCCGCGCCGCGCAGCAGCACCAGATTCACCCCGTCGTCATTGGCCAGTTGATCGAGCGCTGACGTCAGTTCCTGCCCCATCGGGCCGATGATCGCGTTCTTGCGTTCGGGTCGGGACAGGATGACCTCAGCCCACCCGGTATGCTGGACAATCTGGACGCAGGAATGGTCCGCGGTGGTGCCTGCAGTACCCGGAGCAGCCATAGACGTCTCATCCTTTGGATCGATTTTCGTGCAGCCATCTTTGAGGAACGCAGGCCAGCTTTCCAGCGCCGCAAGTTCCTGCTACTTTAAAACCCGTTTTAATCCATGATCTGAGCATGACCAGCTGGGAAACCTCCAAAGGCCAACGCCGGGACGACATCGTCGCCGCGGCAAGGACGTTGATGCGCCGTTCCGGTGACTCTGCCTTTTCCATGCGCACACTGGCCGAAGAAGCAGGCGTCAGTATCGCTACCCCCTACAACTTGTTTGGTTCGAAGCAGGCCATCCTGCTGGCATTGTTGTCAGCGGACCTGGCGGAGTACGAAGCGGCGCTGGCCAACCTGCATGCTGACGAGATTGAAGTGTTGTTTCGTGCGGTATCGCTGATGACCGCGACGTTGCGGGCCGATCCCGAGTTCTACCGCAATGTGCTGTGTGCCGTGAGCCGTGATGGTGGCCCTGAGTTCAGGTTCATGGTCAGCGGGCCGCGTTACGTCCTGTGGAAGCGCTTGTTGCGCGAAGCGACCGAGGCTGATCTGTTGCGGGCTGATGTTGATCCGGATGCGTTTGCCATCACCGTGACCCAGCAGATGTTTGCCAATGTGCAGAATTGGGCGCAAGGCCAGTTGAGCCTCGATGAGATGGATGCCCGGATGCGCTTTGGTCTGGCCCTGTCGCTGTCTGCCATTGCAACACACAGCGCTCGTGAACAGGTGCTGACCAAACAGAAGTCCGCTGAAGCGGCGATGCAGCGCCTATGGCGCAGTGCATTGGCCAGTCGGCTTGAAGAAGGTCCGCTGGATGAAGAAACGCG
>JAYSTS010000335.1:0-2051 GCA_043719475.1 Gammaproteobacteria bacterium | reverse complement strand
TCCGGGCGCGGCTGGCGAAGAAGGTGAAGATCCGGATACTGGATCGAAAACGAAAACACGAAGAGCTTGCTCTGCTGCGTGACATCTTCAACGATGCCTGGTCCGGCAACTGGGGATTTGTGCCGTTCACGGAGGCCGAGTTTGAACACATCGGTTCGCAGTTGTTGCTATTTCTGCCCAAGGATTTTGTGCTGATCGCCGAGGTGAGCGACGAACCTGCAGGATTCATCGTGCTGGTACCGAATCTGAACGAGATCATCAAGGATCTGAACGGGCGCTTGCTGCCGTTTGGCTGGCTGAAGCTGCTGTGGCGCCTGAAGGTGAAGTTTCCAACGACTGCACGCGTGCCATTGATGGGTGTTCGTCGGCAGATGCACAACACCGCGCTGGGCCCCGGCATCGCCACCATGCTGATCGAAGAGCTGGGTCAATCGGCGCATCGCGCAGGTGTGCGGGTCAATGAGCTGTCATGGATCCTCGACACCAATGTCGGCATGCGCAGCATCATCGAGCGCATTGGCGGGAAAGTATCGAAACGCTATCGGATGTACGAGAAAGCGCTGGGATGAAACCGGTACCCGTGGTCGTTCTCGCCGGTGAGCGGCCAGGCGGTGGTTTGCTGGCCAGGCACTTCGGGGTTGCTGCCAACGCGCTGGTCACGGTTGCCGGCATACCCACCATCGAGCGGGTTGTCACGACCCTGCGGCAGAGCCAGTTGGTTGGCGATGGACTGCTGTGCGGGCCTGAGCGAACCGTTGTCGAATCATCCGAGGTGTTCAGCAGGCTGCTGGCCGATGGCGACTACCGCTGGATTGCTCCCTGCGAAAATCCGGCCGAAAGTGCGTTGTCGGCGCTGGATCACCTTGATCAGTGGCCGGTCTTGATGACCACGGCAGACCACGCGCTGCTGACACCGCAGATCGTTGAGTCGTTCTGTTCGAAGGCTTCGTCGAGTGCTGCGGATCTGGTGGTGGGCCTGGCGCTGTTTGATGCGGTTCATGCAGCGTTTCCCCAGTCAAAACGCACCGTCCTGAAGTTTGCCGATGGTGGTCGCTGCGGCACCAATCTCTTTTATCTTCGTTCTCCGGCGGCGCGTGGCGCACTGGTGTTCTGGCAAGCCCTGCAGGCCGATCGCAAACAGCCGATTCGCATGGCTCGTCGTTTGGGCATTGGCCTCCTGATGCGTTACGTGCTGGGAACATTAAAGGCACAACAAGCCCTGGATGTGATCGCCCGACAGGCCGGTTGCACGATCGGCTTTGTTGACGTTGCCGAACCGCAGGCAGCAGTGGATGTGGACTCGGTGGCCGACCACACGCTGGCTGAGCAGTTGCTGGCGCGATGAGTGATGTGCTGGTGCTTCGCAATCCGCGTTCCGGTCGACTGCTTGGCCGCGTTCGCGAGCCCCTGCCGGGACGGCAATTGTTGTTAACCGATGAGCTTGATCTTGATTTAGAGGCCTGCATCGAAGCGCAGGCGCTGGTGATCGAAGGGGGTGATGGTACGGTGCAGCGGGTGCTGACCACACTACTGCGCCTGGTCGAACCCTGGCAGTTGCCGCCGATTGCGCTGATGCCGGCTGGAACCACCAATGTCACCGCGGCCAATGTCAATCGCACAAAGTCCTACGAGAAGGCGCGGGACGCGTTGGAAATCGCACTTGGCTCCAATGTGCCTGAGATCACCGAGCGATCCATTCTGCGCGCACAATTTGCAAATGAAGTTCACTTTGGGTTTCTGTTTGGTTTGGGTATCGTCAGCGAAAGTGTTGAACAGTTCATTGCCAAACGCTCCAGCTCACCACTCGTCAGTGCCTGGCGCATGTCCGCCATTTTTGCGCGCAGCCTGGTGACCACCCGCAGCATGGCGCGAGTCGAAACGGAAGCCGGCGTGGTTGACACCTTTGCGATGATGGCAACCACACTGGATCGTGTGCTCTATGGCATGCGGCCTTACCTGCCAGGCGACTTGCCAGGTCGAATGCACACCATCTGGATCGCGGCCGGCGCCGGGGGACTATGGCGTCGATTACCCAGACTGGCACGCGGCGC
>JAYSTS010000334.1:0-4310 GCA_043719475.1 Gammaproteobacteria bacterium | reverse complement strand
CTGCGGCACCTACCAGCTTGGTCGCAAAGGCGCGTGAAGAAAAAATCACGCCCTCCCGCCGACCACCAGATTCCAGCTCCACTTCGTCGGCGATATCGGCAAACATGGAGTTGAAACTCGCGAAGATCGCCGGCAGGCAGAGGCCTTGAATGAAGTACTTCGCACAGTAAATCCAGAAAATCAGCGGCGAACCGTTCTCAGGGAACCAGGAGACGTCGAGCAACCGGGGGACCAACGCGAAGTTTGCGTTCAGCACGACAATTACTGCAGGTATCACCAGCGCGCGGCGCTTGTCCAGCTTGCGCGTAATGATTGGCGCGAGCGGCAAACCAATCCAGATACCGATCAATGTCGCGAAGGCAACCAGCGACAGACTTTCCGTCGTCAACCCCCAAAAATGCACACCCATGTAGGGGCTGAGAACACCGTCCACCGAGACGGCAAATGTGGAGATCAACATGCCAACAAAAATGAGCCTGTAGGATCGATTGGCAAACACCTCACTAAAATCACGCCACGTCTGTTTGAAACTGAGTTCGGTGGTGATCTTCACTGCGTGAAGGAAGGGGATTTCCTTTCGAGTACCTAAGCAACAGATCACGATGACAACAACCATGCACACGGCAAAAAACAGTCCGAATGGCGCATACCCTTCAGGATTGAGTGTACCCGGGCTAAATTCTGGTGTGGTCGGGAAGAAGTACCGATAGCCAATAAACGACACGACTGCCGCCGCGGTAATCGAAAACACAGTGCTATAGGCGTACACCGTCGAACGTTGATGATAGTCCTGCGCCATTTCTGCGCCGAGCGCCAGATGCGGAACGTAATAGAGTGCCAACGCGCCGCGCACCAACACGGCAAAACAGGTCAGCCACGTGAAGTATCCCCAGTCACTCATGCCATCTGGTGGTTGAAACAAGGCTATGAATGCGAAAAAAAGCGGGACCGCCGACGCCAGCATGAACGGATGACGTCGTCCCCAGCGCGATTGGGTGCGATCGCTGATGACGCCCGCCAATGGGTCCATGATGGCGTCAAAAATCAAGGCAACGGCCAACGCCAGACCGGCCATCCAACCGGGCAAACCAATCACCTGCTGATAGTAAAAAACCAGGAACACGGCAAAAGCCTGGTTCTTCATGCCTTCCGCGGCCTGGCCGATACCAAAGGCCAGCATGGTCGGCTGGGACAGCTTGCGTACATCCGTCATAGATAATCCCGGCTAGATTGCGAGATTAAGCAGGGAGGCAAAGTTCTTGAAGTAGAACGCCTCGCGTGCGCTCACCGCAGTGTCCGCATCTTCAAGGGTCTGATCAAATCGACCCAGCGGATCGCGACCACCCTCAGGATGAGGGAAGTCGGAGGCAAACATGAAGATGTCTGGCCCTGCCTGATCAATCAGCCAACCGGCATCCTCGTAGGGAAACAGACTCACACGTACCTGTCGCCGGAAGTACTCGGACGGCTTCATGGTCAGTCCGTTCAACAACGGTTCCGACTTGCGAAACGCCATGTGGCCTTGATCGAGCGTGCGCAGGAATCCTGGAACCCAGGTCGCACCCAGTTCAATGACACCACACATGAGTTTCGGGAAGCGCTGAAATACCTGGTCGTAGATCATCGCGGTGAGGAAGTTCTGAGCGGAGTGGGCTATGGCATGGAAGTCCTTGCCACGCAGATTCTCACCGCCACCAAGCCAGTCTCTTACTTTCTCGTGGCCATTCTTGTGATAACGAGGATCGAGACCACGGCCGCTGCCAATGTGCAGAATGACGGGCACTCCCCGGTCTTCGAGCAGACGCCAGACCGGATCGTGGTCCAGATGTGCCGGAGATCGGTCCAGCACCGGCTCCGAGCTGACCCAGATCGCCCGTACCCCGTCGGTTATGGCCTTCTCGGCCGCCACAAGCGCTCGCACAGGGTCACGCATCGGTATGTAACCCACCGGGACCAATCGAGAGTCGGCACGACCGAAGTCCGCCATGCGCCGGTTCAGCATGTCCGTTCCGCCATACAGCACATCGAGATCACTCGACGCGGCGAACTGCCCAATCGCGAACGTCGGGAACAGCAACTGCTGTTCGAAACCCAGCAGATCCAGCGCGTGGCTGCGCTCTGTCGGGTCGGTCGCGCCATAGGCACCCCAACCTTTTGGGCCGGAGATCAGCGGCTGTTCCAGCAGTGCTTGGGTTGCGTCTGGATCGGCGCGTCGTTGCGCCGCCGCGTCGATAAGCGCAATGATGTTGGCGCCACCCTTTTCGGTCGCCAGCGGTTTGATGAGACCCTGCTGTTCCGGTGTCGCGTACGAGGTCAGCCAGTCCACCGTTTCCATGAGATGGCTATCAGCATCGAACAACCGACGACCATTGGCATAGGTTTTCATCAGTGAGACACCCGGTTACTAAAGTGAGCCGGATCATAGCGGAGGGGATGCGGCCATTGCGAGCCGCACCCTGCTGATTCATCGATGGACTATTTTTTCTCGCCACCAATCAACCGATAGACGGCCGCGCCAAACAAACCACCGACAATTGGTGCAACCCAGAACAGCCACAGTTGCTATAGCGCCCCGCCACCGGCAAATATTGCGACGCCAGTGCTGCGCGCAGGATTTACCGATGTGTTGGTGACCGGAATACTGATCAGGTGGATCAGCGTCAGGAACAGACCGATGGCATAGGCCATGGTCAGCACCGTAAGTCCAAAAACCAGCGAAACGCCTAACAAACCAATACCTACATCAGGAAAGGCTGCCGCAAGTCTGCGCTGCCACAACCACCCAGCACCAACCAGAATGTGCCGAAAAATTCGGCAATCAACTTATTCATGGAAGTCCCCCCACGCTATTCAGCTCTATCCACAACCTTCTCAACGTCGGTGATCTTAGGCCTGCGACGGTCGATTGATGATCCGCTCGCAGCCCTTGTGCGACAAGACAATCAACACCGCCAACTGTAAAAACAGGTCTTCTGATCAGACTGCCGGGAAACCGGGATTGGCGGACGGGATCGGTTGGGATTGCAGCAGATATCAATCTGTAAGGTCACAACCAACGAAGTTGGCAGATTCAGTAATGAGACGTCGAGTAAAAGCGCCCTGTGGGAGCGATCTTGCGATCGCGAACCGTTGGTTCCGTGACTTTGTGGGAGCGATCTCCTGATCGCGATCTTCTATGAACCCAACAATCGCGGTCGGGAGACCGCTCCCACAGGAGACCACAAAGTCGCGATACCCAATGTCTGCGGGAGCGATCTCCTGATCGCGATCTTCGATGACACCGACAATCGCGGTCGCGATTTCATTCACCCAGATCGCGGTCAGGAGACCGCTCCCACCAGGAGACCGCTCCTGCAGCGGAGAGGGCAGCCCGACGCCGCGATGGGTTGGGCGTCTGCAGCTTTCCGATTATTGTCGAAACAAGGTTAACATCCATGGACGTTCAGCCGTTGGGGAGATGGCGTCGTATGGCTCAACCAGCAGCTCAACCAGCAGAGGGTGGTTTCTGGACCTATCTGCGCCACCGGGAAATTGGCTGGCGACCTACCGGTGCACTGCGCTGGTGGTTACTTGGTCTGATCGTCCTCGGTTGGGCCATCGAACAGTACGAAGGGCTCAAGACGGGTCCGGTACTGGTCTATATCCTGGAAGAATTCGACAAGACACTGATTGAGTGGGGATACGTTGCGGCGGCCGCCGGTCTTGTTTACAGCGTCGGCGCACAAGTGCTCAGCCGCGCTGCTGACCGATTTGGCCGTCGACCTCTCCTCGTCTGGCCGGTGGTCGGATATGCCGCAATTTCCGTGTGCGGCGCACTGGCGCCAAATTTCTACACCTTGGCCGCCCTGTCGATGGCCGGCAGCTTCCTGATGGCCGGGATGAACCCGGCGGTGCACGCCGCGTCACGAGACCTCACGCCACAGATGGGCCGCGCCATGGTGTATGCCTGGGTATCTCTGGCGTTCACTGTTGGCGCTCTCTTGTCAACCGTGATCGCCGCAAACACGCTTCCACACTTTCCGGGCTGGCGACCCCAGTACTGGATCGGCGCGATACTGGGCGTCATCACCGCGACCGTGCTGTTCCTGTTTTATCGAGATCTCACACCCGGTGTGCGTGGTACTGATCACACCAAGACCGTCAGCATCGAAGTACCAGGCCACTACGACGAGGGTCGGCTGATCTACCGAAGCTGGCGGCTGTGGGTACTCTCCGGCACCATCGTGTTCTGGTCGCTCACGTATGTCACCGTGTCAGCGTATGTGCCGATGTATCTCACGCGTCACTATGGTCTCGAGCCGGCCCGAGCC
>JAYSTS010000333.1:0-4326 GCA_043719475.1 Gammaproteobacteria bacterium | reverse complement strand
GGCGCTCTTGCACTTGGCCACCCACCAGTCAGTGGAGTTGTTGAAGTAGCTCTGCCAAGGGCAAATCCAGCCCTCGTCTTTCTGCGAACGTGAAACAGGAATCATGTGGAAGCTGCGCAGCCCAACAACCTTTTTGCATTGCTGCATGAGGGCGTGGATACCCTCCTCGGTGAAGTGCTCAAGGGATCCGATTGAGTAGGCATAGTCAAATTGCTTGGCGTGGTACGGAAGCGCGGTCGCATCGCAACAGATGAGGCGTTCCTTTGGAATACCGCGTTCGACGGCCTTAGCGAGCAGGAAGTCGGAGATATCGCAGCCATGCACTTCAAGCTCCTTGATTCCATCCAGCAAGGCCATTGCCTTGCCAGTACCGCAGGCGATGTCGAGTACCGTGCCACGTGTGTTGAGCATCAAGAGCTGGATTTCATTCCACGCGTTGCCATCGCCCCAAGTCTCTAAGGCGGCCGCCATCTCCGGATCCCAATAGATGTCAAGTGCCTGGTCCGCGCCATTGCCCGGTACGCGGAGCTTCCGTGCAATTCGCCTCTTGAGGCCCATAAGTCCGCGCAACACGACGGGCGGGAGGATGTCCTTGACGACAGTCTTCACTTTCATTTTTGAGAGTCCGTTTCGTTCTATTGATCTGCACAAATGCGTCGCAAGTCCAGTTCGTGCTGGCAGCGCTCTTGGCGCCAGCCTGAGGCGGCGTATTTAGCCACTAGTTCTTCGCCGAAACCGATATGGGTAGTGCTCCCGACTACGAAATGTGTTGACAGGCAGGCGGTACTGACTGTCAAGCTGTGCAGGCTGGCAATGATAGGCATGAGGTTGAGCAGAAGTACCTCGATGGGCAGGTAAGCACTGCCAACAGAATCGGCAGACCACACTGCACTGAAAAGGTCTTGCAGATGCTGCGCCAGCAACTCGCGCTTGCCCGGGCGATCCCGCGGGTGAGACTTGATCAGCAGCACCGTGCCCGGATCCGGGCGTAGAGCTGCGATCCAATCGCAGTAGGCGGCAATTTCTGCCTGCCGCGTCATGGTGCCCTGTTCCGAGAAGTTGCTGCCCATCAATACCCATACAGGCCGGCCTGCAAGCCGTTTTTGCAGACCATCCAGCAGAGCGCAATCGAGCAAAGGCCCAAGGCGGCTGAACAGATCTCGAAGAGCGGTTGACTCAGTACGCACAACTTCGCCGCTCGGTGGAAATCCAAACGCGCCGGGCAGCAACAAATAACTGACATCCAATCGAGGATTGGCGAGCAAAGCGGATCGTGGCGACACTAACTGGCGCAACCACTCAGCAGTACGCGACCGAACGGTAGGCTTGCCTGCCATGAAACCCCGCGGCAAGTACACGCCTACGCTGTCGCCATAGCAGACATGCGTGGCGTCGGGAAAGGCACCGAGCGCCAGAACATTGCAGGGCTGCCAGTCACGCACGACGAACACTTCGTCCACGGCTCCTATGCCCGTGGCCTGCTGAAACAAGGCTGCAATTCTGGGGGCGCTGGAAGCGCGCCCGGCATCGTCGAGCAACTGTTCCAGCTTGGCATCGCTGAGCTGGCTGATTGTCGCGAAAGAGTGCAACAACGCAGCCATTTGCTCGATGACACGGGCAAACTCTGCGACCTGCGGTTCGGAAACCGCCAGACCGCAGATCAGCAGGTGGTCGCGCGACTCCACTGACTCCTTGCCGTGACCGCTTCGTGTCGCATGTTGGCGAAGCGCCGCAACGGCTGTCACCAATTGGGCTGTTCCCTGGCAAACGATCAGGCGTTCCATTCGCAGAATTCAGTGCCTTTGAAACAGCGCCGCCTGCATGCAGCGCAACTCTGATTTCAGATCACGGGCCATCCGCAGCAGGTATGAAAACAAGGTCCAGCGGTTGCCCTCGAGCAGGTCCTTGCGCGCATAGGCGCGAACCAGCGTAAGCTCAATGTCGTGATCGGTGATGTGCCCTGCCTTCCTCGCCTGTTCGAAGTAGTCGAACCAGAGGTCGCCGTACGGATGGCTCCGGAACTTCCATGGCTGGGAATAGAGATTTGTGTAGTGAATCAGCCGCGTATCCTTGTAACGGCGGTCGAATTCATTCCACCGGGGATCGATCCGACCGATCTTGAAAGGGTGGCGCGCCAGGAAACGGGGACGCATCTGGTGCAGATCGGTGTAGCTATATAACCCGGCCTCGATTTCTTCGAAGTACTGGCTGAGCGGCAATCGTGTGCGAGCGCAGTCGAGCAGCATGACGCTGAGGCCCCACGGCTCGTCGATGTTGCCCCCATACGCCGCTGGCTTGGCCAGGAAGTCGCTGTCGCCCATCTCAGCGTCGAACAGTTCGCTGATATCCCCCAAGGCAATCACGTCGGAGTCCATGGAGATCGCTCGCCCCTGATGACCGCAGACCTCCGGAACCAGGAACCGGTAGTTGCTGAACTCGGTGACGTTGTGGTACTTGACCTTGAGCGACATGGGAGCCGGCTCGGGCGGATGGCCTTCGCGCTCAATGGTGTTGTGCGTGCCATTGAAAACGCGGATGTCCAGATCACGCTTGGAGTTTCGGCGCAGCGAATACATCAGCACCTTGCGTTCAAGGAGACTCGCTTCGCCGGAGCTGATGAAGACCGTGACGGGAGTAGTTGACATGGATGTCTAGTTTCAGGACATGTCAGTTGGCTTTGAGACCGATAGCCTGCGCGCATGGCCCCACAGGCGCGCCAGCTTGCCGCGGATGCGCGCGGGCAAGCCGACGATCTGGCCGCGGGTCAGGTGCAGCCCTCGCAGCAGCTCGGTACGACGCAGGTAGGCCAGCATGTTCCGGCCTGCATCGGGATATTCCGCCGTCATGGCAGGCTCGGGTTTCCTTGCCAAGAGCGCCCAGAATTCCGGGCTCAGATGCGCGTCTCGCTGCTGTAGGCTTTCAACCTCAAGGCCAGCACGTGCAGCCAGTATGCGAAACCCTTCCAGCGAGAAGTTGAAACGATGCGCGATGTGCACGAACAGGCGGAGGTCACCGGCGGGGAAGGGAAATTCGCTGATGCGACTCACGTCGGGCACGATGATGAGCACTTTGCCACCCGGAGCCAGCAATTCGCGTAAGACACGCAGCTGATTCAGAGGATCACGCACGTGCTCGAACACGTGATGCATGTAGATCAGCGATGGCGCCGGGAGGGACTTGAGCACATCGAGCGGCGGCCCCCAGTGCAGCGAAAGGCCTCGACTGCGGCCATAAACGATCAGTTCGCGACTGTAATCACAGCCACCGACCCGGTAACCGCCCTGGCGCAATACATCCAGGGCGCCACCAGCCCCGCAACCGGCTTCAAACACGAACGACCCCGCAGGCAGCCAGTCTTGGACCGATTCCAGAACGCGCTGGCCATAAGCCTGCTGCTTGGCGAAGTAGCCGGGGCGGTCGTCAGAACGCGCATACATCTGCTGGTAGTAGTGCGTGTAGAAATCGGCGAGGCCATCATCGTCAGGATATGGGTTGGTACGCAGCGTCCCGCACGCGGAGCACAACACCGTGTTCAGCGACAACCCGTACCGATCCACCTCGGACAGCAGCATGTCGCTGCCGGGTTTGCCGCAGGGGCAGCAATCGGAGAGCATCCGATAGCTGCCATCGCCGAGCTTGGCGCAGACCGCGGCAGCCAAGGCGCGCTGCTCGCGGCAAAGCGGAATCGCGGATCCAGCCCCTCGGTCAAAGCGCTTGGACAACAATCCTTGCGTCGGCTTGGCACTCACGGCGGGTTACCACGCTTGATGATCACAGCTTGCCCCGTGGTGAGGCACAGGACCGGAATTCCTCTGGGATCACAGTATTCATCAAGCGCCTTGCGGGCTCCCGGCCACTGCAGGTGAGCGTAGTCGTCACAGACGATGACCCCACCCTCGCGAAGCCGAGGATAGAAATACTCGAGCGAGGCCCGCGTGGGTTCATAGAGATCCACATCGATGTGAACGAACCTGTACTCGCGCTCCAAGAGGTTCTTGAAGCTCTCAGGGATCCATCCTTTGTGGAACTCAATCGCCGGAAATTCGCTCAACGCTTTGCGCACATGGTCAAACCCGCCATGGAACGATCCGGCACCCATGTATGCCGCCCCCATGGGACCAACGCGGGGGTCCTGAACATGGTCCTCTGCCGTCGGTTCGCTCAAACCCTCGAAGGAATCGAAGATGTGAAAACCGCTGCCATCGTAGGCTGGATCTGCCTGGCGTAGCGTGTGGCAAAACATGAAGCTCCCAAGTCCCTTGAAGGTTCCGCATTCAGCGACGCAACCTTCCATGGACTGCACCAACCGGAGGAACTGAATCGTGT
>JAYSTS010000332.1:0-4337 GCA_043719475.1 Gammaproteobacteria bacterium | reverse complement strand
CTGAGAGAAACCCGGACCAAAAGTCGCTGGCAGCAGCGATGGAGCGCTGAAGTTGTGAAAGATACGGAAGAACAACTCAAGGAACTGCTTGAGCACATCACCCCCATCCCGCCAGACTTTGACGGCAATTCAGACTTGATCGAAGACTTGGCGCTGGAGTCCATGCAGGTGATGGAGTTTGTCATGGAGGCTGAAGATCACTTCGATATCGCCATAACGCAGGACAAACTTGCCAATGTTCGTACACTGTCCCAACTGGTTGCCGTGATTGAGGATTTGCGTGGCGCTGCTTGACAAGTTTACCGACGTTGCGCGAATTCGCGACGGACTTGGCGTCGTTGACCCAACCCGGGTTGTTGTCGATCGGCTGTTGTCCGCGACCCGCGCCATGATCAATGGCAGGGAAACCCTGCTCGCCGGTACCAACAACTATCTCGGCATGACGATGGAGCCAGAATCCATAACCGCCGGTCAGGCTGCGCTCGCCTCAGCTGGCACCGGCACCACGGGTTCGCGCATGGCGAATGGTACCCATGCAACCCATCGTGCACTCGAAACTGAACTCGCGGATTTTTACGGTTATCCCTACGCCATGGTGTTCACCACCGGTTATGGCGCGAATCTGGGGGTCATGTCCGCACTGACGGGGCCGGGCGACGCGGTCATGCTGGATGCCCATGCGCATGCCAGCCTGCACGATGGCGCACGACTGTCAAAAGCCGACATCTACAGTTTCCGCCACAACGACGCTGACAATCTCAATCAGCGGCTGCGCCGGTTAGGTGAGCAGGCCAGTAGAACACTGGTCATCGTCGAGGGCCTGTACAGCGTGACGGGCGATCTGGCGCCGCTCGCCGCCATCAATGAAGTGACCACCGCACACGGTGCAACGTTGCTGGTCGATGAGGCACACTCGATCGGTGTGCTCGGTGCTGGTGGCCGGGGCGTGGTCGAGTCCGCCGGCATTCTCGACTCCGTGGATTTCATCGTCGGGACCTTCAGCAAGGCATTCGGCACAACGGGTGGTTTCTGCGTGAGCCGCCACGCTGAACTTGCGTTGTTTCCCTATTGCAGCCGGCCCTACATGTTCACCGCTTCACCCAGTCCTGCAACCGTCGCCAGTACTCGTGCGGCTTTGAAAATCATGCGCAATCGACCGGAGCTGCGTCTCCACCTCCAGGAACTGTGTCATCGACTCAATGCGGGACTCCGGCAGCTCGGCTTGCCCGTGAACGAAGTGCCGACGCCTGTTGCGTGTGTTGAACTGCCGGATCGCGAACAGGCGCTTGCGGCATGGCGAACGCTGCTGGAACAGGGTGTCTACGTCAATATCATGTTGCCGCCAGCAACACCCGGTAACGCCAGTCTGCTGCGAGTCAGCATCGGCGCCGCGCACACCCACGCTGATGTTGATGAACTCATTCGCAAGCTCGCATTCGTTCTCGATTGATCGGACTGCGCAGCAGCCGCCACAGGACTAGAAGATAGGTCGAGAGGCTCACGACGGCCGCGATCAACGCGGAATAACCTGGCGTCAGCGACTGCTGTGTTGAAACGAGCACCCAGAAGCTTGCGACGTATGTCAGCAATACGGCAACCGACAACCCAAGCACGAGGCGTTCACCGCCAAGGGTATAAATCGCTGGCCGCAGTACCCCTCCGGGCAACTCAAGCACGGCAGCACCGACCAGCAAGACCATCAACACGGTGCCCGACGCAAACTGCTCACCGCCCAGCATCCGCAAAAGCAATTCACCAAACCAGGTCGTCGCAAACATGAACACGATGCCAAACACGGCCAGCAACCCGCTCAATTGAAGTGAAAACCACATGAACCGTCGTGGATTCGTCATCCACATCCTCGTTAGATCGGGGAATACAGCCTGCCGAATCAACGCCACTGGTTTGCGCAGGACATCCGCCACATCGCGGACCAGCCTGTAAACACCCGCATCCGCCGTACCCAGACTGGCACCGACGAGTAACGTCGGACCTTGTCGCAACAGCGAATCGACATTCGACTGCCAGTACACGGCGATCAGAAAACTGCGCAGCCCTGGTATCTGCAGACTACTCAATCGCGCCTGCCAGAAACTCACATTCGCAAGGCCGGCGCGCACATGACGAAAGGCCGGTACCAGGACGATGAACTGGTCAACCCAGAGCGCAAATGCCCAGACACACACAAAGTACTGTACCGGAGAATCCAGCAGGCCAAGAACCGCGACGCCGAGGAAACGGACCAACGGCCCGACCCCTTCAACCATCCCAAGAACAGCGTAGCGATCCAGCACTCGCAGCGCGCCTCTGGCAGTACCTGCAACAAAGCTCGATGCTGCAAGCACGTACCACCACGCCGTGGAAGGCACACTGAACAGATTGAACATGGTGCTCAAAAGGACCAGGGCAGCAATGACCAGCATCGCCAGCAGCATGCCGATCAGATCCAGCCGCCAGAGTGCTGCGAGCAGAACACCCCAACGAGTAGGATCCGCTGCGGCATGTTCCGCAACTCCGAACCGTACAGCCGCTTCGGCAGTCTTGAAATTGCAGAACTGCCGCACCAGCAAGGCTGCGGCGTGCAGCATGACCAGCACACCAAATTCACCGGCGCCTAAAGTTCGCGCACAGATGACTGTTGCTCCTACCGTGAATAGCGCTGACAGCCCTTGCCCGCCGAGCAACCAGCCCAAGTTCTCAGCCAGTCGTCGCCAGACACTCATCTGAAGCCGCCAAGTCGGTAGAGTCGCCAGACGTAGCCCCAGCCAAATAGCAGCGGCCATCGTCTGGCACGATCACTGGGTTCGAGTAGCACACCCGATTGACGCCCTACTTTCCAGGCCAGATAGTCGAGTGGATCATCAAACGTCAGCGCGGACTTGATGATGCGCAGGGCCGAAAAGACCTTGCCAACCATCTGCCGGCCGCGCCACAACAAGCTAGCCCACCGGGCGCGGTGCCCGCGGCCTGCATGCACAGGGGCGAATGCCATAGACAACGCATCGTAGTGCGAAATGTCTGCCAGATAGAGTTCGGCAATTTTCGATGCAGACTCCGATCGAAGCTCCGCACCGTAGGTCAATTGAAACGTGGTCTGCCAGAAAATTGCCGACGCGGGCAGATTTCCGGACGACCAGCACTGACCGACCGTTTCCATGAGCCGCCGCTGCGCCAGCTTGCAGATATCGCCTGCCAGCACCTGCAAGGTCGCGTCGCGCGCATATAACAACGGCGTCGGCTGCGCAAAACGAGCGCGAAAGTAGGGATGAAAATCGCTGTTCACCGCATCGAGCAACTGGGTCGTGGTGAGCACCGTCACCTTCGCTCGCAGCGCTGCCGATTTTTGCATCAGCACTGTTGGAGGCAGTAATCGGCCAAGCCAATATCGCCATCCTTTCGGGTAACGATCGAGAAGCACGTAGAAATCCGGCATGGTGTCGCGTCGGCCACGGCGCCATGATCCATAAAGAAAGATCGCATCCACTCGCCCACCGAATCGGCGCAAGACGCCGTCAACCAGCGCCGTCAGCTGCGGGTCGTGGGATTCGCCATTGACAGTCACCGGCTCAGCTGTAGGCACTGCGCGTCGCCGAAAAAGTCGCGTGCGCGCGCGGGTAACGAGTTCTGGACGCCGGATCTGCAAGCCACGATGTCAGTGGTCCGCCGCTGAGCCGTACGCCGATCGCATAAATCAATCGCAACAGGAGAATGCACGTGCTGAGCACCGACCAACCCACCACGAGTTCAAAACCCAATGCCGGCGAGCCGGCCAGCCAGCCGAGTGTGAGCAGTACGAGGCACGGATTGCGGCGCGCCGTGAACAGCCGGAAGTAGGCATCAAACGGGCGCCATGCGAACAGTCCGATCGGCCCAAGCGAGTGGAACGTGGCTTCCACCAGGCGACCGCCGATGTATCCGGCGAACACTGCGATGACCATGCCGTTCATATCCAGGCCGAATGGCGCGGTGTAGTTGACCAGCGAAAGCCCCCAGAACCAGTACCAGAATGGCGGATGCACGATATCCATGCCGTGATCAAGCCAATGCCCGATTCGACTGGATTGCACCGTAACTCTCGCGAGTTTGCCATCCACCGTATCGAGGTAGGTCATGAACCAGCCACACGCAAGACCGAATAAGTAGTAGCCGGCAAAAAATGCCCAACACGCGATCAACATCAGCGTGACGCCGGTCAGGGTCACCATGTTCGGCGTCAACCCAAGACCGGCTGCAATCTTGACCCCGACCCGCGCAGGCCTCGGCCACCACCACTTGGTGACAAAATCGGTGACGCCCTTGTACGAGCCACCATACAGGCGGCTTTCCAGTGCGGCGCA
>JAYSTS010000331.1:0-10905 GCA_043719475.1 Gammaproteobacteria bacterium | reverse complement strand
TTCGGAGCATTCGGCTGGGTGATGGTTCAGGGTGTTTTTGTCGGTTTGCTGATGATCTTGAGTTGTTTTGGTTTTGGGCCTGGGGGGTTTGTGCACGGCTGGCACGATGAGTTGCCTGAGTGGTGAGGCGGGAGCGAACACACCGTGATAGCGGGTGAGATTGGCGCGAGGTCGCGGTACGAGAGCGGCAAGGCGTGCGATAAAGTCCTGGGGACTGAACAGGACGTGCGTGGTGCCGTCGTAGAACGGGTTCTTGAGTTGGTAGACGACCTGGCCGGAGGCATTGACCGAGAGGCGGTCAAGACACAGTGCCGGCCGAGTAATGTAACGGCACAGCCGCTCGAGGCGGTCGCGTTGGTGTGGCTGACAAGACACGGCGCAGTTCAGGGAGAAGCTGTCCTGATTGGTGGTGAAGCGTTTGGGTGTTGCATCGGTCCGGTTGAGGGCGGGGTTCTTGAGGGTGAGGGTTCTGCGGCCAGTGCCCGGTCCGACGGTGATACGGTAGCGGATGGACGCGGCGTTCAGGTGATCCAGGGCGTCAGTGGGTTCCAGGTTGAGCGCAAGTTGAGCCAGAGGCTGTTCGGTGTCTTCGATGAGGAGACCGATTTTGTGTTAGGGCGGGAGAGCCTGCGGGCGATGCGCTGGATGAGACGGTTGAGCAGGTCCTCGAGAGTTTTTGTATCGGGTGCGGTGACGCGATGGAATCGCGGTCCGTCCGGCTCGAGGGTGTAAACCCCGTCGAGAATCAGCATATGCAGATGAACCTGGCCGGGTAGGCGTTGAGAATCAGCGCACTGCCAAACCGTTGGATGAGAGTGACGACACCGGTTCTGGCGCAGCTGCGGGCGGTCAGGCCTGCCCGATGGGTCACATCGGTCTGGATGGCGCGAACGATGACGGCCAGAGAACGACTGAGCGCGTCGGGGTTAGTGGCGAAGAGCAGGCGCAAAGGCCAGGGAAAGCTCAGCACCCACTGGCGTATCGGTACTTCCGGGAAGACGTGGTCAACGAGGTGGGCCGACGTTTCGATCATTCGACGAGCGCCACAGGAAGGGCAAACAAAATCGCCGGGAGCGATTTTGAACAGCCGAAGGCTGGCCCGCAGGGCGGAGGGCAGGATGCCCGGAGTAACCCTCGATGTTTGCAGGAGAACGCCACCAGGTGTTCGTGGCGGCAACCGTTGCACTTCACGCGCACGAACCCGTGTTCGAGCCGGCCGCAGCGCAGATAGTCCTCGAATTCGGCGAGTACGAACCCCGGCAGCGAGGCTTCCTGTTGCTGTATTGCATCGCGCTGGACCGACAGGTTCTGCTCGATGATTGGGTAGAGCGTGGTGTTTTCCGGCTGGTGCCGTTGATAGTGGACCCTGGGTGTGCGGGGTTGCTGAGTGGTTGATGCGCGCATCGCCGGAAGATGCATGCCTTGGAGCCACGGGCGCAGCGGCCATCAGCCTGCAGATCTGTACGCCAGTTACGTCATCGGGTCTCGGCCAGTGCTCAGACTGCGATCAACTCTTCGCTGAAACAAAAAACCGATTCACATCGCCACCTTGTCGTGATTTCACTGGAGCTTGGCGAATTGCCAGCGCTTGCTGAATCGATTCCCTGTTTATGATGTGGCAGGTCCACCCAACCAGCGAGATCAGCACTATGTCCAACAATGTCGTTCACTTCGCGATCCACGCCGATGATCTTGAGCGAGCGCAGAAATTCTACGGCGCCGTATTTGGTTGGCGGTTTGAGGCCTGGGGTCCGCCAGATTTTTTCCGCATCCACACCGGGGAATCCACAAACCCCGGTATTGAAGGCGCTCTGGAAAAACGCCACGCACCCCTGCGTGATGGCGATGCGGCCAATCGCGGATTCACTTGTACCATTTCGGTTGCCGACATCGCGGCGACGCGAGCGGCATTGATATCAGGTGGAGCGAAGATTCGCTTTGATGGGGCGATTCCGACGGTTGGCAAGATCCTCAGTTTTGAAGATTCGGAGGGGAATATCGTTTCAGCGATGCAATATGAAACGCAGCATCTTGCAGCCATGTTGCGTGGTGGGCAGAGCTAGGCCTCAGACGACAACACGATCTCACGACTTTGTAGAGCCTCTCATTCATGAATCAGCCCTGGGACCCCGATTTCACCCTCGACCACTCAGCGGTGTTGAAGCTTGCCCGTCTCTGCGGGTTGACAGGTACGCCTGCGGTTCTGGGCGCGGGCTGGGACTACGAAACCTTTGTTTGTGATGAGATGGTAATGCGTATTCCAAAACGGCGGAGTACCGCAGATGCATTGGCATCGGAACTAACCCTGCTACTGAGTCTTCCCAACGATCTTCCTCTGTCGGTCCCCAGGCCTCGCACTGAACTGACGGCCGTGGACGGAATTCCCTACGCCGCGATGGTGTATCCGTTGCTGAAGGGAACACAACTGTGCGCGCTTCCGGATTCCGTGAAGGTTGACGCTACCGTCTTTGGCGAACAGATGGGTCAGTTCCTTCGCGCCCTGCACAACCAGCCCATCGATGAAGACCCGGAGCCCTTTTCGTTCAACGAGTGGATTGAGTTCGTACTGAAGCATCTGGATACCATTGATGCGCACGTCGATGTCCCGGTGGGTGAAACGATCCGGGACTTGTTGAAGCGTCCGTTACCAGACTTTGATTCGCGGCAGGTTCTCTGTCACATGGATCTCAACGATGAACATGTCCTGATCGACGCCCTTTCGGGCCAAGCGACCGCAGTCATCGACTGGGGTGATGCTGAACCGGGACCATGGTGGTTTGACTTCACAGGCCTGTGGTTATGGGGCGAGTCGAAGGCTCTGGATGCGGCGTTGAGTGTTTACCGCCACAAACTAACGAACAGTGAAACAACCTGGTTTCAACAACACGCATTGATCGTTTCGATCGGCTCGCTGTATTACGAGATATGTCTTGATCCTGCGAGCGAAGCAACCCGCACCTGGCGCGCTCGACTCGAACGGTCGATGCGTGCCGCCAGGAGATAACTGCCTGGGTTTTCAGCCAGAGGTCTTGATGCGTCCCAACATGAAACGGACGATGTCTGCGCTGTGGGTGTTCTGCAGAAAGTGACCGGCCTCGGGGATGCGATCAAACGTGCCTCCCATCTGCATGGCCCACTCCCTACCCCAGCTCTCAACGAACACATCATCCGCGCCACCCCAGATGAAGTGAGTCGGCATTGATTGCGCCAGCAGTGTTCGGTAGTGCAGCGTCTGCGCCGCACCGTTGCCGTTATCGTAGTTGTCGAAGGGGATGGACAGCGGAAACCGCCGCAGCCCGTTGAAAGCCTTGTCATCGAGCCCCTTGAATGGCGCTGCGAATCCTCGGTACAGCGTCGCAGCGTTGCCTTCAAAAACAGGCGCCTCGCCTTTGATGAGTGCAGGGAAGATGACCTCTCGTCGCGCCAATCCTGCGCTGAGCACCAGCAGTAGACCGACCTCTGGTCTGGGTCCCGCAAACAAGCCGCCTTCGTGCCAGTTCTTGTTCCAGTTGCGAATCGCCTCGGTGTAGACGTATTCCGGGTGGTGCAGCCAGGTGTTCATGATGACGAGGCGCTCGAAGCGTTCCGGCATCATCGCTGTTTGCGCCAGACCCGTCGGCCCACCCCAGTCCTGACACACCAGAGTGATCCGTTTGAGGTCGAGTGTTGTGATCAGCGAGGTGAGGATCTCCGTGTGCCGGGCGATGGTGTACCAGTGGATGTCGGTCGGTTTGTCGGATCGACCAAAACCCATGTGATCTGGCGCGATGCAGCGGTAGCCGGCCGCTACCAGCAGCGGAATCATGTCGCGGTAGAGGTATGACCAGGTGGGCATGCCGTGTGTAAGGAGCACGACAGGCGCATCTTTCGGGCCTTCATCCACGTAGTGCATGCGCAGATCTTGCCAGGTGTGGTACTGCGGCGTGAACGGAAAATCCGTGAGTCCCGCAAAATTTGCATCAGGCGTGCGAAGAAAGTCAGTCATCGGCGCTCCTCAGTAAGTGCGTCATTGCGGTTGCCTCGAGCGAGCCGCCGTTAGACTATAGGCACAAGCACACGTTTCTATCACCACTGTGCGAGAAACTCTGGATTCTTTTTTCCCATGAAACAATATCTCGATCTCCTGCGGGATGTTCGTGACAACGGCGTCTACCGTGGCGACCGCACAGGCACGGGCACCACGTCGGTGTTCGGTCGACAGATGCGATTTGATCTGCGTGACGGTTTCCCGCTCATCACCACCAAGAAGATGTTCCTGCGCGGCATCATTCATGAGCTGCTGTGGTTCCTTTCGGGAAACACCAACATCAGCTATCTGACCGAGCATGATGTCCACATCTGGGACGAGTGGGCCGACGACAAGGGCGAACTGGGTCCGGTGTACGGCGCCCAATGGCGCAGTTGGCGCAGCCCCGATGGGCAGACCATCGATCAGATCAGCCGTGTCCTGAAAGACATCAGTCACAATCCGAATTCCAGACGCCACATCGTCAGTGCGTGGAACGTCGCAGAAGTCGACAACATGGCGCTGCCGCCGTGTCATTTGCTGTTCCAGTTCTACGTGGCGGAAGGCCGGCTGTCGTGTCAGCTCTATCAACGTAGCGCGGATATGTTCCTGGGTGTCCCGTTCAACATCGCGTCCTACGCGTTGCTGACGATGATGATCGCCCAGGTGTGTGATCTGGAAGCGGGTGAATTTGTGCATACGCTCGGCGACACACACATCTACTCCAATCACGTCGAACAAGTGAACAAACAATTACTGCGCGAACCCCACCCTTTGCCACGGATGGTTCTAAACCCAGCAGTGTCTGATCTCTTCGCGTTTCGGATCGATGACTTCGAACTCAAGGACTATCGCTGCCACGGCATGATCAAGGCACCGATTGCAGTTTGAATTTCTCAGCAACGATGCAGGCTGCGAGCGAGTCGTGAAGCGATGATCGACGATATTCGAATCTGCCTGATCTGGGCCATGGCCCGTAACCGTGTCATCGGTCGTGGTAATACGCTGCCATGGCGTCTGCGTTCAGAGATGCAGCACTTCAAGCGCACCACCATGGGTAGGCCCGTCATCATGGGGCGCAAGACCTTCGAGTCGTTTGCATCACCTCTGCCGGGACGCACCAACATTTTGCTTACGCGTGATGTAGGTTATGTGGCTGAAGGTGTCAAGGTTGTCACGACGTTGGATGAGGCCCTCGAAATTGCAGCTGCACAGTGCTTCATCGATGGGCAAGCGGAGTTGTTCGTGATTGGTGGAGCAGAAATCTATGCGCTGGCCCTACCGAGAGCGGATCGCCTTTATATGACGCAGGTACACGCCGACGTCGAGGGTGACACGTTTTTCCCGGAATTTGACCCAACCGCCTGGCGGGAAATGAGTCGAGTCGAGCATCCAGCCAGCGACAAGGACATCTATCCCTTCAGCATCGTTGTGCTCGATCGGATCTGACCGTACGTCAATTTAGAGACAGCACGAACTCGAGTTGGCAGCCCTCAAGTCAGGGAGCAGGCTCGTGCCGGTCATATGGCACACTGGCTGTAAATGCAGGAGCGGGGAATGCTAGAACTACTGGTCCACAGGTGCCGTTCAAGGTGTCAGCGACTCGGCCTGGTGCAAGGGCTGATGGCGCAAGGGCTGATGGTGCTAGGGCTGATGGTGATAATGTCGGCCCAGGCGGAGCCCGTTCCGCTATTCACATCGCCAACGCCGACCATTACAACGCTTGATGTGCCACCCGTCCCCGACAGCGTGCTGGAAATTCTCAGGCCATGGCAAAACGTGCGCAGCGCCCAACTGTGGGGATGGTGGGATGACTCGATCCTGATCACCACCCGATTCGGCGAGACGAACCAGTTGCACACCGTGCAATCTCCCCTGGGTATGCGCCGGCAGCTCAGCTTTCTCCGTGAACCCGTAGCTCAGGTCTTTCCGCCACCAACAACTGCTGCAGGCGGTGTGGTGTTGCTGGTTGATCAAGGTGGCAGCGAGTTCTATCAGCTGCTCTGGCAGGACATGAAAGATGGCAGCACCAGGCTGCTCACTGATGGACGATCGCGCCACGGTCAGGTGGTCTGGAAACCCGACGCCAGCACGTTTGCCTATAGCACCACTGAACGCAATGGTCGGGATACCGACCTGCACCTGCTCGACCTGAAAGGCAAGAAGACGACCCTCCTGGCAAGAAATGGAGAGACGCTCGGTTCTGAAGGATTCAGCGCGGATGGCAGGACACTGCTGGCCATCAGCTACGCAACGACCAATGCAGGCGAGCTGCTGGCGCTGGATCTGGACACAGGTCTTGCGCGTTCGCTGGTGCCTACTGCCGGCAAAACCGTGCGCTCCGCCCGATTCGGACCTGCGCCGCACCAGGTCACTTTCGTCGGTCAGTTCACCAGCGATTTTGCTCACCTTTATCAGTTGGATTTGAAAACCGGCGAGGTGCGTGACCTGACGCCGGATCTGAAAGCGGATGTCGAGCTCGTTGAAGTTTCTCCCGATGGGCAGACGATTGTTTATGTCGTCAATGATGAGGGTTACTCCCGACTCTGGACTATCGGTGCGCAGGGCACTGAACATCGTGCAGTCGCGAATCAGCCGGAAGGGGTAGTTACCGGAATCTCTTTTAGTGGTGATGGTCGTCGGCTGGCGTTTGCTTTCGATGGGCCAGCGCACCCCGACGACGTCTACGTTCATACACTTGTTGATTCGACCGACGCAGAATCGACACCCACACGCTGGACCTTCAGTGAAGTCGGTGGGATGGACGAGAGCGAGCTGGTGGGCGCGGAGCTCATCCACTACCCGACGTTCGACACGGTAGACGGCAAGCCCCGCGACATTCCTGCCTTTATTCAGCGCCCGAAAAATGTAGGTCCTTTCCCCGTGCTGATCCTCATTCATGGTGGCCCTGAGGGTCAGTATCGACCGCAGTTCTCGACGCTCGTGCAATCGCTTGTTGCAACCCTGGGTATAACGGTTGTCGCACCCAACGTGCGGGGTTCAGATGGTTACGGCCAGGCGTGGCTCGACGCCGATAATGGCTTGCGACGGGAAGATTCGGTGCGGGATATTGGCGCGCTGCTCGACTGGATTGCACAACAACCCGAACTGAGGGCTGATCGTGTCGCCGTGATGGGCGCGTCGTATGGCGGTTATATGACCCTGGCGAGCCTGGTCCATTTTGGGGATCGTGTGCGCGCAGGCGTTGATCGGGTGGGCATCAGCAATTTTGTAACGTTCCTCGAGAACACCTTGCCCTATCGGCGAGACTTGCGCCGCGTCGAATACGGTGATGAACGTGATCCGGCGATGCGCAAACACTTGCAGGCCATCTCGCCACTCACCCATGTGGGACGGTTGCGCAGTCCGCTCCTGATTTCGCATGGGGCCAACGATCCGCGAGTACCAGTGGCCGAGAGTCTGCAGATTCGTGCAGCTTTGGCGCAGCGGCAGATCCCGGCGTGGTATCTGCAAGCGTCGGACGAAGGCCATGGTTTTCGCAAGAAGGCGAACATTGATTACCAGGCGGCGGTGACCTGGCTTTTTCTCAAGCAACATCTGACCGCAGAGGACGAATGAGCGCGATTGCAATCTGTGTGAACCCGATGTCCGGACGCGATGTGCGAAGACTGGCTGCGCGCGCGACGAACATGACCCATGAAGCCAAACGTGATCTGGTGGCGCGCATCGCCGCTGGCGCCGATGCGATGGGTGCAACCGACATCTATGTCACCCGTGAGCCCTTCCGTATTGCATGCGCTGCGCTTGAGCAGATGAGTCTGAGTGCGCGGGTTCACGTGCTTGAGTTCAAGCTGCGTAGTGATGCGAGTGACACCGAGACTGCGGTGCATCGATTCCTCGCCGAAGGCGTGCGGACGATTGTGTCGCTGGGTGGTGATGGCACCAATCGGGCCATGGTGCGGGCGTCTTGTGACTATCACCTGATTCCGCTGTCCACCGGCACCAACAATGTGTTCCCGGAGTTGGTGGAACCGACGATCGCCGGCATGGTTGCCGCGCTGCAGGCGCGAGGCCAACTGCCTGAACATCTCAGCCGGCGAGCGAAAGTGCTGCATGTCAGATCGCCGCGGGGCAACGATGTCGGCTTGATCGACGCGGTGCTGCTGGAACGCGATCACGTTGGCAACCTGCTGCCGTTTGATGCAGGTCGACTCAAGCAGATTCTGTTGACACGCGCAGAGCCAGACGCCATTGGCATGTCGCCCATCGGCGGGTTGATCCAGCCGGTTTATGCAGAAGATGATGGTGGCCTCCTGCTGCACATGGGGCCGGGTGGGGGGCCGGGTGGTTATGAACTTGAGGCGCCGCTCTCACCGGGTGCCTTTCAATCTGTCCAGGTGAAGAGCGTGACGCCGATCCAGATGGGCGTGGCCGTGCCATTTCGCGGTAAAGGCGTACTGGCGCTGGATGGTGATCGTGACCATCGTCTGGAGGTCCACGAGTCGGCAGTAGTGGAAATTCGTCGGGATGGTCCGTTGATCATCGACGTCCGCGCCGCCATGCGTCACGCAGTGGCTGAAGGTATGATTGCGCGCCGTTCGACTGGAGCCTGAGTCACCGCAATGATCGTCAAACCCAGAATTCGTGGTTTCATCTGCACCACTGCGCATCCAACCGGGTGTGCGGCGCATGTGCAATCGCAAATCGACTACGTCAGATCCCAGCCAGACCTGGCCGAAGGCGCGCCCAAGCGTGTGCTGGTACTGGGCTGCTCCGGAGGTTATGGCCTCTCGTCCCGAGTGACCGCCGCTTTTGGTGGTGGCGCTGCAACGCTTGGTGTGTCCTTTGAAAAGGCACCGGCGGACAACAAGACCGCCAGCGCCGGCTGGTACAACAACATCGCCTTCGAACGCGCGGCTGAGCGGGCCGGGCTCTACGCCAAAACGCTGGACGGTGATGCTTTTTCGGATGCGATGAAAACGAGAGTCATCGACGAAATCAAGGCAGGCATGGGACAGATCGACATGCTGGTCTATAGCCTTGCGTCACCCGTACGACAGCACCCGCGCACGGGTGTGCTGCACCGCTCCTCGATCAAGCCGTTAGGCGCAGCGCTGCACATCAAGTCGGTGCACGTGGACCGAGGTGAGGTGATCGAAGTTGACCTCGAGCCCGCGACACCTGAAGAGACAGCGAATACGGTGGCCGTGATGGGCGGTGAGGATTGGGAGTTCTGGATCGATGCCCTGGCGGGGGCCAACCTGCTGGCTCCCGGCTTCCGTACGCTGGCCTTTACCTATATCGGCACCGAACTCACCTGGCCGATTTATTGGGAAGGCACGCTTGGCAAGGCCAAGGAAGATCTTGATCGAGCTGCCCTGGCGATGCAGCCCAAATTGGTTGGCGTCGGTGGCGATGCGCGGGTCGCGGTACTCAAGGCCATTGTCAGCCAGGCGTCTTCCGCCATTCCCGTCGTCCCGCTTTATGTTGCACTGCTGTTCAAGGTGATGAAGGCACGTGGTGATCATGAGGACTGTATCCGACACATCCATCGCCTGTTCGTTACCCAGCTTCAATCAGGTGCAAAATTGCGTCTTGATGAGGTTGGACGCATCCGTATGGACGACATCGAGTTGCAGCCGGATATTCAGGCTGAAGTCCGACGTCGCTGGGCGTTGGTGAATACCGGAAATCTCGCGGAACTGGGTGACCTCAGCGGCTTCCGTGAGGATTTCCTCAGGATTTTCGGCTTCGGTTTTGCCGGGGTCGACTACGAGGCCGATGTTGATCCGACGCTTGGTGTTGTCGTTGATGGTTGATTGAGAGCGGTTGATTGAGAGCGGTTGATTGAAGGCGGTTGTCTGAAGGCTGGTGGCTCACAACAGCCCAGGACAAGCGCGCACATCCTTCTGCTCGGCATCGATGCATGCTGACAGCATGAATCTCACGTCATTCGAACGTGCAGTCTGGTGGCTGCGTTCAACGCTGTTTTTTCTACTGGGAGTGCTGGTTGCATGGCCACCAGCCTGGACGCCAGGAAGTGATCTTGGTGCCCTGCTGACGGCAGTGTCCTGGTGCGCGATGGCACGCAGGGTTCGCCAACCCTGGGCAGCGGTTCTTGAAGCGGTGGTTGCCGGGTTCATCCTGTGGCTCGGGCAAGCCCCGGAGGTGGTCACGTCGGCAGCTGTCGTGACCTTTACGGTCAGCCATGTCGCGTTGTACGGGCATCGTGCGGCCGCCAGTGTATTCACTGTGTGGCTGCTGACGATTCCGCTGCTTGGTGTGGGCTCATTTCCCGAGTGGATTCCTGTCGGTAGTGGATTGCTGTTGGTGCTGGGCACCAGCGCAGTCGCGGGTTTGGCGTTTCGACGCCAACAATCGGTTCACGCCCGCATACAGCGACTGGCAGATCGAGCAGAGCGGATGTCGTTCTATCTGCCGGACATGCTGAGGCGTCGGCTACGGCACGAACCAATGCCACCTTGTCAGCTGGAGAGGGCGTGGTTGGTGCTGGTCTTTATTGATCAGGTTGAATTCACCCGCTACTCGCAGTCGGCGGGCCTTGAGTTGATCGAACAACGCGTGCAGGCCTTTGTAAGGGAGGTTCGCCTGCTGGCTCGTTTGCATGGTGGTGTGGTGATGAAGCTGCTGGGTGACGGCGCGTTGCTCGCATTCCCGGCGTACTCCGAAGCCGAGCAGATTGATGCCTGTCGACGGGCGTGGGCGCTGGCCCGGGATGCGTTGGCGGTGCATCAGGAACCAGGCGTGTCTGAGCTTCGAGTCGGGATCGCCTCCGGCGATTGCAGTCTGGGAGACTGGGGCGCCGACGATCTTCTCGACTTCACGGTGATCGGCCCGGCTGTGAATCTGGCGGCGCGCCTGCAGTCCAGCGCCGAAATCGGCTGCGGGTTGATGTGCGCCGTAACTGCACAGCGGCT
>JAYSTS010000034.1:0-8009 GCA_043719475.1 Gammaproteobacteria bacterium | reverse complement strand
AAGCGATCAAGGCGCTGCCAGGCGCCTGACACCGTCACGACCCCTTCCAAAAACCGGCTCGGCCGCGACGTCTCTCCGTGCGGACACTTACTGCGCGGCGCCGCGTGCAGGCACTTTTTATTCGTGCGGAGGGCGGGTCGTACTGCCCGCCTCTGACGACCTATTTACGTCCGATCTACGTCTTGACGATTCGTGTCTTACTTCGCTATCTTGTAATGGAACGTGTTACACATAACGGATTATGGTATGTCGGAGAGAGTCTATTCGGTGTGAAAATTCCTTTGGATGACAGGAATTACATGTAATTCAGTGATGTGTTTTTCGTCTGCGCGATTCTGGTTTGCGTTTCAGATTTATAAATTCCGAAGGGGTGGCAGCCACTCGCAGCCACTCGCAGCCACTACTGAAGGTGTGATGGAAGAGATCGTCCTTACAGCGCGCATGCGCGAAGAAAGCCTGTAGGACAGTCCGGTCGCGGTAGCCGCGATTTCCAGCGAGAGTCTTGACCGGATGAAACTGGCCAATCTCGAGGACATCGCCCAGAGCACGACAGGACCGTATCTGAATCCGGGTCGCTGCAATGGGCTCTTCATCTGCGGAGTCGACTCCGGTGGTGACACAGGATGCGACCAGTCCGTCGGCAGCGTGATCAACGACATCCCGGTCAGCCGCAGACCCCTGTCGGAGTAAGCTGTCGCAGAACAACCGATAAGGGGAATGACCATGCAGATCAAGGATCGCGTAGCGATCATCACAGGCGCCGCCGCCGGAATCGGGCGGGCTACAGCGGTCAGGTTTGCGGTACTCGGCGCGCGCGGCATCACACTCGCCGATGTTGACGAAGCGGGCCTGGCTGAAACTGAACGACTCGTGAGAGGGGCGGCGGCGGGGTGCGGAACCCTCGTCGTGCCCACCGACGTCACGCAGATTGCTGCACTCGAGCAATTGTACGAAAGCACTGTGGGGCGGTTCGGTGAACTCGACATCGTCTTCAATAATGCGGGGATCGTTTCCGGTCCACCGCCGTTCCCGGACACCGCTCCGGAACGCATCAAGCGCGTGATCGAGATCGACCTCGGCAGCGTCGCCGTGTCCACGTATTTTGCGGTGCAACACATGCGCGCACGTGGTGGCGTGATCGTGAACACGGCATCGACCGGCGGCCTCACCCCGTATCTCGCGGACGCCCCGTATGCAGCGGCCAAGGCCGGTGTGATCATGTTCTCCAGGTCCTGCAAAGACCTGCAGGCGATGCACGGCATTCGTGTCAATGCGGTCTGTCCGGGTGTCACGGAAACACCAATACTCGAAAAACTGGGTGGTGGGGAACGACCGGACTGGCTCGGCCCGATCATGGCCAACATCGAACTGCTGCGCCCCGAGGACATTGCCGAAGCTGTCGTCCGCATCGTCGAGGATGACGCACTTGCCGGCGAGTACGTTGTGGTCTCCAATCAACCGCGTCAGCGCTGAGGTATCACCATGAACACCGTATTGCAGGAACTCGCGGACCGCATGTCGCTCACGGATCTCATTCACAAGTATGCAACCGGCATCGACCTGCGCGACTGGGTGCTCTTTCGATCGATCTTTGCGGACGAGCTCTTCATGGACTTTTCGTCCTACAGCGGCGCTCCGGGTTCGAAGATGAGCGCCGATGACTGGGTGGCCGGATGCCAGCGGATGCTGCCGGGATTCGACGGCACTCAGCACTGCCTGTCGAACTTCGTCTTCGATATCCGTGGTGAAGAAGCCACCGTGACCGCATACATGCAGGCCGAACATTTCATCGCCAACAAGCTGGGCGATGCCAGTCACACGCTCGGAGGTTATTACATTCACCAACTGCGTCGCGGCGCGGACGGGTGGCGCATTCATGCGACCACGCTGAAGGTGATCTGGAGCCGTGGCAACCGGCACGTGTACCAACTCGCAGCCGAACGCGTGGCAGCCGAGGCAGGCAAGAAAGGTAAAAAGTGATGGAGTTTTTTCCCAATTTCAATACCGCCGTGGACCTCGATCCGGGATTGTGGGCACTCGAGCGCGAAGCCGAAGGTTACGACGGCGTTGTTGCGAGCGATCACCTCTGGGTGGGCGAAAAGAGGAGGGTGGGCGAAAAGAGGGTGGGCGAAAAGACGTTTCCCCATGTCTGGGTAACGCTCACGCGAATCGCCTGTGCAACCAGCACGCTGAAGTTCGGCTCGTCGTTCTGCAACAACCTCTTTCGCTCGCCGGTGGAATTTGCGCAGGCGAGTCTCGCGCTGCATCAGCTTGCGCCGGGGCGGTTTGAAGCCGGCCTGGGTGCAGGCTGGGCGGAATCCGAAATTACCGGGCTGGGCTGGGCGTACCCGTCGCCAGGAGAACGGGCTGGTCGATTCATCGAAGCCATCGGCATTGTGCGCAAGCTGTTCGATACCGGGCGGTGCCGGTTCCAGGGCCGCTATTACGACGTTGACATTCCCTGCCTCGGTCCCTGGGCGGGCAGAGGGCCGCTCCTCGTTGGCTCTGCAGGTGGGCCGCGCACACGACGCGAGATCGCACCGCTGGTCGATCGCATCGAGGTTTTTGTCGGGAATTTCATCCGTGGCGGCGGCATCGACATGCAGAAGCTTTCGCAGGTGACAGACGACGACGTGCGAGCACTTGTCACGGAGGTGAAGTCGCGCCGACCCGATCTGCCGATCGGTTACTTCACGCTACTGGCCGCTGGTGAAGGCCCCGCCATTGACGGGCTGAAACAGGCGCTCGGTGGGTGTTTCGCAAGTGGTCTTGTTGGCCACCCGGAAGAAGTTGCGGGCAACCTTCGACGCATGGGCGAGTGGGGCATCGAACGTGTTCAGTTGACCGAACTCGTACCGGGTACGCATAGCGCGCTGGCGCCGTTCCTGTACGGCAAGCGCTGAATCCCTGCAGGAGTTCTCATGAAGTTCGGCGTTGTCTTTCCGCAGACCGAGATCGGTTGTGACGTGATCGCCATACGCGAGCCACACTTCGTCCACACATCGATCCACACAACCTGTGTGTGGACCTTGCGTCTCCGGATGCGCACGTTGCGTTCCTACGTCGCGTGAGTGGGGGCATCTGAGATGGCTAGGTCTGAGATGGCTAGGTCTGAGATGGAAAGGGCGCGTTTCTCAGCGTCGACGTACCACCGGATGACGCGGATCATCATTCGCCGCTGTCGTCAGCGGTGCGCCGCCGAGTCGTTCCTGCAGTACGCGACGCGTGCCCGTCTGGGTGTGTGCGATCAGGATGGCCAGTGCAGTGTCCCTGAGGGTTCGCCTGATGTCCGGGAGAGGCAACAGTCCCTTGATCCACATCAACAGGCAGCCCCACGGAGCGCCGGTCAGTATGCGCGCCAGATGCGTCAGGTCAGTTTCGGGGCGCAGCTGGTCAAGGCGCTGCATCGTCCGCAGGGACTCGAGTGTCATCCTGTGCGTCGCCCAGAGCAGGGAACGGACCAGCGCGTGTTCGGGTGGTGCCTGAAACAGCGCACGGGTCATCGCCGCCGCATATTCAGGCGTCTGCTCAATCTGCTGTGCGTTGAAGTCGATGGCGGCAAGGATCTGTTCGTAACCGGATTCAGGCACGAACGCCTCCAGCCGGTTGTGAGTGAGCGCCAGGAGATCCGCCACCGCAGCCAACACCAGTGCGTCCTTGTTCGCGTAGAGGTTATAGAGCGTGGTGGGCGAGACGTCCGCGGCGTTTGCAAGGTCGCGCATGGTCAGGCCGTCATAACCGTGCTGGGCGATCACTTCGCGGGCGACCGCAAGGATGCGGTCCTGGCGTGCCTCCTGGCGCGGTGTTCTGGCTTTCATTGGCGACAAGGCGACCGTCGTTGCTGGTGGTCATTCTGTCACGGTCCCCACAAGTTGAACATTGACACAACAGCACCGCACCGGCAGCCGTTCCGGTAGTCGGTTCGAAACTTCATCAACGAAAATCAGGGAGCATCGATGTACGAACATGTTTTCAGCCCCATCGAGATCGCCGGCGTTGTAATCCCGAATCGCGTCGTGCGGACTGCGCACGCTACCGGCATTGGCGCAGGCCGCATGAACGATGACCTGATCGCGTACCACGAGGCGCGGGCACGTGGCGGCGTGGGACTTTCGGTGATTGAGATCATGGCGGTGCATCCTTCGAGTCCCGGCAGCCTGAACGCGTTCGACCCGACTCTGGTCGATGGTTATCACAAGCTGATGGACGCGGTGCGACCCCATGGCATGCGCGTGTTCCAGCAACTCTGGCACGCCGGACACAACAGTCTGCCGCTGAGTGGTGGCCCGCCCTGGTCGGCCTCAGACGTGCCCAGCCCGCTGCTAGGTGTGGTCCCTCGCGCCATGACGCGGGCGCAGATCAGAGAGATCGTTGATGCGTTTGCAGCCGCCGCCCGGCTCTGCAAGGCAGGTGGCCTCGACGGTGTGGAGGTTCACGCGGCGCACGGCTATCTCATCCAGCAGTTCTTGTCGCCAAATGCGAACCTTCGCAGCGACGAGTATGGCGTCAGCCTGGAAAACCGCATGCGTTTCCTGCTCGAAGTCATGCGGGCCGTGCGTGCGGCTGTTGCAGCGCCGGGCTTCGCCGTCGGCATCCGTATCGCTCCTGACATGACGCCAGGTGGAGTAGGTGTCATGGAGAATGCAGCGGTGGTGCGAGCGCTGCGCGAGGAGGGGCTCGCCGACTTCATCGACGTTTCCCTCGGAAATTACCACAGTTTTCCCAAGATGATCGGTGGCATGCACGAGCCAGTCGGCTACGAGCTCGAGACGTCGATACCCATCAGCGCGGACGCCGGTGTGCCTGTTCTTGTGACTGGTCGTTTCCGTACCCTGGAGGAGGCGGACCAGGTGATCAGGCTCGGCCAGGCGGACCTGGTCGGCATGACGCGCGCGACCCTTGCTGATCCGGAACTTGTCACCAAGACACGTGCCGGTCTCGTTGAGCGTGTGCGTCCCTGCATCGCCTGCAACCAGGGATGTGTGGGGCAATTGCTTGGCCCCGAACGGCGGGTCGGTTGCGCGGTCAATGCCGCAGCTGGCTTCGAACGAACGATGGGAGACGATCGGCTGATTTCTGCCCAGGTCCCAAAAACGGTGCTCATCGTCGGCGGCGGACCGGCCGGCATGGAAGCGGCGCGTGTTGCGTCGAAACGAGGGCACCGGGTGATCCTCGCCGAAGCTGCACCGGACCTCGGAGGTACGCTGCTGCTTGCCGCGCGGGCGCCGCGCCGGCAATCGTTTATCGACCTCGTGAAGTGGCTTGAGGGCGAGATCAGCGCCGAAGGTGTCGACGTCCGTCTGTCTACTTATGTGACCGGCGACGAACTCGCAGGCTACGGCGCCGACCACGTGGTGCTCGCGACGGGCGCGGAGCCACGGCTCGATGGCGTTCAACTATCGCATCCCGGCGAAGCGTTCGCGGGACACGGATTACCGCACGTGCTGTCCAGCAACGATCTTTTCACTCGTAGAGATATTCCCGGATCCAGCGCGCTCGTGGTGGATGATGTGGGTCACTACGAGGGACTCGCTACCGCAGAGTTCCTGGCCGCTGCCGGGCTCAGCGTCGTGATGATAACAAGGCATCCGACACTTGCTCCACTCGTGCGTTCTGCGCTGATGGTGGATCCGGCGCTGGAGCGACTGGCAGACTACCGCTTCACTTATCACGTCGGTACGCGTGTGCGGGCGGTGAACGCGCAGTCTGCAACGTTACAGTGGGTGACCGGCGGACCCGACTGGCAGGTCAACGCTGACCTGGTCGTGTTTGTCTCGCTCAATCGTCCGCGTCTGGAACTGCTGGACGCGATCGAAGCCGGGCAGGTTCCGCATACGGTGATTGGCGATGCCAATTCACCACGCTTTCTGGTCAAGGCCACAGCGGAAGGTAATGCCGTTGGTCGGGCCATTTAGCCTCAATTAGACAAAAAGTACGCAACCAAAAGTGCTGCGCAGGGTATTTAAGCGATCTCCCGATCACGAACCGTTGGTTCCGTGACCTTGTGGGAGCGATCTCCTGATCGCGATTTTTGTAGCGGTGCATGCCGAAAAACCGCACAGGATGAATCGTTGGGGCAGCGCTGGTGGTCGCGGTTCGAGACCGCTCCAGCAGCGCAAGAGGGCCGCGCGACGCAGCGATGGGTGCCGCGATGGGTTGTGCGTCGGAAACTTTACCGACTATTGTCGAAACAAGGTTAACCACCGGACCTGCTCCAGGGTAGGGCTGGTGATGCCCTCACTCCTGGAGACGGTCATGTTACGGTTTGTCGCATTGAAACGAAGGCTCGGTTTCCTGTGCCGCCAACGACGTAAGGGAGGCTGCGCGGTTGCGCCTGCTTGCGCTTAGGGCATAGGCTTGAGGGGAGTGGAGGAGGGTTTATTGATGGCGAATACTCGGTGGCCGCTGATTGGTCTTGTTGTCGTGTGTGCGGTGGCATGGTCGGAAGAGTCGACGGTCGGCTGGCCGACCTACGGCAGTGATCCCGGTGGTGGGCACTTCAGTCGTGCGCAAGAGATCACACGGGCCAACGTAAACAGACTCGAACGCGCCTGGACACATCGTTCTGGAGACTTCCGCTCCGGCGTCGTGCGCGGAGTTGAGGGCTTCGACTCCGGGCAGGGTAGTTCAGCATCCGCCTTTATCGGTACACCGATCCTCGTCAACGACACGCTGTATTACTGCACACCGTTCAATCGGGTTTTTGCACTCGATCCGCTGACCGGCGCCGAACGCTGGGTCTATGACCCAAAGGTCGACATGAGCCAGCAGAGCCTGACCAACTGCAGGGCGGTCAGCAGCTGGCAGGACAAAGTGAATCCGCGCGCCTTTTGTGGACATCGGATCATTCTGGGGACGCTGGATGCTCGGCTCATATCACTGGATGGCAAAACCGGTCAGAAGTGTCCGGACTTCGGTGTGAATGGGGAGTTGGATATCAGCCTCGGTCTCGCCAAATTTGCGCCCGGTGAGTACAACCTGACGAGCCCCGCGGCGATTCTCGGCGACACGATGATCATCGGCTCGCGCATCATCGACAGCCTACGTAAAGGCGTTCCGGCCGGTGTGGTGCGTGCCTTGGATGTGCGGACGGGTGCATTGAAGTGGGCCTGGAATCCGGTACCGCCCGGGCGGGAAGAAAAAGATGGTGCGGGTGAATTTGCGAATGACACGACCAATGTCTGGTCGGTCATATCGGTTGATGAGGCCAGAAATCTGGTGATCGTGCCGACGGGAAATACTTCCCCGGACTACTACGGCGGTGATCGAGAGGGGGATCTCGACTATTACTCAAGCTCCGTGGTGGCGCTGGACGGAACGACCGGCAAGGTGGTCTGGCACTTTCAGACCGTACACCACGATATCTGGGACTTCGACGTGCCGGCACAACCGACTCTGGTCGACGTCACCATAGATGGTAAGACTCGGCCTGCAGTGGTTCAGGTCACCAAGATGGGGCTGACCTTTGTGCTGGATCGGGAAACCGGTAAGCCACTCTTTCCGGTTGAAGAGCGCCCAGTACCGCAGACCGGTGCGGTGGAAGGCGAGTATCTCTCGCCAACACAACCCTTTCCGGTCAAACCGGCGCCACTACACCAGTTGGGCATCACACCGGATGATGCCTGGGGATTCACGTTCTGGGACGAAGGTGAGTGCCGGGATCAACTCGAGTCAATGACCACCGGACCGATCTACACGCCGATTTCCACCAAAGGAGTCGTGCTCTATCCATCGAATATTGGTGGCCAGAACTGGGGAGCACCCGCCATCGACATGGTGCGCAACTACATGGTCACCAATACCAAGCATGTCGGCATGGTGGTCAAGCTGGTGCCGCGTGCGCAGTGCGCGGGTATTCAGGGCTTTCCTCAAGAGGGCTCGCCGTATTGCCTCAGCATGAAGCCGTTCCTGTCCTCATTTGGTGCACCGTGTACACCACCGCCGTGGAGTACCTTGTCAGCCATCGATCTCTCGACGGGTGACCTGGTGTGGACTGTGCCACTGGGTAC
>JAYSTS010000330.1:0-2071 GCA_043719475.1 Gammaproteobacteria bacterium | reverse complement strand
CAACCATCGTCACCGCACCAGCCAGCTTGCCTTCATCCACATAACGCTGCATGGACTGCGTGAGCTGATCCAGACGGCCGGCGTCAAAGCCTTCCTGTGCAGGTTTTACCATGGGCAGATCTTTGGCAGCTGCAAAGCCGCTCACCACAACCAGTAGCAGACCGCCTATCAGTTTTCCAATCATGGATAGTCCTCGTTTCATTGGCGCGTTATTGTTCACGGTATTTACCAGGGCGTTTTTCAAAGAAGGCGGCAACCGCTTCGATGTGATCCGGTTCAGCATGGCAAACCGCCTGGAAGGCTGCAGATTTGTCGAGCAGTTGATCCAGTGACGAGTCAGCGCTGGCGCGCATCAACTGCTTCGTCAGACGAACCGCATGTGGCGGGTTCGACGCGAAACTCTGTGCCAGGACAATCGCACGCTCAAGCAGTGCCTCCGGCGGCAATACTTCACTGACCAGCCCGATGCGCAGCGCTTCATCTGCCAGCACCGGATCGCCACTGAACGCCATCTTGCAGGCATTGGAGTAACCCACCACACGGGGCAGAAACCATGCGCCCCCATCACCGGGAATGATGCCGAGCTTGACAAAACTCTCGGCAAACATCGCCTTGGTGCTGGCAATACGGATGTCACACATGGTGGCCAGATCACAGCCTGCGCCGACCGCGGGACCATTCACCGCAGCGATGATGGGTACGTTCAACGCATACACCGAGCGTGGAATGCGCTGGATGCCGCGTCGATAAGCATCGGCCTGATCAAACGGATCACCAGAAAACAGTCCCGTCCGATCACGCATGTCCTTGACGTTACCGCCTGCGCAGAACGCAGAACCGGCGCCAGTCAACACCACCGCCCGCACGCCGATATCGTTGTTGATCTCACGACAGGTCTGTTCAAAGTCGTCGAACTGTTCATCGCCGGTCAACGCGTTACGCGTCTCCGGACTCGACATCGTCAACACCAGGACGTGGCCGTGACGCTCGCGTGCTAAAAAACTCAATCCTGCTCTCCCCTTTAACCCAGTTCATTGGGGTCAACGTCATTACCGACGGCCCACACAGTGGCGGAGAGAATAACATCCCATATGACTGAACGAACCGGTCCGTCGTATGCGGTCAACCGGTATTACGCAATCCGCTGGATATCCCAGCCATGGTCACCTTGAGTGCGCGGGCGGTCGCATCATCCGGTGCAAGCCGATAACGTGCCAGCAATTCCGCCTGCAGCAGGTGCAGTGGATCGAGGTAGGTGTCACGCACGGATAACGAGGCACGAAGCACCGGATCCTTTTCGAGCAATCCAGTCGCACCATTGAGTTTTAGCAGTGCAGCCTTGAGTACCTCTGCCCGCTCGCCGAGCTGTGCAACGGCTTGTTGCTGCTCCGGATCCGTCAGGCGGCGTGCGTAGTAACGCGCGAGATGAACGTCGGCCTTGGCGAGCACCATCTCCAGCATGTCGAGCTGCATGCGGAAGAATGGCCAACGTGCCATATCCTGCAGGACCGGATCAGCAGCGCGGCGACTGGACTCCGCAAGCGCAACATCAGTGCCCAGCCAGGCTGGTAGCATCAGACGGATCTGAGTCCACGCAAACACCCACGGAATGGCGCGCAGACTGCTGATGTCCTGGGTATCACGACGCCGCGACGGTCGACTGCCCAACGCCAGAATGCCCAGCTCACGCTCAGGGGTGAGTGCACGAAACAAGGGCACGAACTGAGGGTCTTCCCGCACCACACCTCGATACGCCGTCAACGCCAGTTGGGAAAGTTCGTTCATGCGTGTTCGCCATGCCGCAGTCGGTACCGGTGGTGGCTGCAGTGTCGCCGCGAGTACCGCGCCGACATAACGGGTCATCGTCTCCGTGGCGAGCCCAGGTGTGCCGAGTTTGAAGCGAATCACTTCGCCTTGTTCGGTCACACGCAGGCTGCCCTGCACCGAACCCGGTGGCTGGGACAGGATGGCCTGATGCGCAGGTCCGCCGCCTCTGCCCACGGCACCACCGCGTCCGTGGAACAACCGCAAAGCGATGCCATATCGACTCGCCACTTCAACCAACTGTTCC
>JAYSTS010000329.1:0-4351 GCA_043719475.1 Gammaproteobacteria bacterium | reverse complement strand
GATCGATGGCCTTGAAGCCTCCCGTACTGGCATCGAAACCCGTTGCCAGGATGAGCACATCCAGATCGTGGAACGCTGCCGTGGTGTGTGCGCCGTTTGCAGTGATTGCACTGATGGGGCTCTCTCGAAGGTCGACCAGCGTGACGTTGTCCTGGTTGAAGACTTCGTAGTAACCCTGTTCCAGTGATGGACGTTTCGCACCAAACGGATGGGGAGGCTCGGTGGGGGCAAGGGTCTCGAACAAGATGTCGTCGCGCAGGCGGGCGCGTGTCTTGTCACGCCAGAAGGTGTACGCGAGCCGGTTGGCATCCTTGTTGGCCAGAATATCGCTGAATGTTCCCGCCCAGAAGTGAAATCCGCCGCGCTCCCAGGCGGCCTCGAAAATGGCGTTGCGCTCTTCCGGAGTGACCTCAAGCGCGGACCGCTTGTCCGCCACGATGTCGTGGTAAGTGGTGGCTGATATGGCCCGTCGCTCTAGCATGACCGCGTAGTCCTGCTTGAGGACGTCCATCGCTGCCTTGTCATATCGCTTCTGCTGCATCGGCAGGGCCAGCATCGGCGTGCGCTGGAACACGGTGAGATGGGCGGCGACCTTGGCGGCTTCCTGGATCACCTGCACACCACTCGCACCGGTGCCGATGACGCCAACTCGTCTTCCCTGCAGTTCCAGACCCTGCTGGGGCCAATGAGCGGTATGAACACAAGGCCCGGAAAAACTGTCCAGGCCGTTGATTGCAGGGACATAGGCCTTGGCTGCAAAGCCCAGGCAGGGGATTAGGAAACGGGCGACCGCCGCACTGCCATCTTCGTTTTGTACCCGCCAGACTTGCTGGGAAGTATCAAAGTGGGCGTGCGCCACTCGGGTGTTGAACTGGATATCCCGTTTCAGATCGAGCTTGTCATCGACGTACTTGAAGTACCGACGCAGTTCGCTCCAGGCCGGAAAGCGCTCGGTCCAGTACCAGTCGCGCCAGAGTTCCTCCATGGAGAATTCATAGTTGGGGACATGGGAATCCACACGTGCGCCGGGATAACAATTCCAGTGCCATATGCCACCAAGATCTGCGCCGGCCTCAAAGATCTTGACGGAAAAGCCCAGCTTGCGAAGCCGATGGAGCTGGTAGATTCCGTTGAAACCGGCACCAATGATCAGGACGTCGAGCGGGTCAGCGATTATTGGGTTGTGTGCGTTGGAGTGTGTCAATGACGACTCGAAGGATGTTGTCCTGAATGGAGACTCACACTAAGGCAACCGGTCGAGAACGGCAAACCAGGTAGGGATAAAGGAATGTCTGATTGATCAGAGCTTCCTTTGTGATACAGGGAAAATGCGAGGAACGCCATGCGCTCCGACCTGATTAACCTTGATCCGACAATAATCGGTAAAGCTGCAGGCGCACAACCCATCGCGGCACCCATTGCAGCCCCAACGATTCATCCTGTAGGGATTATCGACATAGACCGTTGCAAAAATCGCGATCAGGAGATCGCTCCCACAGACATTGGGTATCGCGGCTTTGTGGTCTCCTGGTGGGAGTGGCACACTGGGAGCGGTCTCCTGACCGCGATTGTCGATGTCGTCGAAGATCGCGATCAGGAGATCGCTCCCACAAGAGATGCCACAAGAGATGCCACAAGAGATCGCTCCCACGGCGCGCTTTTACTCGACGTCTCATGACTGAATCGGCCAACTTCATCGGTTGTGACCTTACGGTTTGATTTCCGCTGCAATCCCGACCTTCTAACGTCAATCGTTCCGAACCTCTGAATACTTCTGAGCAGCATTTTTGGTTGCGTAATTTTTGTCCAATTGAGGTTAATTCGGCGGAGCGAATTGATCGGAACGACCTTAGCCTGTTGTCGTGCAGGTTGATCGGCTAATCTTCGAGCCCCTGCTTCAAGGAACACCCACCATGCCGTTGATTGATGAGATCGTCGCCATGCGCGCTGAGCTGACCCGTTGGCGGCACGATCTGCACGCGCATCCCGAACTCGGTTTCGACGAGCACCGGACTGCGGAATTCGTGGCGCGGCAACTGGAATCGTTTGGCGTCCAGGTATTCAGAGGGATTGGCAAGACGGGCGTTGTCGGGGTGCTGAAAGTCGGTAACGAAACCGAGTCCATCGGCCTGCGCGCCGACATGGATGCACTACCGATTCTCGAAGAAAATCACTTCGCACACTGCTCGACCCATCACGGGCGAATGCATGCCTGCGGGCACGATGGCCACACCACGATGTTGCTCGGTGCAGCGCGTTATCTGGCGAAGAGCCGTCAGTTTCGCGGCCAGGTGAACTTCATTTTCCAACCTGCAGAGGAGGGTATCGGTGGCGCTCGGGCCATGATCGAAGATGGACTCTTCGAGCAGTTCCCCTGCGATGTGCTGTTTGCCATGCATAATGCGCCGGGTATGAAGCTCGGTACGTTTGGAGCGTCCGCTGGTGTGTGCACCGGTGCTGGGTCATTTTTCGACATCCACATCAATGGCGTGGGTGGGCATGGCGCTCATCCAGAACATGCGGTGGATCCCGTGATCATGGCGGCGCAGATCATCAACGCGATACAGACTATCGTGTCACGCAATGTGCGGCCAGCCGATCCGGCCGTGGTGTCCATTACCCAGGTTCACGCGGGGGACGCATACAACGTCATTCCTGGCAAGGCGCACATTGCAGGGACCATACGCACGTTCTCGCTGAAGGTGATGGAACTGATTGAGCGGCGCATCCGCAACATCGCCAACGGTATCGCTCAGGCGCACGAAGCCAGCGTGACTATGGATTTCCGGACGGTTTTCCATCCGGTGATCAATGATACACAGGTGGCTGCCTTTGCTGGCGATGTGTGTGATTCGCTGGTGGGGGCGGAAAATGTGCGACGTCAGTTGCCACCAGGGTTGGGCTCTGAGGACTTCTCATTCATGCTCGAACGGGTGCCGGGTTGTTATCTGCTGCTGGGTAATGGCGACGACAGGCACCAGACGCCGATTCACAATCCGGGTTACGACTTCAATGACGATGCACTCGTCTATGGTGCGTCGTTTTTTGCGGCGGCGGTGGAACAGCGGCTGCGTATCTGATTGATTCAGTGCGTGTGCCGCAGCAGGCGTCGCATGGCAATGCGCGGCAGAACGTCAATGCCGCGACTGCGCTCTTCAGCCCGGATGGCCAGTAACTCTGGGCCACATTCCACTTCGCTCTTATCACATTCCGCTTCGCTCAGGGTTACAAAGCCGAGCCGCTCATAGAGCGGTCCATTCCAGGGCAGATCACGAAACGTCGTCAGCGTGATGGCGTCGTATCCACAGGCAATGGCCCAGTTGAAGACCTCCGCAACGAGCCGGCTGCCGATGCCGCGTCCGGCCGCGCCCATTGATACGCTGACCTGATCAAGATGCGCCTGCGCGTCGACGACCGATGCCACGGCGTAGCCGATCGGTTCCTGACTGTGCTCATCGATCGCCATCCATGCGGCCTTGTCGTTGATGTAAACCATCAAGACGTCATGATCTGATGGCGGGTCTTCGGCGATGGACTTAAGTCCCACGTCCGCAAACCGCCGGCCGGCATCCAGCTCCAGTCGCTGCATCGCCGGGATGTCCGCTGCGGTTGCCTCGCGGATCGTGCACGAAGAACCCAGTCTCTCAGGCACGCCAGACTTTCTTGTTCATCGAACCAAACATCTCGGACAGTTCTACTCGCGTTGGCGTGATGCGAATCGGCAGGAAGTTCGGGTCATCCGGGCCGGTAGAACCGAACGCGGTCAAATCGTAGTCGATGGCCTTCCAGGCGTGATGTTTGTCGGCGGGTGAGGTACACAGTTCCGCAGTGCCACGTACGAGGACATGGATGAAATCTGGTGGCGCCACCTGATACTGGATGTCGACGTTTGGATTGGCACGCATGTGCTGCGCCTTCGGTGACTGTGGTCCCGTCGCGAACCACAGCACCTGGCCGTCCCAGGTTGGATGCACCATGCGTACACGCGGCTGATTGTCATCCACGGTGGCGATGGCACACCAGACTGATTTTTTGCAGGCGGCATCCACTGCGGCGAAAAAGGCTGTTTCTTCGACTGAGTCCATATTGCTCACGGGTTACTCCTGTTGGATGCGCGGAATTTCGGGAGGCATGGTCGCATGAAGTACACACATTGGAGCACATGAACCAGAAATTCGTGCGTGGATGCGGCAATCTAGCCCTATGCGCGTTACCACTCATGAACTTGCCGCATCCACCATAGAGGTTGTAGAACGACCTATGCCCGCCTGTATCGCACATCTGGTGCGAGGCTGTTATGGCTATGAAGAGTGGTCGAACGGACAGGTGGTACGCAGCGAGTTTGCCAACG
>JAYSTS010000328.1:0-11002 GCA_043719475.1 Gammaproteobacteria bacterium | reverse complement strand
ATGCGTCGATAGCAGTGCAGGAAGGGCTCGTCTTCGATCCGCAGCGCGGTGTACGTGTCAAGAATGGTGGCGATGGCTTGGGTGACGTCGGCCCGGGAGAACGACGGCCCGACGATTTCTCCCAAGGACGCAGCCTGCCCGGAATGGCCGGAATGGCCACCCAGAGAAATCTGATAAAACTCTTCCCCTTTTTTGTCGACACCCAGTATGCCGATATGGCCGACATGGTGATGACCACAGGCGTTCATACAGCCGGAAATGTTGATGTCCAGATCGCCCAGGTCGTGCTGGTAGTCGTAGTCATCGAATCGACGCTGGATGGCTTCGGCCACTGGTATCGATTTGGCGTTGGCGAGTGAGCAATAGTCGCCACCCGGGCAGCAGATGATATTGGTCAACAAACTAGCATTAGTGGTCCCCAGGCCCGCATCTCTGGCCAGTGCCCACAGCGCCGGCAAATCGCTTTGACGAACATCCGGCAGGACGAAGTTCTGCTCGTGACTGATCCTGATTTCGCTATGCCCGAACTGGTCTGACCAATCCGCAACCTGCTCCATTTGTGTGTCTGTGACATCACCAGGCGGTACCCCGGTAATTTTTGTAGACAGTGTCACGATTGCGTATCCCGAGACTTTGTGGGGCTTGACGTTGTGGCGCATGAATCGGTCGAAGCCGACGTCAGTGAGGCGGACGTTGGCCAGGAGGGCGGTCTGGTCGTCCATGTGTTCGTAGGCGGGCGGTTCGAACTGACGTGTGACACGAGAGACCTCTTGATCGGTCAGTGTCTGGGCCGAACCCTCAAGGTGTGTCCATTCTGCATCGACTTGACGACGAAACTCCTCTGCGCCTAACGCGCGGACCAGAATCTTGATTCGGGCCTTGTACTTGTTGTCGCGACGGCCATAACGGTTGTAAACCCGCATGATCGCCTCGAGATAAGTTAACAAGTGTTTTACCTGGAGATTTGGCCGAATCAGTTCGCCAATCACCGGTGTGCGACCAAGCCCGCCGCCGACGAAGATGTCGAATTCAACGTCTCCGGTGGCGTTTTGGTTGGCCAGTATGCCAATGTCATGCACTGCGATGGCGGCGCGGTCATAACGTGCACCGTTGACGGCGATCTTGAACTTGCGTGGCAGCCAGTCAAATTCCGGATGTGCAGTGGACCACTGTCGGATGAGTTCACAATAGGGTCTCGCATCGACGATTTCGTCGGCCGACACACCGGCGAATTCATCGGACGTGACATTGCGGATGCAATTGCCGCTGGTCTGGATCGCGTGCATCTCGACACTGGCAAGATCAGCCAGGATGTCCGGCACTTCTTCGAGTTCCGGCCAGTTGTACTGCATGTTCTGGCGTGTTGACAGATGACCGTAACCACGGTCGTAGTGGCGGGCAATGTGAGCCAGCATGCGAAGCTGTTTTGAGGAGAGCGTGCCGTACGGAACCGCTACCCGCAGCATTGGCGCAAGTCGTTGGATATACAGTCCGTTGCGCAAGCGCAGTTGCAGGAACTCCTGATCGCTCAGTTCGCCTTTGAGGTAACGATCAGTCTGATCGCGGTAGTGGGCAACACGTTCGTCGACGAAAGCCTGGTCGTAAGCATCGTAGCGGTACATGCGAATCCGTAGCTGTGGGCGCGGCCGCAAGATACCAGTACGAGGGAAGATTCAAAAATGTTTCATGTGCCTATGCTTATTCGAGGCGTACTTCAGTTTTTTGTTCCCGTGATGCGGATGGTCGTCGCGTGACCTGCGAAGGGGCGATAGAAGTGGCGATATCTGCAGCCACGCGAGATGAGCGGCAGCATGAAGTGAGTACCAGATAGTGCTCGTGAGGATTGCTTTCGGATACACTTCCGGCCGTTTTCGACCAGCAAAGGAATTCACCACATGAGCGATCACGGCCACTCTCACCAACACCACACGCCCCATGTTGAAGAGAACGATGACGATCAGAAAGCGGATGCAAAAGGTGCTCTAGTGGTGTTCGTCTGCCTCGTCGCCATGGCGGTCCACTTTGTTTCCGGGTGGACATTTTCCTAGAGGGTTTAGCCAGTTCGCGGTCGGGAGACCACAAGAAGCCCTGCGAAGCTGCAGATCTCCTGATCGCGAACCGAATCACGGTCAAGAGACCGCTCACACAAGCTTCCACAACTTGGTCAGGCTGAATTTCAGTCGGCCAGATTAGGTCGTAACCATCGCCTGGTGCTGTCGAGATCCAGTCCGCGCCGGGTGGCATAGTCCACCAGCTGCTCTTCCGTGATTTTTCCGACGCCGAAGTATCTTGCTTCAGGATGGCCGATGTAAAAACCAGACACGGCTGCGGCCGGTGTCATCGCCAGGTGCTCCGTCAGCGTCATGCCTGTTCTGGCTGTCGCGTCCATCATCTCGAAGAGCACCCGCTTGTGGGTGTGATCCGGGCAGGCCGGATAACCGGGCGCAGGGCGAATCCCCTTGTACGCCTCCTGAATCAGTGCGGTCGTGTCCAGATCTTCAGTCGCCGCATAACCCCAATGTTTGCGGCGGACTTCCAGGTGCAGGTACTCGGCAGCAGCTTCGGCCAATCGATCGGCCAGCGCCTTGATCATGATGCTTGCGTAATCATCGTTCGGATACCCGGCCAGAACCTCTTCAATACCCAACCCTGAAGTCACTGCAAAACCACCGAAATAGTCGCCCTCAGGTGCAACGAAATCCGCCAGGCACCAACTCGGTTGGCCGTCTGGTTTAGGCGTTTGTTGCCGCAAGAAGCCGAGCACTCGCTCGCCGACCTCTGACTGGATGCGAATATCGTCTGAGCCCTCGCGATTGGCTGGCCAAAGTCCATAACAGCCTCTCGCCCGCAGCACTCCCCCACTGATCAGGGTGTCGAGCATGGTCTTCGCGTCATCAAAAAGATTTCGGGCGGCTTCGCCGACCACCTGGTCATCAAGGATGGCCGGGAATTTTCCCGCCAGCTCCCAGGTCATGAAAAAAGGTGTCCAGTCGATGTATGCGGCCAAGGTCGCCAGATCAAATTCGACGGTGTGTACGCCGAGTTGTTTTGGCTGATGTGGTTTGTGAACTCCCGGTTTTGGCGCATTTGCGCGCGCCTGTGCAAGGGTCAGGAAGTTTCGTGCTTCGGCGCGCGCGGCGGTGCGCGCTCGAACCTGCACATAATCAGCGCGCACTTCCTCTACAAATGGTGCTCTATGATCATCCGACTGCAGCTTCGTCGCGACACCGACTGCACGAGATGCATCGCTGACGTAGACGGTCGGCCCGCGGGTATAAGCTGGCTCGATCTTCACCGCGGTGTGAGCCTTCGATGTGGTCGCGCCGCCAATCAGGAGTGGCACCGTGAAGCCCAGGCGTTCCATTTCGCTGGCAACGGTTACCATTTCATCGAGTGAAGGGGTAATGAGTCCCGACAGTCCAATGATGTCGGCGTTGACTTCTTTTGCCTTGGCCAGGATCGTTTCTGCGGGCACCATCACACCGAGATCAATGACTTCATAGCCGTTGCACTGCAGCACTACCCCGACGATGTTCTTGCCGATGTCATGCACGTCACCCTTGACCGTCGCCATGATGATGCGGCCTTTGCTGCGGCTGTTGGCATCTTTTTGTGCTTCAATGTAAGGGATGAGGTGTGCGACTGCTTGTTTCATCACTCGCGCACTCTTGACCACCTGCGGCAGGAACATCTTGCCGTTGCCAAACAGATCGCCGACCTCGTTCATGCCGTCCATCAATGGCCCTTCGATGACTTCGATTGGGCGGGTGACCTGCTGACGCGCTTCTTCAGTGTCAACGACGATGAATTCGTTCATCCCCTTCACCAGAGCATGCGCGATTCGTTTTCCGACGGGCCAGGAACGCCAGGCCAGCAGAGCCGGATCTTCAGCTTCTTTTTTCTTCGTGCTGTATCGATCTGCGATAGCGAGCAGTCGTTCGGTGGCGTCTGGTCGACGATTAAGCACCAGATCTTCGACATGCTCGCGCAGTTCTGCAGGCAGGTCATCGTAGATGCCCAGTTGACCCGCGTTGACGATACCCATCGTCAAACCTGCCTTGATGGCGTGATAGAGGAACACAGTGTGAATGGCTTCGCGCAGTGGCTCATTGCCGCGGAACGAAAACGACACGTTGGAAACACCCCCGGAGATCTTTGCTCCAGGCAGGTTGGCGCGAATCCAGCGGCAGGATTCAATGAAGTCCACGGCGTAGTTGTTGTGTTCTTCGATGCCGGTGCCAATCGCAAATATGTTCGGATCGAAGATGATGTCTTCGGGGTTAAAGCCGACCTGTTCGGTCAGTACGCGATAGGAGCGAGCGCAGATTTCGCATTTACGGGCGAAGGTATCGGCCTGGCCCTTTTCATCGAAGGCCATGACGACCACCGCTGCACCGTAGTCATAACATTTGCGTGCCACCGTCAGGAACGCAGCTTCACCTTCCTTCAGACTGATGGAATTCACCACCGACTTGCCTTGAATGCAGCGTAGGCCCGCTTCGATGACATCCCACTTCGATGAATCAACCATGATGGGCACACGGGCAATATCGGGTTCACCGGCCAGCAGGTGCAGATAGCGGACCATCATCGCCTGACTGTCCAACATGCCTTCATCCATGTTGATATCGATGATCTGGGCACCGCTTTCCACCTGCTGGCGAGCAACCACCAGGGCATCGTCCAGCTTGTTGTCGCGGATGAGTTTGGCAAATCGGGCGCTGCCGGTGATGTTGGTGCGTTCCCCGATGTTGACAAACAAGCTCTGCGCATCCACTCGCAGCGGCTCGAGTCCTGCGAGTGACATCGCTTGCACCTTGCTAGCGACTGGGCGAGGCCGAACGCCTGCAACGGCCTTGGCGATGTGTTCGATGTGTTCAGGTGTCGTGCCGCAACAGCCACCTACCATATTGACCCAACCCTGGTTCGCGTAGTCGCGAATGTGTTCGGCCATCATCTCAGCCGTCTGGTCATAACCGCCAAATTCATTGGGCAGCCCGGCATTCGGATGTACACTGACCCGCGCCTCGGAGACCTTGGATAACGCACCGACAAAGGGGCGAAGCTGCTCCGCACCCAGTGCACAATTCAATCCCACTGCAATGGGGCGCGCATGCGCGACGGAGGCATAAAACGCTTCGCAGGTCTGTCCGGACAGCGTTCGCCCAGACAGATCAGTGATCGTGCCGGAGATGATTACCGGTATGGTCACCCCATGTTTGCGTCCGAGTTCGAGCATGGCGTAGATCGCCGCCTTGGCGTTCAGGGTGTCGAAAATTGTTTCCAGAAGAATGAGATCGGCGCCGCCACGGATCAGCCCGTCGATCGCTTCCGTATAAGCAACCCGCAGGGTCTCGAAGTCCACGTTGCGGGCGCCGGGGTCCGATACATCCGGAGAAATGCTGCATGTGCGGTTGGTCGGTCCAACTGATCCGGCGACAAACCTGGGTTTGTCAGGCGTTTCGTAGACATCGCAGATCGACCGTGCGATCGCCGCTGCTTCGACGTTAATCTCGACCGCCAGTGGCGCAAGGTTGTAGTCCGCCTGGGAGATGGTCGTTGCCGTAAAGCTGTTGGTCTTGATGATCTCCGCGCCTGCCTTGAGATATGCCTCATGGGCGCTGCGGACCACATCCGGTTTGGTCAGGACCAGGAGGTCGGTGTTGCCCTTGAGTGGGGAATGGTGGTTTGCGAAGCGTTTGCCGCGAAAATCCTCCTCAGTCAGTTTCAGCTTCTGGAAATGTGTCCCGTAGGCGCCATCGATGATGACGATGCGGTCCTTGAGTGCGCGTTCCAGCAATTCACGACGGGCTTTGAGGCGTGCGTAGGGCATAGGTCTTGGTCTGGTAGTCTGCGGATTGGGCGCAGTGTAGGCGCAAAGCCTTGATGCACAATTGAAGATGTCCCAATTCCAGGTGAGCCAGCCTCATCTGGGTGTGAAGATGGGAAGTCATTGGCGTCTGAAGGCAATGATCCCGACGAACCCTCTCGGAACTCGGTCGCCGTCACTCGCAGCGAGTCTGGTGGTGCGTTGGTTCCGTTCTGTCACCGGCTGTGAAATGGTTGTGCGGTTTGGATGGCCTCCCTACAATACCCGAGTAAATTAGTCAGGTTTAAACATGATCCAGATCACGGAGGCCGCGCAGGGGTATCTACGGGAGCTGCTGGGCAAGCAAGATGCCCAGGGCACCGGCATTCGGGTATTCGTCTCGCAGCCAGGCACCCCACATGCCGAGACATGTATTGCGTATTGCCGGCCGGGTGAAGAACAGGAAGGTGATGAGCCCATCGAGTTCGAGGGTTTTCGTGCCTGGTTTGAAAGTCGCAGTCACAAGTATCTGGAAGGCGCTGTCGTTGATTATGCGGAAGATCGAATGGGTGGGCAGCTGACGATCAAGGCCCCCAATGCCCGCGTTCCCCAGGTTGGTGCCGATGCGCCCCTGGAAGACCGCATCAATTACATCCTGTACAACGAAGTTAACCCGGGTCTGGCCGCACATGGTGGTCAGGTTTCTCTGGTGGAGATCACGACAGACAAAATCGCAGTGTTGCAGTTTGGCGGTGGTTGTCAGGGTTGTTCAGCGGTAGATATCACGCTCAAGCATGGCGTGGAGAAAACGCTGATGGACCAGGTACCGGAATTGGCCGGCATTCGGGATTCGACGGATCACACGCATACCGAACACGCCTACTACCAGTAGAAGGAGCGATCTCCTGATCGCGATCGTCATCGCGGTCAGAGACCGGTCCCACAACGTCACGATGCTGTAGAAGGAGCGATCCCCCGATCGCGAACCCCGCTCGCTTCGAATCAAGCGACCCGCTTCAACAAGTGTGCCGACGTTCTGGCAGCCAATTCCCTGAGCAGTGCTTCAGTCGTCGCCCAATCGATGCACGCGTCCGTTATCGAGACGCCATACTTTAGCTTTGTGCGGTCGCCGATTTGCTGATTACCAGCGTGGATATTGCTTTCCAGCATGAGACCGATGATGGATGAATTTCCTGCGTCGATCTGGCTGGCCACGTCGTGGGCCACCGCGATCTGTCGATTGTGATCCTTGGCCGAATTCGCGTGGCTGCAATCGACCATGATCACCGGACGCAAACCGGCAGCCCGCATCTGCGCTTCGCAGCGGCGGATGCTGGTCTGATCGTAGTTTGGCCCTCCACTGCCGCCGCGCAGAACAATGTGCGCATTCTGGTTACCCCTTGTATGGAATACGGATACTTCGCCGCTGGCACTGATCCCCAGGAAGCGGTGTGGTGCAGCGACGCTCTTCAGCGCATTGATGGCGGTTTCCAGCGATCCATCGGTACCATTCTTGAACCCGACAGCACTGGACAGGCCGGAAGCCATTTCGCGATGTGTCTGTGATTCCGTTGTGCGAGCGCCTATCGCCGACCAGCTGATGAGATCGTGCAGGTATTGCGGTGTAATCGGGTCGAGCGCTTCAGTTGCCAGCGGCAGGCCGAGCCCGGCGAGATCGAGCAAGAGGCGGCGCGCAATCACCAGGCCCTGGTCGATCCGAAAAGTGTCATCCAGGTATGGATCGTTGATCAGCCCTTTCCAGCCGACGGTTGTTCGTGGCTTTTCGAAATAGGTCCGCATGACGATGAGCAGATCACCAGAGAGGTCTCGCGCCAGAGTACTGAGCCTCTCGGCATAGTCTTTCGCGGCGTCGACGTCATGAATGGAGCACGGTCCCGCGACGACCAGCAGCCGATGATCCCCACCGTGCAAGATGCGTTCGATGGCGGAACGGCTGGCCTGAATCTGCGCGCGAAGTTGGTCGCTGACGGGCAAGTCAGTCTTCAGTTGGTCTGGGGTGATCAGTCGTTCCTGTCGTGTCACGTTGACGTTCTCCAGATGTTCCATGTCAATCTCCGAAAAGTTCAGCTTTCTTCCGCCCAGAAAGACGAAAACCCCGTTGGCCAGCTGCCATACGGGGTTCAGTTTGAAGGCAGCTTTTTCTCACTACCTTCGCGGACGGATGCAAAGGTGTGTCAGGTCACTCGCCAGTAACCAAAGTAGAAACCGCCAAAAAAGGGTGTCGTTCGCATGGCTGGATTGTTACTCCCTGCGACGCCGAACACAAGCTCGACTTACGGCGGCATAACATTTCTTACCAGATCAGGTGTGCCGATGGCTGTCACTACAATTGCATCCCACGTTGGGCGCGGCTAGGGTGCCCAGCATGATTCACACCCTTCGAGCACTCCGAGCTCTCATCCTGGCCGGCGGCTTACTCTCATTCGCAAGCGGTCTTGCTGTCGCTGCTGACTCGGAGAGCCTGGATGCGTTGTCGGCAGCGATCGGTTCTGCATCGATCAGTGATGTGGAGCGCCAGGTGGGTAGCGCTCTGCTTGATATGGCGCGCGCTGACCAGATCGAAACAGAACGTGTGCAATCGCTCGTGCGTCAGCGCCAGGCGGAATCTGCGGCGCATGTGGTTCGCGTGCGTGAGCTGGAAACGTCGCTGGCGGTCGATCTGGATAATTCGGTTTTGTCCTGGGCAAAACGTCTGCCATCCCAGGCAGATGTAGAAACTCTGGAGCGAGTTCTCGCGCAGGAACGCAACCAGGTCGCCGAGTTGTCGGTGCAGATCGACGATGTCGCCGACGAACTGGCGTTTTTGTTGTCCGGACCGGCCGAGGCGGCGGACGCACTGGCCAGACTGCGTGACCAACTGGCCGCACTGCAGAATCAACCGATTACGCAGGACGATGAGCCTCGAATCGTTGCAGAAGCCCGACGGCAGCAACAGGAGCATGAACGCACCCGCCTCCTGGCGGAAATCGAACTGGCTGAAATGGATCAGGCAACGCTGGAGCAGCGGCAGGCATTGCATGAGATCAGGCTGCGTGAATTGCGTCACCGCGTTCGACTGCACAGCGCGCGGGTTCAAGTGTTGCAGGAGCACATTACCGAGCGGGGGAATAATGAACTGGAAGCCCGACGCGCACGACTTGCGGCGGTCGCCGAAGGATTGACAGACGCCCCTGCGGAGCTTGGCGCATTGGCCCTTGCAAACATTGAACTAGGCGCCGAGCTGGAAGCAAATGTCCGGGCGCTCGCAGCGGATCGTGTCTCGCTGCCAGCCCTTACGCGCGCGCGCGACGACGTCGTTGCCGCTTTGCGGGACAGCCGTACCCGGCTTGATCTCGGTAGTCACAGCGAAGGGGTCGGGCGTTGGTTATGGAGTGAGCGTCGAAGACTCGAATCTTCGGTTCGCTTGCGCCAGGAACTGGAAAACGTCGGTACTTCACTCGCCGACCAACGGCTGCGTCTGGTGGTTCTGTCCGAGGAGCAGCGCGATGTAGCCGATCACCCGATCAAGCTGTCTGACGAGATCGAATCGGGCCAGTCGGATGAGCGGGGTGAACGAGGTGAACGGAATGAGTGGGACGCAAAGCGAATTAAGCGAGAAGCCGGCTCTCTTCGGGCAACCCGGGAAGATCTGCTCAGCATGCTGCGGGCTGTACTGCAAAGAAGAGTCGCTGCATTGGAAGAAAAAGATGCGACCTTATCCGAGCAACTTGCACAAACCCTCGAAATGCAAGCGTTACTGGACCGCCAGTTGCTGTGGTCGCGCAGCCATGGTCCGGTGAGCGCTGCGTGGCTTGCGACCATTGGCACCGGTTTGGGAGACTTGTTCAAACTCGAACGTTACGAGAAATCGGCGGAGCTCGCGAAATCGAGTCTCCAGCAACGCCCCTTGATCTGGATGTTCAGCGCCCTGGGGGTGCTCATCCTCCTGCGCTTGTCTGGCCAGGCCAGTGAGCGAATCACCGCCGAAGCGCTGGTGACCCGGCAGATTCGTGAGGATACTTATCGCGCCACTGCCCGGGCGCTGGGTTGGACGATACTGGCAGCGCTACCTTTTTCCGCGGTCTTGTTGGTCGGCGGTACGCTATTGGGCCTGATCGGAGAGGCGGGTAATTTCAGCCATTCTTTTGGCCTGGCGATGATCACGACAGCAGGCCCGCTGTTTTTCGTTCAACTGCTTCGTTACACGGCGATTGAACGCGGACTTGGCCAGGCCCACTTTCGTTGGCGACGAGCCCGGCGTGAAAGTCTGACCGCCAGCCTGCCAATCATGGCTCTCCTGGTGTTGCCGCTCTATTTTCTCAGCGCGCTTGGCGCGGCTCGCAGCGTTGACGTTGCCACGGATGTCATCGCGCGACTCGCGATCATCATGGCGTGTGGATTGCTTGGCTGGACAATGTGGACCTTGCTTGCACCAGGAAAGATCTGGACAGCGCGAGAGGCCGAATCCGAAACCTCCAATTGGCGCAAGGTGGTTCGTGTGGGTGGAACGGCTGCGCCGTTGTTGATCGCAGGTCTTGCGCTAACGGGATACGTCTATTCGGCGAGCGTTTTGCTGCAGACGATGCTTGCGTCGTTCAGCGCAGCGGTTCTCATCGCCCTGGTGGTTGGCCTGTTGAGTCGGTGGTTTCTACTGGGTGAACGAAGGCTTGCGTATCAGCAGCTGCTGGCACAACAGGGAACGGCCGAAGCGGCAGTGGCGCGCAGCGAATTGGAGCGGGATGTCACGCTTGAGCAAATCAACGCTCAGACCGGCAGGCTGTTGCGAGCTATACGCTGGACGCTGATCGTCACCGCGCTCGTCTGGGTCTGGGCGGATGTATTGCCGGCGTTTGCAAGGCTCGATGAGTTTGCCATGTGGCAATTCACGGAACTTGGCGACGACGGCAAGATGAGTGTGCAGCAGGTTACGCTGATGGCGTTGGTACTTGGCTCGCTTGTGCTGGTGCTCACCCTGATCTCAGCCCGCAATGTGCCTGGGCTGGTCGAGATTGGTCTCCTGTCACGCACGCGGATCGATGCCCCAACACGCTATGCCATCACCAATTTGTTGCGTTATGCCATCGTCATCGCGGGTTCGTTGATTGGCCTTGGGATGTTGGGCATGCGTTGGTCGCAGTTGCAGTGGCTGGCTGCGGCGCTCTCCGTAGGTCTGGGTTTTGGTCTGCAGGAAAT
>JAYSTS010000327.1:0-4378 GCA_043719475.1 Gammaproteobacteria bacterium | reverse complement strand
TCGGCCAGACCGGAGTCCCGCTGAATGACTCGATTCACGGCTGCGCGGAATACAGCTTCCGGTGCCAGCAGGGTCAACCGTGTTTTTGCTCTTGTTATGCCGGTATAGATCAGTTCGCGGCTCAGAACAGGGCTGTCCATTGGCGGCAGCAATAGCCACACCGTATCGAACTCGGAACCCTGGCTCTTGTGTACTGTCATCGCAAAGGCTGTCTCGTGGGCGGGCATGGCACTGGTCAGGAGTGATTGCAGTCCTGTCTCGGTGCGGAACCATACTCGCAGGTGTCCATCAGCACCGGCAACGCACACGCCGGTGTCGCCGTTGAAAAGGCCGATTCGGTAATCGTTCTGCAGCACCATCACGGGTCGGCCGTGGTACCAACGTTGCTGGCTGTCCAGTTGGTGGCGCTGTGCCAGTTGTTCAAAAATTCGCTGGTTCATGGCCATAGCACCGGCTGGGCCGATACGGGTAGCAGTCAGCAGTCGTACCCTGTCGAGTGTGTCGATGGCCGCTGCAGGTGTTTTGGCGTCCAGTAGTGGCATGTAGGTATCGGCGAGAGTCGTGGTGAGTGCATCCAGATCACCAGCACTACTGAAATCGAGACGAACATCATCGCGGCCTTCGCGGCCGACCCGGATTGCCACGTCGGCATTGCCCCCATTTACTGCGCTGGCCAGACGGCCGATCGGGCTCTGGGGATGGAAGCGATGACTTGTTTGCAGTGTGACCACGTGATCGGCCAGGTGAGAGGGTGTGGATATCTCGTCTGGCCTGGGCAACAAGGGCGACAACGCGGGGTGTTGCGGAGGGAAGACCGACAACGCTTCGCGTTGCGGGGGTGACAAAGCCGACAACGCTGCGCGTTGCGGAGGGAAGACCGACAACGCTGCGCGTTGCGGAGGGGGGAATAAAGACGACAACGCTTCGAGTTGCGGAGGAGAAAAGTTATTCACACCGGCAGCCGAACAAAGCTCGGCGAGCACCGAACCGGATTCCACAGAAGCCAGCTGGTAACGATCACCCAGCAGGATCAGTCGGCCGTGATCGGGCAGGGCATCTGCAAGCTTTGCCATCATGGGTAGGTCGATCATGGACGCCTCGTCGACGATGACAACGTCGGCAGCCAGCGGATGGTCCCGGTCATGGCGCGGCAGGACGGTACCACCATGCAAGCCAAGCAATCGGTGCAGCGTCGAGGCCTGGTCCGGCAGATGCGAGCGAAGCGATTCGCCGGCAGCGAATGTCTGGAGTCCGGAACGAATCGATTCCATCATTCGTGCGGCGGCCTTACCTGTTGGAGCCGCCAGTCGTATGACGGGTGATGTTTGTCCGGCTGCCTGCGCAGCTTCTACCATGAGACGGATGAGCCTCAGTACCGTGTAGGTCTTACCGGTGCCAGGTCCGCCCGAGATCACGACAAACCGGTGTCGCAGCGCAACCGCCGCAGCGACTGCTTGCCATTGTGGTTCACCTTCGCTCACCCAGCTGTAATCAAACAGGCCGCCGTCCCGCTCCAGTGATGCGGTATCGATGGCCTCTGGTGCTCGTGCAAGCAGATCCTGAAGGCGCGACGCTAATCGCGACTCATACGCCCAGTAACGATGCAGGTACAGGCGATGGCCATCGAGAATCAACGGACAGCTTGCGCCGGGTGCACCGACCAACGGGCTCCCCTGCAGCGCGTTGACAAAGCTGTCAGCCGAGCAGAACGCAGCCTCTCCTGGAATGGCCGGGCCGGTGTTGGACAGTACAAGGCAACTATGTCCTTCATTTACGGCGCGAGCGGTGAGAGCAAAACCGAGTGCCACGGGGTCACTGCTGCCATGACGAAGGCTCCAGTCGGCCAGTGCAAGTTCGAGCGGTGCGATGCGCTCCTCCTGTACTGCACGGTGCAGGCGCTCAAGCAAGGTACTCACGGGTGGCTGCTTCCACCGGCAAAGAGCTCATCCAGAGTCAGAATGAAATCGGTTGAAGGTCTATCGATGAACACGCCAGTGTTTGCGTTGGCGCCGTTCATGCCACGCAGGAACAGATACTGTGCGCCTGCAAGATGGTGGTCCGGATCGTAGTTTCGGAGTGTTCGTTCGAGATGGCGATGCAGAGCAACCAGGTAGATCAGGTACTGCAGATCGTAGTGACCGTGCTGCACCGCCTGCTGCAACATGCGAGGCGCGTAATCTTCTGCACGCGGCCCGAGATCATTGGTCTTGTAGTCGATGATCCAGTAACGACCATCCACCGCAACCGTCAGGTCGACGAACCCCTGCATCAATCCGTTCAGCACCTGTTGTCGGCGTTCGCGAGGCAGACCAAGTCCATACCCTTCAGACGCCAAGTGATCCAGAATGGCACCGGTTCGCTCACCACCCAGGCTGAGGAAAAACTCCATTTCCACCAGCCGTCGATTGGCGGGTACCTGTGCCAGCGGGCCAATATGTGGCAACGGAGTATGCAGCGCTCGCGAGATCAGATCCGCTACAGCGCTCAGTAGTACAGCTTGAGTGGGCCCCTCTCCGAGTGGAACGCCTGCGTTGCGTAGAAACCGGGCAATCACGTTTTCGTCGGCCGCAGAGCCTGGTGTTGGCCACGCAGAGTGATCGATGTCTTCGAGGATCTGGTGAATGGCGACACCGAACGCAGCACCACGCAGGGCGATCACAGAGCCATCGACCGCTGGCAGCGTTTCCGGAACTAGGTCATGTGACTCATCGTCCACACCGGTCTCGGGCACCTGCTGCCTGCCACCCGCGATCAGTCGAGAAAAACTGAATACGGACCAGTCCTTGCGTCGAGCGGGGAAATCTTCGCGGGCTTGTCCATCCGGTGGCGGCCCGGATAGCGCGCGATAGGTCGGTCGCAGTGGCGTGGGAAGTGGAGCGATACAAACCGCACCGCTGGCCCGTTCTGCATATTGCGCAAGCCGGGTGTTCACACAGCTTTCGGTCAACCAATGCGGCAGGCTGGCGTTAGCCGCTGCTATGGTTCTCGGATCAACACCATCTTCCGAGTGCAGCAGCCACGCGAGCGCCGAGTTCTGTGCACTCTTGATGGGCCCCCAGCCGATGTAACAAGCCTGTTCTGCGCGAGTGAGTGCGACGTACAACAGCCGGAGTGACTCTGCGCGCGATTCCAGCATGGCGCTGGACTTCTGTGCATCACCCTCCAGACCGAAATCCAGCCACGCACGACTGGAACCGTCGTGAAAAATCCAGGATTTCTTCGGAGCTTTGGCACCGAGCGCCGGGGTAAACGGTACGAACACGATCGGATACTGCAACCCCTTCACCTTGTGAATGGTGGCGATGCGCACCAGTGCGTCGTCAGATTCCAACCGCAGTTGTCTGGCGTCCGAAACCGACTCAACATTGGGATCCGCGATCTGCTCGATTAGCCAGCGAATCAGGCCGGCAGCACCGAAGTTTTCAGTTTCCGCTTCTGCGAGGAGTTCACCCAGTTGCAGATAGTTGGTCATGCGGCGCTCACCGTCGTCCAGCGCCAGCAGCCTGGGCGACGCGTCCTGCAGCATGGGTTCGAGCAGCGCGAGGACCCCGCGCGCTCGCCAGTCTTCATGGGCCATCTGGAATCGCGTTATCCACTGTTGCCAGGCTGCCTCGTCTGCGGCGAGTCCGAGGAGATCAGCCATGCGCAATCCGAGCAGCGGTCCGCGCAGCGCTGCACGCATGGCCTCCAGAGGCGCGGCGCTGTCTGCAGCACGCAACACAAAGAGCAGATCCTGTGCTTCCTCACTCTGGAACACACTCTCGCGATGCAGACACACCGAGGCCACACCATGACGAGCGAGCGAACGTTGAATGCTCGCAGCTTCGCGGTTGGAGTTGACAAGCACTGCAATATCTCCGGCTCGAACCGGTTGCACTGATCCACTGTAGTGTTGAATAAGGGCGCCTGTGCCAGGTTCGAGCAAACTGCAGATCTCACTGACGGTTGCACTGAGCAGCCGCTGTCGACCTTGTTCAGCGGTGAGTTCTGACTCTTCGACCACCCAGGCGGTGATCGAGGGAATTGGGGCGCCGTTCTGGACGAGTACACGGTCGCCAGTCGTGCGCCCACACTGCACAGGCTGGAACTGAATCTGAGGAATCAGAAATGGTCCGTGCTGCGTGGTTCTGGTCGCGCCAAGAAAGAGCGACTCGATACCGTCGAGCACACCCTGGGATGAACGGTAGTTGGTGTGGAGGTCATAACAACCATCCGCATCGCGGGCGGCTTGCAGGTAGGCGAACACGTCGCCGCCACGAAACCCATAGATGGCCTGTTTCGGGTCGCCAATCATCACCAGCGCGCCGGAGGCACGACCCTGGTAGGTGGTGCGAAGGATTTCGTACTGCAGTGGATCGGTATCCTGAAACTCATCGAC
>JAYSTS010000326.1:0-35817 GCA_043719475.1 Gammaproteobacteria bacterium | reverse complement strand
GCCCCTTGCGCTTCACTACGGTTTCAGTCACGTCTTCCGGCTGACTCCTTTCAGTCAGCTAGTACATGCCCATGCCGGGCACACTGGGAGCGGTCTCTCAGACCGCGATCTCTCCTGCCAAATCGCGGTCGGGAGACCGCTCCCACAGGAGACCCCACAGGACGATTTTTATTCGACGTCCCACTACTGAATCTGCCAACTTCTTTGGTTGTGACTTTACGGTTTGATTTCTGCTGCAATCACGACCTTCTCTCCAGTCAATCGTTTCGAAGCTCTGAATACCCATGCGCAGCATTTTCGGTTGCGTAGATATTGTCTTGCCCACCGCACAGTCGGACAAATCGTCGTCGACTCAAGGCTTGGGCGTCACCGAACGACGATGTGCTCGCTGTTCCAGGGGGCGATCTGCTCTGCAGTCTGGAAAGCCTCCGGCAGTTCTTCAACCATGTGATAGGTTGCCGCCAGACGACCGAAGCCCACAAAAAACGCCACGTTCATTCCAAGCTCCACAATCTGTGGCTCGGTGTAGTACTTACGCAGTTCATCGTACGTCGCATCGTCAATGGCCAGGTGATCGGTCGCCATCATCTCGCCGTACTTGATGGCAATTTTTTCGGCTGGCGTGAGGTTCTCTGCTTCTTCAGGACGCTCGAGTGAACAGACCAGGTCTTCGGTGACACCATCATTCAGTGCGGAGGTATAGCGGATGGCCATGCAGCTGCGGCACTGATTAAAAAACGCCACACGCAGGCGAACCAGCTCGATCAGTTTTTCCGGCAAGGTGCGATTGACCTTGAGCGCGCCTGCAAAACCGAACATGCCCTTTGCCATCGCTGGCGTGTGCGCAAAAAACCGTGTGAGGCCTTGTTCGAGATCGGTGGCAGTTTCCGACCGCGTTGCACTACGCAGTTCGGGATCCCATTGTTCGGGGGAAAGTTTCTGTAATCGGCTCATGGTCTAGTCTCCACTCGATGGTCAATCGGGACAGTCAGAAAATACCTTCATCGCGTACGTCATCCAGCGATGTGCAGAACACGTCGATCATACGATCAACATCCTCATCTGAATGCGCCGCACTCAGAAAAGCGCGCTGCGTGCCGGGAACCAGTACACCACGGTTCAGTGCGTGCAAGTAAAACGCTTTTTCAGCTTTAATATTCACGTGTGTTGCATCGCGGCTGCTGTTCACTGCCTCCCGCTGAAAGAACATGTGGAACATGCCGCCAACATTTTTCATCTGCGCCGGGATCTGGTTGGCTTCGTTATGAGCGTTGATGGCAGCCGCGAGACGATCCCCCTGCGCGTTCATGCGGGTGTAGATTTCGGGATGATCGCGCAGATGCGAGACCATCGCCTTGCCCGCTTCCATGGTGAGCGGATTGCCAGAAAAGGTACCGCCTGAAAACACGCCACGTTCTGCCGCCAGACCGGTGAAGACTTTCATGAGGTCTGCTCGGCCGGTGATGCCACCAACCGGCAGCCCCCCTCCCAACACCTTGCCGTAGGTCGCGATGTCAGGTTTGACGCCAAAGCGCTCCTGTGCGCCGCCATAGGCAACACGAAATCCGGTAATCACTTCATCGATGCCAAACAGGACGTCGTTTGTTTTGCAGACATCAGCCAGCTCGCGAAGAAATTCGCCTGCTTCGTTCTGAGGGTTTGAACTCTGCACGCCTTCGACAAACACCAGTGCAAGTTCTTTCTTGTGTTTGCGAATCAGATCAAACGCATGTCGATTGCGGTAGGGAAGCAGCACCACGAGGTCATTGAGTGCCTTGGGAATGCCATGACCGAGTGGCAGTGCACGCGGTTCATCCCGTGAACTCGCGGGATCGGCCATCCACATGCCATAGTCATGGGCACCGTGGTAGAAGCCGTCGAACAGGGCAATCTTTTCCCGGCCCGAATAGCCACGAGCCGCCCGAAAGGCGTACATGGTTGCTTCTGAGCCGGTATTGCAGAACACCACGCGCTCCGCGCAAGGACTGGCTTCGTGCAGTAGCGTCGCAAGGCCCAGTTGCGCTGTGGTGTGAATGCCGAACATCCAGCCATCTTCGGCTCTGGACTGAATGGCGCGCCTTATTTCGGGGTGAGCATGCCCGAGCATGTGCAGACCAAAGCCGACAGAGGTGTCGATGTACTTGTTGCCATCTGCATCGAAGACGTATGGACCTTCGCCACGCTGGATGAAGATCGGGTGAGGCATCTCCAGATTGGCGGCCAGCCCCGAGTTGAGAATTTCGGAGCGATCCTCGGCGATCTTCTGCGAAACCTGGGTCTTGGCTTGCAGCTCGGCTCTGGCCAGCGCTATCGTCGTCACATCATTTGCCCGCGAGGCGTGCAACAACCGGTGCAAACGATTCGGCGGTGTCCTTGTTCACAGTGATGTAGGAAATTCCGAACGTTTCACGCCGACGCTGCAACTCTTCACAAATGCTATCGACACTGCCAAACAGCCCATGGGGGTGTTTACGCATCTCCGATTCGGACATCTGGAAGTTCTTGGCAAACATCCCGAGCACCGGTGACGGATCGTCCATGACGAAGGTGAAGTAGGCGCCGATCTCGATCTCCAGATCATTGAAGCGGGCACCTGCCCCCTCCTTGATCCAGTTCACCTTTTTGCGCGTCTCTGCCTCGGTGGACATATTCACGCCGTCTGGTCCGATAAGACCCATCCGGTTGTTGAAATTCAAACTGACGATATCGGCTTCTCGACCTGCCAGACGCAGCACACGAGGGCTGCCGCCGCCTACCATGATCGGCGGCTTGGAGACAGGCTTCGGCACACCGGAGAATTCTTTCCACTGAACGGTGTTGTTGGTTAGATCTGCCATACCATCACCGCGAAAGACCTTCACCGCTTCAATCACATCGGCAAGCCGATCGATCCGGACTTTCGGTTCGTCCTTCTTGATGCCAAGGGCGGCGTATTCTTCGGTGATCCAGCCCGCACCGAGACCAAACTCAAGACGACCGTTGGACAGCTTGTCGATGGTCATCGCCGACTTGATGAGCACAACCGGCAAGTGGTAATCGATGCAGAACACCCGGCAGCCAATCTTGATCGTCTTGGTCACTGCAGCGGCATAGGCCATCGCTGGAATCGCCGCCAGATTCTGTTCCGGGTGATTTGCGCGGGTCAGCGCCGGACCGGGTCCAAGAATGTGATCGGCCAGATGAAACGCGGAGTAACCAAAGTCTTCGGCCTTGCGCACCTGATCGGTCCAGTCAGCACCGGACGAGGCATTGAACGATTGAACTGCAAATCGGAAAGGTTTTGCCATGTCTGTTCTCAATGAGCGCGATCAAGCAGGTATTTGAGGCCACGCCGCAGCAGTTCGTAATACTGAGGTTTGTCCCAGCTGCCCATTTCGATCTTGGGGTAGTAGTCCATGACGGGTTGCATGTCCCAGTGGCCACGACAGTGGCCAAGATTCAGATATAGAACCTCGCCCTTACCCACCTTGTTGATGTAATAAACCGGTCGAGGTTTGCCATCGTTCCAGTCCTTCTCGATGAAACCCGTGGCTTCGCCGTTGAATTCTGAATGCAGGAGCATGTGCAGATCACCATGGATGCGGCACAGATACAGTTCGTCATCGGTTTCAAACTCGCCAACCCCTTTCACGAGTTCGTGATCGGGATCACTGGTACGAACCGTAAACGGCATGATCGGCGGGTGCGCGATGAACTGGGTGCCAAGCGTCTGCATCAGGACAGGTGCAGTTTCCGGTGCGTTCACACCATTGGCCAGGAATTCAAGAATCGCATTCGTGCCGTGCAGTGCAAACCAGCGCTTGCCACTACTGATGTACTCCTGCAGTGCTGTTTGCTCGGCTTCGGTGGGAACGACGTTACAGGTATAGGTAATCAGGAAATCCGAGGCTTTGATGGCTTCGATGTCGTGATAGTCCTTGGCGACGGTCACGCGAATCGACGGATGCTCCTGAAGGAGCTTCAGCAATTCGAGTCGTGCGTAGTCGATATCGTGAAACTGGCCGGCAGCTACAAGATAGGCCCGTGTCATTGGCGCTGGCATGCTGTTCTCCCCTTATTCATTCCAATTCATTCCAATTAGTTCCCAACACTTGATCAATCAGAAGACAGGTAATTGTGCAACATCCTTAAAGACAAACCCGCGAACACAAGTCGCGGGCTGTCAGGGTCACGGCGCGCAATAAAGATGAAAACCAGCAGTCGTCATCTTCATCAGCTGACCTGCGTTTAGTACTGGATGCGCTTCGTGAAGCCGCCGTCCACCACAACGTTGGTGCCCGTAGTAAACGCGGCACGAGGGCTAGCGAGGAACACCACTGTATCGGCCACTTCCTGTGCGGACCCCATACGACCGGTCGGGATTTCCTTGACGGTTGCGTCATAGAACGCCGTCATGCGAGTCTTGATGTTATCCCACGACCCACCTTCAATCATGATCGGGCCAGGGCTCACCGCATTGACACGGATTTTCTTCGGTGCCAGATCCTGGGACAACGCACCGGAATACTGCAGCAGCGCACCTTTCAGTGCGTTGTACGGGCCTGCCTGCATGAACTTCTCAAGCGCTGCAGTGGTTGAAATCATAACGATACTGCCATTGGCAGACGCTTCCAGATGGGGCTTGGCAGCTTCCACCAGGCGAACCGTACCGAGCACGTCATGGTTGAAGTGACCGATCCAGCCCGCTTCGCCAGGGCCATTTCCACCGCTCACGTTGGAGACGATAGTGTCCAGCCCGCCGAGCGCTGCAGCCGCAGCCGCAACAAATGCCTTCAGGGAATCGCCATTGGCGACATCCACTGCCTGACCAAACGCCTTGACACCTTTCGCCGACAGCGCCTTGACCGCTTCATCGACCTCGGCCTGATTACGCGCACAGATCGCAACATTGCAACCTTCGTCCGCAAACGTATTGGCAATGGCCCGGCCAATGCCTTTGGTGCCGCCGGTGATCAGTGCCTTTCCGCCTTTGAGTCTTAAATCCATTGGAGTCCTCTCTCTGGTTTTTTTGTCTGTGTGATCTGGTTTTGGTTTTCTGGTCTTTGCAAACGCAACCGTCGCGGCGTCAAGCTCACATCGGCCCGAATCGGGGTGGCGGTGGTCTGTCATCCGCCGATACCGAGACGCAAACCTTACCGCCTTCGAGGGTCACCGGGAAAGTCTTTACCGGAAATGTTGCAGGTGGCGACTTGCAGGCGCCGGTGCGGACGTCAAAACGCGCACCGTGCAACGGGCAGCGGACCTCGAAGCCCGAAAGCTTGCCGTTGCTCAGTGCTTGTCGTGCGTGACTGCATCGATCTGCCAGGGCATAGATCTGGCCTGCCACCTGACAGACCATGACATCCACGCCATTGGCATTCACTCGTGTCATCTCCCCATCCGATAGTGCGGCGATGGGGAGCACCGGGATCATTTCAGCCATTTGATCGGATTGCGATAGACGTAGTCATCCACGGTTTTGTGGAAGTGGCGAATGCGAAGCTCCTGACTGGAGATCCACAGTCCGCGGAAACCGGCCGAATTCATTCCTGCCTGAACCATGGCCAGATTCGATGCATCCTGGTCGAGCACTTCACCAATCGACTCTTCACCATGTTTGAACTGTCGATGCGTTGGCCGATCCGGAACCGGGGCGCCGGCAGGCAACAACGAATAGTTCTGCAAGTCCCAGTACATCTTGTTCGGATCAGTTTCGTGCGGCCGCTGCCGGAACACCATGGCGCTGTTGCAGTGAATGTTCCAGGTGAGGTTCGGGAAGATCAGGTAGTGGTAGTCGTCGGTGAGCTGATCATCGTTCAGGTCGGAGTAGTCGAACCCCAGCTTCCTGGAGTTTTCGCGCATGTACTTCTGCAATGCACGCCGAGCGCCGAGCCCATCGCCTTGATAGGTGTCCGGATTCATGCCATGCGAAGCCAGGAAGCTGCGCAAGCCGTCGTCCATGATGCTGCCGTCGGCGATGTGCGTCGAAACCGAACCGAATGGAATGAGGTAACGGTTGTGGCGCTCATACGTATCGATCTGGACATCGTAATCTTCGATGAAGCCCATCAACTGCGGGTGGGTGCCGGCCAGGTGATAGGTCTCATTGAACGCATCCACCGATGCCTTCCAGTTGCAATCCCATTCGACGGTGACATCGTTCACCAGCACCATCTTGTCCATGTGATAAGGATCAAGATGCTCTGGAATCATGCCCAGGAAATCACGTAACGGCTCGGCATCCGGGTTCATGCTGAACCAGACCCACGCGCCCCACACATCACACGGCAGTTTGACAATGGAAAGCTTGTCGCATGGAGCACCCTGCGGGAAAGTCTCGGCATCCGGCACATTCACCAGTTCGCCGCGCAGGTTGTATTCCCACAGGTGATAGGCGCAGCGAAAGCGGTCGGTGTTGCCCTGCGCGCCATAAGCAACCTGGTTACCACGATGTGAGCAGACATTATAGAAAGCGTTGTATTGGCCACTTTCGTCCTTGGTGAGGACGATGCTCTCCTTGCCGATCTTGGTGACGACGTAGTCGCCTACTTCTTTCAGATCGCCAATCCAGGCGCCCATCAGCCACGCCTTGGTCCACAGGCGATCCCACTCGAGCTTCATGAATTCGGTCGAGGTGTAACGCTCTTTGGGTATCAGGTCATGCCCCAGATCCGGATCCGGTGCCTTTTCGCAGGGTGTCTTGCTGGTTTGCGGATCGGCGAAGCGATCGATCTTGCGGTAGACCGTCATGAAATTACTCCCGGTGAAAAACAGTCACTGATGAATGTTTTGCAGTGTACCCGCTGTTTCCGGCCTCGCCCAGCCCCCCACCCACCTTTCGCCGGCGCGCGGTCATCCCCATGACAGATTCCCATCCGAGCTGGATCCATGACACTTTGACCCGGGGATCTGGTGTGGCAGTCGGCCCCCAATCCGGACACAATCGCCAGATCATCAGAGGAGTTACACATGGCCGCTGCGACCATCAACCGACAGTTTCTGCTTGCCGCCCGACCGAAAGGCATGGTCAAGGAAACCGACCTCAGGTATGCGGAAGTCCCTGTCCCCGAGCCTGGCCCGAACGAGGTACTGGTCCGCACGACCTACATCTCCCTCGATCCGTCGATGCGCGGACAAATGGAGAATCGAGCCGATTACGTCGCACCATTGCAGATCGGCGAGGTGATGAGGGCTGGCAGCGCCGCCGAAGTGGTTAAGTCAAATCACCGTGATTACGCCGTAGGTTCCTTGGTCTCAGGCAGCTTCGGCATGCAGGATTATTGTGTCTCGAACGGCAAGAATGTGCCGATGCGCGTTTTTCCGGCAGGCGTGGATCCGGTGATGGCGCTGGGTGTACTCGGTGGCACCGGCATGACAGCCTATTTCGGCCTGCTTGAGCTTGGGCAGCCCAAACCCGGCGATGTGGTTGTCATCTCCGGCGCAGCCGGCGCCACGGGTAGCATCGCGGGTCAGATTGCTCGGCTCAAAGGTTGCCGCGTCATCGGTATCGCGGGGTCTTCGGAAAAATGCCGCTGGCTGATGGATGATCTCGGCTTTGATGCAGCCATCAACTACAAGACACAAAACGTCGGGGAAGAGCTGGATCGACTTTGTCCGCAGGGTATCAATGTCTACTTCGATAACGTCGGCGGCGAAATCCTCGATGCCTGTCTGGCTCGGATCGCCATGAACGCCCGCGTGGTCATCTGCGGCGGCATTTCGCGTTACAACGCAACCGGCCCGATTCCGGGTCCGAAGAACTACTTCAACCTGGTGTATCGCCGTGCCCGCATGGAAGGTTTCATCGTGATCGACTACGCGAAAAGGTTCGGCGAAGCGAGCAAGGAGATGAAACACTGGATCGACGCGGGTCTCATCAAACACCAGGCGACTGTGATCGACGGGTTCAAGTCATTGCCGCAAGCACTGGTGCAGCTGTTCGAAGGCGTGAACACCGGCAAGCTCATGGTTCGGACCGACTGACCATCCGTCGACGACGAAATGGATCAGCGCGCGCGTTGTCGCTGGTTGAGGTCGTACAACCTGGCTGTGGCTGATGCAGGCATCGCGAATTCATAGCGCATTTTCAGCTTGCCTGTGAAACGCTTGCGCACGACGACTGTCGTTGCCGGTGTCTTGTGATGATAACCCGCGCTGAACCAGCCCAACTGCGCCTGTTCATCGCCTCGATAGACGTCCACTCGAACGCCCCCCGGCAGACCAATCGTCAATGTCTGATTGGCACGACTGGCGCTGACCACGGACCCCGCGACTGTGACCTGACAATCGGGATGAAAATGGAATCCTGCGGCGTAGTCATGCTCAGTCCTTGAAACCAGATCATCCTCGATGTGCAGCGAGCGCCGTGACTTGTCCAGGCAATAACTGCGTTCAACGTGGACCGGGTCGGGCAAAACCTGATAACCATCGTGTTGCCCACGAAAGAACGTCAATGCCGGATCATCTTCCCAGGCCTCACAACTCGCCACCGCCTGTCGGCCCCAGAGAAACGCACCCAGCAACTCACTCTGATTCTCGTCATCGATACAGACCGTGTTGTGTGCGCGTGTATGTCTGAAAGCGTCCCGCCACTGCGGCTGCGTGAAATAGTCAAAGGTGCCGGGATCAACCAGCATCTGCAGCCCGCCCATGCGCAGTGTGAACGCCAGAGCATCCGCATGACCATGCGCCGCAATGCTGCCATAACCCAGCGGCGCGCAGTCGATATGTACGCAAATTCGGTCATTGGCTTGGCCGCATTGCATCAAGTAATGACCGGCGTCCACAAAGGTTCTTGATTCAAGCGAATTTGCTGCGTTTTGGCCCCCGTCAGTCGTCGAGACATCCTGTACTGCGGCATCAAACAACCAATACGCGGCTTCCGAAGTCGAGACCTGCTTGCCCTCGAAGAGCACCGACGCGAGTGCGGGCACGGCCTGCACATTGTGGGAGCCATCGCCCAGATCCAGCACGTAGCCATCGTCCTTGTCGCCATAAAACGGTAAGTCGAAACCACCCTCGCCAAACGCCGCGAGATAACCATAGGCTGCTCGCAGCCTTTGCATGTAAACCGCCGGCATGGCGTTGCCAGAGCGCTGCGCAAGCAACGCGCAAATCGTGAAGAACTGGATACTGAAAAACTGATAGCCGAGCGCCTGTTCGCGCGTACCACCGTCAACGTGAAACTGCTTTTCGATTTCTTCGATCAGGATTTGTCGGGCGAGATCACGTAGCTCCATCGCCTTCGGTAAATGTGGCAACCAGATCGTCGCGACGAAAACTCCCGCCGCTTCACCCACCAGATGATTATTGGCAGAACTACCTCTGGAGAACTTGCGAGCGAGATCCCAGACATGTTGATGGATCGCCGCATGCACACGCTGCCACAATGATTCGTCACAAGGATGCCCACGCACCAGGTCAAGTGCCCAGATCCAGTTGATGACCCGCACGCCAAGTTCCAGCGGGCTCTTCCAGTTCATGCCGTGGCCAAACGGGTTGGCATCGAGCCAGCTTCGCAGAACTGCCCAGACGCCATCTGCATAACGAGGATCTTTCGTGACATGCCAGGCTCGTGCCAGCACCACCAGTTGATGATGCCGATTGGGTTCCCACACTTCCTTGCAGTCACCGGACACGTGCGCAACCCGATAGTCCACCAGCGGACACATCGCCAGGGGGGAAGAGAGCCCTTGATTCCAGTCGCGGTGCCAATCCATCGGCTGACCCAGATGCAGATCATTGTGCTGAAAGTAGCTCAGGCGATTGTCCAGAATGCTCTCGGCCTGAGCCACAAGCACCGCACGCCGGGTTGACGGCAGTGTGGTATGGGAAGGTCGAAGGACAATGCCCGGGCTGAACTGACTCCAGGCCGCAGGCGACGACAATTTCGGGAAGGCCCCCAAAGGCAGCCGGATCAGGTCAAAAGCTTCACGAGCAGCGCCACGGACCCGCCAAAGAATTTCGGCAGCGCCCATGCGGGTTAAGCGGTGGTAGTACCAATCAAGGGTCTGCACGTTTTGTCTCGTCGGGGGTCAGTTCGAGGGCGAATTTTAGTGCCAGGGAACAAAGTTGTTTGCGAACTGATCTGCGTCCCGGAGGATCGGTGGCGGGCGGCCGACCCGAGTGATTGGTCACCCGGTACACAAAAACCGGGCTTCACAATCCCCTGTCGGATACCCAGTCAATGGCGTTCCTGAGCAATTGCCGGAAGGGCTCACTGGCATACGCCAGCGGATCATCACCGGATTGCAGGTACACAATACGACTCTTGCCAATGGTCCTGGTCCAGCCAATCAGATTCGTGCCGGGGTCATGGCGCCACCCTTCGTTGCTGAACATCTTTCGCTCGGCCACTGCCCGGTTGGCAGAGTAGAAGTTCTCCTGCGAGAAGACATAGTCGCTGCGAAGTAGCGGTTGGACATCGTCTTCAAACACTTCAAAGAGATACAACTCATCCGTGATGGAAAACGAGCTGGGCACCCCAGCCGTGACGGGATGGTCGGCAACAACTTGAACGTTGTGGGTAACGCGGTGCCGATAGCCTGAATCCTGCCGAGGCAACCCTCGCAGGGAAGCGGGCATGTAGAGGAAACGGCCGCCGAGGATTTCCGCATAACCCTCCCATGCTGGCCAGCCCGCTATGGCGTGATGCAAGAATACAAAACCATGTCCGGCTTCGATCAAGGCTTCGAAGTTCTGCCGATAACGAGCGGGAGGTTCGAGAAAATCCGGTGCACGGTCCGGTTGAAAGCGGATCCCCGGCATGTCGTACATCACGTACGCATCAAAGGCCCGCCCTTCGTCGACGGAAAACAGCGCCTGCGCGGCCGGCTGTTCCACCAGCGTATAGTCGACATCCGGCATATCGTCGAACATCTGATAAAAAGGTTGCCGCTCGTAAGGATGACCCTTGGTGACTAACAGGATGTTCCGCATCTAAACTGCCCTCCCCTTCGTTTAGCTACTTGTGATCCACATGTCGAAACTGGAAGCCGCAACACCGGTCAGCCTCACCTGGCAACAAACCAAGAGTCAGCTGACACGAACCACCATCCTCGATGCAGCGGTCAGCGTGATTTACGACATGGGCTACGCCAACACAACCACGGAAGCCGTGGCCAGACGGGCTGGCGTCAGCCGAGGCGCGATGCTGCATCACTTCCCAAACCGTCAGCAGCTCGTTGAAGCCACCGTCCTGCACATCAATGAACAACGCCTTGCGATGTTCGCTCGCGAAGAAGGCGAAGTACAGCGTGGCGCCGAGTACACGAGGGTGGAAGAAGGTATCGATACCATGTGGCGGCAGCTCAATACGCCAGTCTTCATCGTCTTTCAGGAGCTGAAGGTCGCAGCGCGTACGGATTCGCAACTGGCTGCGGTACTGGTTCCTGCGCTGAAGGCGTTCGATGCGCAATGGCTGGAAGCGACCCGTCAGGTTTTCCCTGATCTGGCCTTGTCAGAGTCATTCAGTCGCGCCAACTTTCTCTCGAAATACATCCTTGAAGGCATGGCTGCGGAGCGGACAATCGACGGGCCACCACCGCCGGTCGACATGATGCTCGACTGGCTCAAGCGTGAACTGCGAAGGAGTTTTGGTGATGTCCTTGGCACAGTGCCGAGGTCATCTGCTGAATTGAAAATCGACGACCCAAAATAGAATCAGGCGCCCGAGGGCGCCTGGTTCAGGCCTGATTGAAAGGGACCGGCAGTCACCGGACCCCAACAGAACACCTTAGTGAGTGATCGTCAACTCAAGCGCGTAGGTGCGCGGTGCACCCCAACCCTGGAAGCCCGTGTTCGGACCACCGGAAGGCAGCGTGGTTGACCCTTGCCCCAGGAACAGCGCCTGTTCCCGGTACTCCTGGTCTTGCAGGTTCTTGCCAAACAGTGCCAGCGACACGATGGTGCCTTCGCTCAGGTCCCAGTCATACTGAACCCGTGCATCGAGCAGCTCATAGTCGCCGTCAGTAGTACGGAAGTTGGCGCCTGCACCCGTGTTAACGAGCAGGAACTCTCCGACCAACCGATACCCGATGTTTGCGCTGAGCATGCCATTACCAAACTGCTTTTCATAATTGGCGCTGACCGCAATGTTCCACTCAGGCTGACGGGAATCGCTGTTGCCGCCAAAATTGCGCAACGTTCCCGGCGGGCTACCACCGGCACAGCCGTCAATGATTTCACAGGGTTTGGTAAACCGTGCGTTGTTGACGTCGATAATGCCTGCATTGACCGCCAACGAAAAACCGTCGGTCACGAACAACTGTGTCTCCAGTTCCCAGCCCTTGACCTTGCTTTTGGCACCATTGTTGATGATGGTCGTGGTGCCAGGAATGGCACCCGGTGGCAACGGAATGATGGAGCTGAACTGCCCGTTGTCACGATTCAGGATGAAGTAGGACAGGTTGGCACGCAGGCGGCGCTCAAGCCACTCGCTCTTGATGCCGATTTCAATCTGATCTGCGCTTTCGGGATCGAAGGACGCTTCATCAGGCGTACGAGCGGACCGGATGGAAAAACCACCACTGCGGAAGCCTTCCGAATAGCTGGCATAGACCATGGCATTTTCGCCGATGTCGTAGCTGCCGGACGCCATCAGGATGGTGTCGTTCCAGCTGTCGCCTGCACCATAGGCAACGCCGGTGCGCTGCGGGAAGCCTGCGAAATTGAATTCCTGGTCGATACCGCGGGTATCAAACGTACGATTCGAAAAATCGAAGTATGAGTTGAACGCCTTTTTCTTGTCCTTGATGTAGCGTGCACCGACGCTCAGCTCAAGACCTTCGAGTGGACGTACGTTGATTGCTCCGAACAAAGCCTTGGATGTCTCCTCTTCTCCTGCAATTTGAATGCTCCGCGAATTCGGAAACTGGCAAAGACTATTGCCGATAGCCGGGTTCGGACTGTTACGCAGTACCGGAATTACAGCTGCACAGGGCACTCCAGCGGGCAACCCGAAAGGAATCTGCAGCACAAAGTTGGTGTGCTGGTTGAACTTCAACGTGGAGTCGAGGTAATACGCTCCCGTCATGAAGTCGATGTTCTCGGTGATGTCTCCTTCCAGACGCAGTTCCTGGGTAAAGACTTCGAAATTCTGGTCGCGCAAGGTATGCAATTGTGCAAACGGCGTGGCACCGCCTGTAATTCCGCCGCCATCGAAGTCCTGACTCACCTTGTCATGACCATCGTGATAACCGGTAATCGAGTGCAGCGAGAATGACTCGGAAAGGTCCCAGTCAACACGCAGGCCAAACTGATCCACGTCATAAATTGTCGGCTCGCGCTTGTCGGCGAGATTCACGAACGGCGTGTCCCCATCAAAGCGTGGATCCTGCGGTGGAATCTGGCTGCGATCCTTGATGTTGTCGTAGCTCAGCACGGCGTCGATCGTATCAGTGGGTGCCCAGCGTAACGCCAGGTTCACGCCCTGATATTCGACATCGCCTGCGGTTCCGCCAATGTTTTCATTGTCGTAGTAACCGTCCCGGTCGCGCATGATGCCGCCAACCTTGAGTGCCAGTTTGTCATCGACAAGCGGGACGTTGATTCGGCCCTTAAAAATCTGCGACTCGTAGTTGCCAACTTCCATATTGGCCTTGTAGCCCCACTCATTGAACTCCGGTCGTGTGCGATTGACGATGATGTTGCCACCAATCGTATTGCGACCAAACAGCACGCCTTGAGGACCGCGGTTGACTTCGATGCTCTCGATATCGAAGGCATCGACGAGTTGACCCGTCGAGGAACCCATCTGAATGCCGTCCACCACCACCCCCACTTGCGGGCTCTGGGTTTTTTCGATGTCTGCATAACCGACACCGCGAATAAAAATCGCACTGGCACCTGGGCCTGCCGTGTTCATCCCGACATACAGGTTCGGCGCCAGGCCGTCGAAGTCGCGCAGCGTTTTTGGCTTGAGCGCCTCGATGGCTTCTTCGCCAAACGCAGTCACCGACAACGGAACGTCCTGCTGTGATTCTTCACGACGACGGGAAGTGACAACAATTTCTTCAATCGTCCCGGAATCATCACGAGCCGCGGCCTCTTCAGCCTGTATCACCGGCACCTGGACCAACACCGAGAGGGCGATAGCCCCACCCGTCAGGAAACTCGGAATTCGCATGTTTTCTCTCCAATGCGGTCTGGGACCGCAACCCTTTAGACACGATGCGCAGGCCATCTGGCCAACCGCGGGCGTACTTGTAATGGATGCACCAACCCGAGTCAACCTGTTACAACTACGCAACATTTATCTCAGCTGCTTCATACAGTTCCCGAAATTGCCGTCTTGTCGCCGGCCATCGATGCGGATTGAATGCTAGCCAACAGCAAATTGGAGTTCCGCAATGATCGAAGCACTGGACGGCGCACTCGCTCGCACGGATATCCAGGAAGACCCGGTAGCGTTCTACCGCGCCTTGCGTGAAGAACCGATTCGCTTCGACGCCAGACTCGGCTTCTATATCTGTTCAACCTATCAGGAAATGCGCGAGATCCTGCGTAACACCGACGTTTTTTCCAGCGTCGACAGCCAAACCGTAGATAGTCTGCGTGCTCCCCCTCCAGAAGCAGTCGCCATCCGTCGACAGATGCTGCAACCGGTCAACACGCTGGTCACCAACGACCCACCAGCGCATACACGCATCAGGAAAATGGTGGACGAGCCATTCCGACCGCGCAACATTGACGCCCTGCGCCAGCAGATCGAAGACATCGTCAACGAGAGCATCGATGCGTTCATCGGCAACGGGCATTGCGAAGTCGTCAAGGACTTCGCCATCCCGATTCCCATTCTCGTCATCGCCGACATGCTTGGCCTTGATCGCACCCTGGCACCAAAAATCAAGGAATGGTCCGACGCCTCGGTCGAGCCATTGGGCATGATGGTGAGCGACGAACGCCTGATCATCTGCGCGCGAGCCATCAAGGAATTCCAGGATCATCTCATCGCCGAACTTGAGTTGAGGCAGCGGAGTCCGCGCGAAGATTTGCTGACCCATCTGGTCAACGCGCGCGACGAAGCCGGCCAGGGATTTTCCATGGCGGAGATGATCTCGTTGACACAACAGTTTCTGGTAGCTGGCAACGAAACCACCACCAATGGGATCGCGGCCGGTATCGCGCTCCTCATCGACAACCCCGCGCAACAGGCTCTGCTGCGCGCAGACCCAACACGCTGCATGGTGTTTGCCAATGAAGTCCTGCGTCTTGAATCACCCGTGCAGGGACTGTTTCGTGTAGTGAAGGCCGATACGCAGATAGGCGGAGTGACGATTCCCAATGGATCTCGCGTGATGTTGCGGTTCGCGGCGGCCAACCGCGATCCTGCCAAATACGAAAATGCCGATAGCCTTGACGTTACGCGGCACAATGCTGGCAGCCATGTGGGGTTCGGTGCAGGCATCCATCATTGTATCGGCGCCAATCTGGCTCGCGAAGAAATGACCCAGGCTTTCCGTTTGTTGCTGGAACGTTGTCAGGATCTCGCTTACGTACCCGGCGCCAACGACTTTACGCACCATCCGTCGATGATCCTGCGCGGTTTGCGAAAACTGCATGTGTCATTTATGGAGGCTCGATGAACAGACACCTCGCAAGAATTGAAGTCGGCGGGAAGTCTTCCCTCAATCTCTTTGTTCGACTGATCTCCGAGGTTTTATGATGAAACCTGTGTGCCTGGTGATCGGCGCCGGTGCGGGAATCGGCGGCAACGTCGCTGCCCGTTTCGCCCGCGAGGGATACCACGCGGTATTGTGTCGACGCAGCGATGCGCAAGGTCTTGAACGACTGGTCGGCCAGATCATCGAACAGGGAGGGACGGCTTCGGGTCACCTGTTGAACGCGATCGAAGCCGACAGCATCGAAAAACGCGTCACGGCGATTGAGGCACAGCTCGGACCGATTGAAGTTGCCGTCTATAACCTTGGTTCACAGATCGGCAATCGCACGCTCGCAGACACCAGCTACCGCGCCTTTGAAATGGGCTGGCGGCTGGGGAACTTCGGGCTCTTTCGCCTGGCTTCCGTGCTCTTCCCATATATGGAAGCGCGCGGTCGAGGCACCCTCCTCATCACTTCGGCCACCGCATCAGTGCGTGGCAACGCCGGACAGCATTCGCATGCTGCAGCCATGGGCGGACGCCGCCTGCTGGCCCAGACTCTCAACGCAGAATTTGCACCAAAAGGAATTCACGTCGCCCACATTCTTATCGATGGGGCAGTCGATGCACCCGATACCCTCGGCAAGATGCTCGGCCCTGAACAATTCCAGAAACTTCGTGAAACCAAGGGTGGCGAGAATGATGGGCTGATGTTGCCGGAACGAATCGCCGAAACCTATCTCCATCTGGCCCAACAGCATCGATCTGTCTGGACCCATGAGATGGACCTGCGCTCTTTCTCAGACCGGGCGTGGTGGAATCACTGAAATACGACGATTGTCGACCGCTCCGTCGACGTGTTATTGACTCGCTACCACTGGCCGCTGCGTGAAGACGCCAACGAGTTTGCGCTCGGCGATTCTGCAGCCATCCGCAGAGATCGAAAAGGTGTCGTGGTACTCGCCCATGGACTGGAACCCATCCACCTCAACCGGACCGTTAGTTTTCTTCGGACGCGGCACCATGAACAGCAGCAGGTAGGAGACGCCCTTCGCTGTCTTCTCGTCCACCACATCGATACTGACATTGGTCATCAGGTGTCGAAACATCAACGCCTCATTGGGCGCTTTCGGCAGCGCGGCGATGGCTTGCCGGCCCACCACAGGCCCACGCCCTACGTCCAGCGACCCGCTTTCCGTGAACACCGCACCAAAAGCCGCACCGTCAGCCATATCCCAGGCGCGGGCATAGTCGTACACCGTTCGGGTGCAGGCAGACTCAATATCACCAGCCATTGCAGTAACCGCTCCACCACAGAGTGCAATTGTCAGGAGTGCTGACGCATAAAACTTCGGCATGTGTGTATTTCCTTTTGAAGACGAACCCAATAAAACCAGGTGCGCGCTTTTCCTGCTAGTCCTTGTGACCTTCCCAGAACGGCGCGCGCAGCTTGCGCTTGTTGATCTTGCCCATCGTGTTGCGACCAAGATCGTTCACCCAATCCAGCGTTTTCGGGCACTTGTAGTGCGACAGCCTGGCGCGGCACCAGGCGATGACCTCTTCAGCACCTGGCGTATTGGCCGGATCGCGCGGTATCGCCATGGCCTTCAGTTCTTCGCCCATTTCCGGATGCGGAATACCGATGCAGGCGACATCCAGAATAGCCGGGTGCTCGATCAAGACCTGTTCGGCTTCGGCGGGATAAATGTTGGCACCACCGGACACCACCATGTCGCTGAACCGGTCGGTGATGTACACGTAACCCTCTTCATCCATAAAGGCGATCTCGCCGAGCGTGAACACGCCGGGTGAGATGTGGGCCGCCGCAGATTTTTCCGCATCGTTGTGATAAACGACGCCACGGCCGGTGGTGTCCTTGAAGTACAGCCTGCCTTCCGTTCTCGGCGGCACCGGTTTGCCATCATCATCAAGAATGATTGCCTCGAACGGTGGCACCGAGCGTCCTACAGAACCCTGATGATTCATCCATTCTTCGGAAGTGATCATGCAGGTGGTGCCCACTTCGCTGGCGCCATACGCATCGATGAACACCGGCCCCCACCATTCAATCATGGCGCGTTTCACGTCAACCGGACACTTGGCCCCGGTGTGACTGATGCGCAGCAGTGACTTCGTGCTGTATTTCGCTTTCACGTCAGCAGGCAAAGCCAACATGCGTACAAAGTGCGTCGGCACCATGACGCTGTTGCCGATCCCGTACTCATCGATGGCCTTGAGCGTCTTTTCTGCGTCAAAGCGACTGAGGATGACACTCGAAACACCTGCCGCCAGCAATCGCGCACCGGACAGCGGACCGGTGTGATACATCGGGCCGACCACGAGATGGCGACCCAACTGACCCATGGGACTTTGCCCCAGGTTGTGCAGGTGATCTGCAACCGTTGCACCGCCGGCAAACATGGTCGGCGGCAACTCTGTGCCTTTCGGGCGCCCGGTTGTGCCAGAGGTATAGAGCAGATTCGGTCGCGGTGGCACTTCAAGAGGCGGCGTGGTGGACTTTTGCTCGGCTAGCCAGCCCCTGAACGACTTCACGCCAGCGGGTTGATCACCCCAGCCAATGACAGTCGGCACCTGACTTTGTGTCGCAGCCTGCACCCCGCGCTCGGCTGTCCGGCTATCCACAAACAACACCTGGGCACCCGAATCGCTGAGGATATAGGCCACTTCCTCAGCGGTCAGATGGAAATTGACCGGCACCACCGAGCAGCCACCGATCAACCCACCAAGATTGGCGAACGCCGTTTCGCACGAATTTTCCGCAAAAACCGCAATGCGCCGGTTAGGTCCAAGTTCAAGGGCATGCAGCCCATTGGCGACCCGATTCAGGACGTCCTCGATTTCCTTCCAGCGATAGCTCTGGTTCTCGTCGCGCAGCGCAATCTCGTCCGGTCGTTCGACGGCAAGACGAGCAGCAAAGGTGGTCATGATCAGTCCTGTTGGTAGAAATTCTTTTCTCAGTTATAAAGGACGGCTACTTATCTGCCAAGAACTAACGATTCAACCAACCACTGACATAGCCAAAGGGAGGCAACGTGGCGGTAAAACTTACCGATAACATCCTGAAAGACATGCATCGCCGTATGGTCCGCATTCGCCGGTTCGAAGAAACCGCCGGCAAGATGATGGAAAACGGCAAGATTCCAGGCGCCCTGCACCTCTATGTCGGCGAAGAAGCTGTCGCGTCCGGCGTGATGGTTCACCTCTCTGACCAGGACCAGATCACCAGCACCCACCGCGGCCACGGTCATCTGATCGCCAAGGGCGGTGCGTTCGACCGGATGTTTGCCGAGCTGTACGGCAAGTCCACCGGTTATTGCAAAGGCAAAGGTGGTTCGATGCACATCTCGAACATGGAAATCGGCATGCTGGGTGCCAATGGCATCGTCGGCGGCGGTCCACCGATTGCCATGGGTGCTGCGTTTTCCAACAAGTTCCGCAAAACCAAGAACGTGGTTTGCTGCTTCTTTGGTGACGGCGCCAGCAATGAGGGCTCCTTTCACGAAGCGGCGAATATGGCAGGTCTGTACAAACTGCCGGTTGTATTTGTTTGCGAAAACAATGGTTACGGTGAGTACACGCCACAACGCAATCACCAGGCCATTGTCGATGTCGCGGATCGTGCTGCGGGTTACGGCATGCCTGGCGTCGTGGTCGACGGCATGGACGTAGCAGCGGTTTATGAGGCGGCTGGCGAGTCCATTGCGCGCGCGCGCGCAGGTGAAGGCCCAACCCTCCTCGAGTGCAAAACCTATCGCTACTACGACCACGTTGGTGTGCGGGGTATGGGATTGGTCTATCGCACCGACGACGAGGTGATCGAGTGGAAAAAGCGCGATCCGATCGACCTGTTCGAGTCCAGGCTTGCGGAGCAGGGCATTCTGTCAGCCGAACAGATCAAGGCCGTACACGACGAAGTGCTGGCAGAGATTAGCAAGGCCATCGAGTTCGCTGAGTCGAGCCCCTTCCCGGATCCATCATCCATTCTCGAAGACGTTTACGCCTGAGCCGGAGCAAACAAACATGGCAGAAGCAGTTGCAACCAAAGCCCGCACGCTGACCTACGTCGCTGCGATCAACGAAGCTGTCCGGCAGATCCTGCTGGATCAGCCCAACGCATTTGTCGCTGGCGAAGACGTTGGTGTCGCTGGCGGTGTGTACGGTTATTACCACGGCCTGCAGAAAGAATTTGGCGCTGATCGTGTGTTCGACACGCCGATTTCCGAAAAAGGCATCATCGGTCTGGGTGTTGGCGCCGGCTCTACGGGTTGCCGACCCGTGATCGACCTGATGTTCATGGACTTCATGGGAGAGTGCATGGACGAAATCGCCAATCAGCTGGCGAAGATGCGCTACATGTTTGGTGGCCGTGCCACCCTGCCGGTGACCATCCTGACCATGGCGGGCGCCGGCGCGAGCCTGGCCGCGCAGCACAGCCAGAGCCTCGAGGCGTGGCTCTGTCACCTGCCTGGCGTCAAGGTCTGCGTGGCCTGCGACCCCTACGACGCCAAAGGTTTGATCCTGGCGGCTGCGCAGGACGACAACCCGGTATTCGTGGTGCTGAACAAGATGTCTCTGGCGATGAAAGGTGAAGTGCCAGAAGGGCCGTACACCATTCCACTGGGCAAAGCCAAGATCGTGCGCCCTGGCACCAACTACACCATCGTGACCTGGGGCCGCATGGTGCATGAAGCCAAGGCTGCTGCAGAAAAGCTGAAGGCATTTGGTATCGACGCAGAAGTGATCGATCCACGCACACTGCAGCCCTTTGACTTCCAGACGGTCCTGCAGTCCGTGAAAAAAACACATCGTGCCATGATCGTTCACGAAGCCGTCAGGTTCGGTGGTTTCGGCGGCGAGATCGCATCGCAGATTCAGGAACTGGCGTTCGACTACCTCGATGCACCAGTCGCCCGGATCGGCGCACCGTTCTCTCCCGTGCCATTCAGCCCTGCGCTTGAAAAACACTACGTGCCAAACGCCGACAGCATCGTCGCAGGAGTAAAGGCACAACTGGGTCTGTAGCAACTTGCAGGTGCATTGGCAAACACCTATGCACCTGACAGTTGTTGATCGACGTCTCTATTCAGAACGAGTGCGACACCGCCTTCGTCGTGGGTTGAAGCGTCGAGATACAGATCCAACGAGCCAGGAATCATGGGAACTCTCGGAATAGTCGCCAATCCGGCATCCGGCAAGGACGTGCGACGTCTTGTCGCGCGGGCATCGGTGTTCGACAACCAGGAAAAGCAGGCGATCGTCAGGCGCGTGCTGGTGGGTGCCACCCAGTTTGGTGAGATCAAAATTCTCTACGCAGATGATGTTCATGGCATCGTCCGCACCGCCATCGCCGATCAGCATCTGACCAACGCCGAGGGAATACCGTCCCCGGATACCAATTCGGCATTCGACACCATCTCCGCCGCGCGCACCTTGAAAGAAGTGGGTTGCGACATCGTCATCACGCTCGGGGGCGATGGCACTAATCGGGCTTTTGCACTGGGCTGGCGAGATCCGTTTCTCATTCCGATTTCAACCGGAACCAACAACGTTTTTCCGATACTTTCCGAAGCCACTGTCGCCGGTGCAGCCGCCGGACTGATTGCTTCAGGAAAAATTGATCCGCTGACGGTGTCCAGCCAACAAAAAACCGTGCATGTGAAAATCGAGGGTGAGCGAGATGACCTTGCCCTGATTGACGTGGTGCTGTGTCTTGAACGATTTGTCGGCGCCCGTGCGATGCTCGATCCGGACATTCTCTCGATGGCCTTGCTGACACGCGCAGATCCCGCCGCAGTGGGCATGACGACGTTGGGTGGTTTGTTAAAACCACTGTCGAATCGCGAAGACTTCGCCATGTTGATGAAACTCGACCCGAACGCCTCGACTCGCCTCAACGCACCCATTGCACCGGGGTACTACCGCGAAGTTGGCATCCAGTCCCATCGACTGATCAACTTTGCTGAAGAAGTGGTCGTGGAAGGTCCGGGAGTACTGGCATTTGATGGCGAGCGTGAACGACGTCTGCTGCCGGGCCAGAAAGCCTGGCTGACTGTCAACAGGACCGGACCACGAGTGATCGACGTGCCCCTTACTTTGCGGCGCGCAGCAGAAATGGGGCTCTTTACCAGAAATCAATGATGCATCCACCGTGCGACGCGCCCGCAAGGGTGAAACACGGACGGTGGTAGCATGAGTAAACTCACGGAGGTTGGGGAGCAAAATGCCCGCAGAAATCTTTCTCATCAAAGTCGGCATGAACATGACCGAGGGCATCGTCGAAGAGTGGTATATCGCTGACGGTGCAAAAGTTGAACAAGGTCAGCTGCTGTATCGGCTGGAAACTGAAAAGGTCAACCTCGACGTCGATGCCGAGTCATCTGGCACGGTCAAACATGCTGTAGCGGAAGGCGTGACGATGAAGCCCGGCGATGTGGTCGGCTACATCTACGCCGAAGGCGAGGCCATTCCTGACAACGCAGGATCGTCTGCGCCGGCTGCTGCAGTCGCAGCACCAACCTCTGTGGCTGCCGCACAGCCTGTTGCTGCGACTCGTGCAGTTGCTGCAACTTTTGCTGCAACCTTCGCTGCAACTACAGGCGAGGGTGGGCGACTGCTCTCCTCCCCGGCAGCACGCAGGCTTGCAGGCGAGCTGAGTGTCGACATCAACGAAGTCGGCGGAACTGGCCCGGGTGGTCGGATCATCGAAGCGGACGTTCAACGCGCAGCCGCTGAACAGAAGGCCGGTACGGCGGGTGGCCCTTCATCCCCCATCGCCAGAAAGATTGCGCGCGAACTTGGCGTCGACATCGCTTCAGTCAAAGGCACCGGCCCCGGTGGTCGTGTCACCAAAGAGGATGTAGAAAGCGCAGCAACGGCGAAAGCTCGTGTGGTCGCGGCACCAGTTGCAGCCAAAACTGCCACCGCCGGCAAGACCGTTCCCATCCGCGGCATGCGCAAGACCATCGCCTCACGCATGCACGACAGTCTCCAGACCATGGCTCAACTGACCATGGATATGGACGTCAACATGGACGACGCCATCAAGCTACGCACTCAGCTGGTTGAGGAATGGGCTGAAGAAGGCATCAAGCCGAGTTATACCGATCTTGTCATTCGAGCATCCGCCAAGGCATTGCAGAAGCACCCCCTGATGAACGCATCCTGGAGTGACGATGGGATTACTCAACACGGCGTTGTGCATGTCGGCATGGCAGTAGCGCTGGCCGAAGGCCTGGTGGTTCCGGTCGTACACGATGCGGCAGAGCGCGGCTTCAAGTCGCTTGCGTCGGAAACGAGTCGGCTGGCAAACGCTGCCCGCGACAACAAGTTCGGTCTCGATGATCTGCAGGGTGGAACGTTCACCGTGACAGCACTGGGTATGTTTGGCGTCGATTCATTCACGCCAATCATCAACGCGCCTCAGGCCGGCATCCTTGGGGTCAACCGCATTCGGGATGACATCCGCTGGGAGGGCAACACGCCGATGAAAACCCAGGTGATGCGACTGTCTCTGACCTGGGATCACCGGGTTCTGGATGGTGCGCCCGCTGCTGAATTCCTGCGTACCGTAAAGAACCTGCTGGAATCACCCTATCGGCTGCTGGTCTAGCACGTGCAATTGGAGTAAAACAATCAACATTGACGGATTCGGGGAGAAATCAACATGGCGACCAGCGTCGCGAACACCGTACCCATAGCCGAAGGTCTGTTTACCTGGCCTTCGAATGACCCTCGCCTGCTTGGCAGTAAATGTCAGGCCTGTGGTGTCGTCCTCTTTCCGGCGCAGAGCAGTTGCCCGGCCTGTTCGAGTACCGATACCAAGACCATCGAGATGGAACGTCGTGGCAACCTCTGGACCTTCACCATCCAGGGATTCCTGCCGAACCGCCCACCTTACGAAGGGCCAGAAACAGCAGAGACCTTCAAACCGTTTGGCGTCGGTTATGTGGAACTGGCGGACCAGACCCGTGTCCAGACGCGGATCAAGACTCGCGACGTGTCGAAGCTGAAAATCGGCATGGAGATGGAGTTGGTAGTCGAAAAGTACATGGAGCGTGGTGGCAAGGATGTCATCGCGTATTTCTTTCAACCGGTGGATGAGCTGTAGGTTTTCCGACCAGCATAACGAGGAGACACACGTGGACGTAGCAATCATTGGTCTTGGTATACATCCTTTCGGTCGCACCGAAGGCGTCACAGGCCTTGAACAAGGTGCCTTTGCTGCCCGCAAAGCGCTCGAAGATGCAGGCCTTGAATGGAGCGACATGCAGTTCGCCTACGGTGGCAGCGCCGCCGCCGGCAATGCAGATGCACTGGTATCAAAACTCGGATTGACCGGCCTGCAATTCATCAACGTGGCCAACGGCTGTGCCACGGGTGGCAGTGCGCTGCAATCTGCCTACATGGCCATCCAGTCCGGCATGTTCGATGTCGGCATGGCAGTGGGCTTCGACAAACATCCCCGTGGCGCCTTTACCGTGAATCCTGAGGCGAGCGGCCTCGGCAAATGGTACGGCGACATCGGCATGGCTCTCACCCCGCAGTTTTTCAGCATGAAGATCCAGCGCTACATGCATGACTTCGGCGTGACCAATGATGCGCTGGTACGCGTGGCCGTGAAGAACTACCAGAACGGTGAACTGAATCCGAACGCCTGGCGCAAAAAGGCTTTCACCTATGATGAAGTGGCGAACTCCGACATGGTCTGCGATCCGCTGCGCAAGTACATGTTCTGCTCACCCGCAGAAGGTGGATGCGCGATGATTCTTTGCACCGCCGAGAAGGCCCGCCAGCTCACGCGCAAGCCAGTGTTCCTGAAAGCCGTGAGTGTGAAAACACGGAACTTCGGCTCCTTCGAAGTGTTCACGCAAGCTCAGGCGCTCAATCGTTCCGACTCACCAACGGTTCGTGCATCCAGGGCTGCCTTCGAGTTTGCCGGCATTGGACCGGAAGACATCCAGGTCGCACAGCTGCAGGATACCGAATCCGGTGCTGAAATCATGCACATGTCCGAAAACGGATTCTGCAAGGATGGCGAGCAGGAAAAATGGTTGCGCGAAGGGCACACCGAGATTGGTGGCAAGCTGCCAGTGAACACGGATGGTGGTTGTCTTGCCAACGGCGAGCCCATTGGTGCGTCCGGTCTGCGACAGGTGCATGAGATTGCGCTGCAATTGCGGGGCGATGCCGGTCGACGTCAGGTGCCGAACAACCCGAAGACGGGTTACACCCATGTCTACGGCGCACCCGGCTTGTCAGGCGTGACCATTCTCTCCCGCTGAGTTGTCGCTAGACGTTCAGCCCTGCACACCGGTGATCGGCGCCGAAATTCTCGGCGCCGATCTCACCCGGACATCCCCTGACGAATACGCTCAGTTGCGAGCACTGCTCGCCGAACATCAAGTGCTGTTCTTCCGCGATCAGCCGCGCTTGACCCCTGATCAGCACATCACGTTTGCACGCCAGTTTGGCGAACTGCATCAACACCCGGCTGCACCTCATCTGAAAGGCCATCCCGAGATATTCGTGATTCACGCCGATGCCGAGTCGAGGATTGCGAACGGCAACGGCTGGCACACCGATGTGTCGTGTGATGAGTGTCCGCCATTGGCCACCATGCTGCAGCTGCAAGTCCTTCCAACCACTGGTGGCGATACACTGTTCGCCAGCATGTTTGCCGCATTTGAAACGCTGTCTGAATCCATGCAGTCATTCCTCACTACGCTTACGGCGCTGCACGAATCGGAACATATTTATAGAGGCCGATACGCCGAGCGTGGTGTTGACGACACCGGGCGTGTTTATCCATCGGTCAGTCATCCCATTGCACGAACGCACGAGGAAGCACAACGCCATGCCCTCTTTGTCAATCCGAGTTTTACGACCCGCATCAACGGTTTGCTTCCACACGAAAGTGACGCGTTGCTGGGTATGCTCTTTGCGCATCAACAAAGACCCGAATTTCAGGTCCGGTTTCGCTGGTCAGAAAACGCCATCGCACTCTGGGACAATCGGTCCACCCAGCATTTCGCCTTGTGGGACTACTGGCCGGCAACACGAGAGGGACACCGCGTAACGATCAAGGGACCACGCCCCTGTTACAATCCCGTGCCCATCACACCACGAAGGATGCGACTCTCCCGCAACTCGATATGACGTACTTCTGTGCCAAATATGCGGTTATTGATCCAAACCGTATTGCCCTGATCGATGAACGTGGCGCCACCAACTGGCAGGTCCTGAATCAGAATACCAATCGGCTGCTGCATCAATTGCGGGCCGATGGCATCCAGACCGGCGACACCATTGCCATATTTGCTGGCAACTGCCGCGAGTACTTCGAGATCCTGATGGCCGCAACCCATGGTGGACTGTTGTGCGTGCCCGTGAACTGGCATTTCACCGCTGACGAACTCGCCTATGTCATCAAGGACTCCGGCGCAAAGGTCCTGTTTGTCGAAGATGGTTTTGTTGACATCGCACGCCGCGCTCGTGATGAACATGGCATGGATCAACTGACCAGAATCGTGCAGGTACGTGGCGCGCCTTGTGAGCTTACCTACTACTCCCAATGGCGTGCGTTGGGCCACGCATCCGAACCGGAGAACCAGGGGCTCGGCGGCCCCATGTTCTACACCTCCGGCACCACGGGTCGGCCAAAGGGTGTTCGCTCATCGTCAACCAAACCCGGTGGTCCTCTGGCCAGCATGGAAATGATGGGCGCAGGTCTCTCCGCCATGCTGTCGATTCCGACTGATGGAACGACGCTGCTGTGTGGTCCTGTCTACCATTCGGCCCAATGGGCGTTCTCCTTTCTGCCACTGATTGCAGGCAGTACAGTCGTGATGCGACACAAGTACGATGCGGAGGAAACCCTCAAACTCATCGATGCCCAACAGATCACCAACGTTCATCTTGTCCCCACGCAGTTTCATCGACTGCTGCGAGCACCGGAGAAGGCTCGTCAGGCATTCAACGGTGACTCGCTGAAGGTGGTCTGGCATGGCGCTGCGCCTTGTCCACATGAAGTCAAACGACAGATGATCGAATGGTGGGGTCCGGTGGTACAGGAGTACTACGGCAGCACAGAAGGCTCAATCGTCAGCACCGCAACCGCGCAGGACTGGATGCAGCGCCCCGGCACGGTTGGCAAGCCTTCACCGCTGGTCGAAATCACCATCCGAGGTGATGATGGATCCATCCTCGAAACCGGTCAGCACGGCCAGATCTATGTGAAGAACAAGATGGGTGGCGATTTCGAATATCACAACGCACCGGAGAAGACGAAGTCTGTGCACCTTGAACCGGGTGTTTTCACATTCGGTGACATCGGTTATTTCGACGCTGAAGGTTATTTGTATTTGAGTGATCGCAAGATCGACATGATCATCTCCGGTGGAGTGAACATCTATCCAGCAGAGATCGAAGGGGTACTGCAAATGCATCCGGCGGTTCAGGATGCCGCTATTTTCGGCATACCGAATGAAGAATTCGGAGAAGAGGTGAAAGGTGCCGTAACCCTGATTGCTGGAATCTCAACGAGCCCCGAGCTCGCAGAAGAACTTATCCAGTGGGTACGTGGTCGTCTGGCGGGTTACAAGGCACCCAGGAGCATCGATTTCGAAGCAGAAATGCCTCGACATGAAACCGGCAAATTGTACAAACGTCTGCTCCGGGATCGTTACTGGCAGAACAGCGAGCGCAAGATCTGATTCTCATCACAAGTTTGCGCACCTGCGTTTGAACACCCGAGTTTGAACACCTGGAGTTGATTCGACATGGCGAGCTGGTACGAGCGCAACATCCTGCCAAAGCTCATCGACAAGGCTTGTGGGCAGCCGCCCATGACGGAGCTGCGTAGTCGTTATGTCCCTCGTGCTCACGGCAAGGTGCTCGAGATCGGTATCGGCAGCGGTCTCAACCTGCCGCACTACACCGATGCGGTAACCTCGATCACCGGTGTTGATCCGTCGGCGGAACTGAATGTCATGGCACGCGAACGAGCGGCGCAGATCAACAAACCGGTCAACGTGCTCGGTGTCTCCGGTGAATCCATTCCTTGCGAAGATCATGAGTTCGACACCATCGTCTGTACCTGGACGTTGTGCACCATTCCCAATCCGTACCGGGCGGTAGCCGAAATGCGGCGCGTGCTGAAACGTGGTGGAGAACTGTTTTTCGTTGAACACGGCCGAGCCGATGATCCGGGTATCGTCAAATGGCAGACTCGCATCGAACCCCTCTGGAAACTGGTTGCCGGTGGTTGCCATCTGACCCGCCGTGCCGACGAGATGCTTAAGGACGCGGGCTTCGAGATCGTCGAAAAAACAACCGGTTATGTTCCTGGCCCCAGGATCGCGGCATTCATGGTACATGGCGTCGCCAGACTGAATTGATCAACTCGCGGCAAGCCAGTTGGTCAGAGGTTTCAGATAGCGCCACCCTCTTCGAGCCAGCGTCTGCATTCTGGGGTGAGCGTCCGCGTTGCCGCCGCATCGTACAGCGCCAGATCTTGTGTGGTCAGCGCATCCCGCCAGCGGCCGTTTGTGCCCTTGTTGAAAAAGGTAGAGGCACCGTCCTTCCAGAATAGCTTCATGCCCTCGGCGCTCCGCTGAGCTTCCTCCTTCATCGATGCAAACGTACAGGCATTGACCAGGTGCGCCCAGCGCGCCTCCGGCACCGGGATGTTCAGGACATTGGCCAAGAGACGCATCTGCCCTTCCAGATCGGCCAGCAGATCTGCGTAATGGACGAAGTGGATGTTGGGCAGATCGCGGAATTCCCACCAGCTGGCGCAGTGATGCAGGTGTGACCAGTACGGATAACCATCCGACTCCCAATCAAACCAGCCGCGTGACATCCATTCCTTCCAACGCGCGGGAATATCGCCATCAAACTCTTCGGCAACAAACTCTGGAAATGCCTCGCCCACACGTCCCGGTACACTGTTGATGATCTGAAAGAACAGTGGGGTGTGGTTGCTCCAGTGATTGAGCAGCGACATGAACACGTCACGTGCGTCACGACCGACGACCACATATTGGATCTCCGGATGAAATGGCAACCCATCCAGAGGCAGATGTGTCTTGATGAATCTTCGCCCGGATTGCGCGCGTAACTGATTCAGCACCAGCTCCAGAGGAAAAGTTCGCGAATCAAGCCATGGTGACAGCTGACTTGCAGGCACCGGCCGGCGTATCCGAATCGGGAAAAAGCAGATTACCAATGATCGCCTGCATCCACGTCGTCCCTGCCTTGTACGACGTCGAAATCACGATATCGTCAGGCCGATGCTCGAAGTAATCCCAGCGCGTCGAATCAAGGTGATGATTCTGATAGACGCGGCGTTGATCCGGCATTTTCACAAACATTCGTCTCCAGTTTGAGCAGCGAACTACATCGTGGCTATCACCACGACCGATGAGAGATAAGGCTTCTCTACCATCGTTTTAATTCCGGCATCACTTCACTGGCATAAAGCTCCATGCTGGCCATTGCAGCCGCGTCAGGCATCCCGCCAAACCGAAAGCAGGTTATCTCTTCGAACGGACCGATGATGTCTCGTCGTTCCCGGTAACGCTCGATCATCTGCTCCGGCGTCCCATACGCATTCGCTGCCAGGAAACCGTTGACGTACTTGTCAAAACCGATCTCGCGCAGTTTGTTGGCTTGTTTCGCATACATCTGATAGCCCGGCATATCATCGAGTTGATTACCCATCAGATCGTAATGTTCGAGCAGACTCTGCAGATATACCGCCATGCACTGCTCACCGACGTCGCGCGCCTGCGCAGGATCTGGATGACAAAACGTGAAATCAGCCGTAAGCACCGGTGGTGCGTCGCGGCCATGATGCTCACGGAATCGGGCACGATAGTGTTCGATATTCGGTAGTCTGCGTTCCCAGTGCGCCTCGGCAAACATGATCATTCGCGCACCGATACGGGCGCAGGTTTCAACCGAATCCATGGAGTTCGCAACGGCATAGATTCGGTCCTTGAACGAGCGCTCAGGCCTTGGCCGAATTTCGGCATGCGCTTGCGGATACATCGGTCCTTCGCCGCCGATAGTGCCGCGCTCAAGTGCGTCGATGATCATTTGCGAGGCTTCATCAAATCGCGCCCTGGATTCAGCCATCTCGATACCACGAAAGGGTGCAAATTCGCGTTGCGAAAGCCCGCGACCCATGCCCAGACGAACCCGACCGCCAGACAACGTGTCGAGCATTGCAACCTTTTCAACAACACGCAGTGGCTCGTTCCACGGCAGAATCACTGCTGCAGTACCCAGACCAATACGCTTGGTGCGACCAGCAAGGTACGACAGCAGCTGCAGATTGTCAGGACAGAAGGAGTAGTCAAAAAAGTGGTGCTCGGTTGGCCAGACCGCATCGAACCCAAGCGCCTCGGCACGCTCCGCCAAGGCGAGTTCCCGCGCATAGACTTCGGAGTCCTTCATGCCCTGCCAGCCGTATGAACTGAACAGCAGTTGCAGCCCTACATCCATCACACACTCCCTCTTTGTTTATCACCTGACTCGTTTTTCACCCGACGTGTAGCCTTAGTGTCACACAGGCAAGATACCGCTCATAGGCGCCCGCTGCGATACCGTTGCCACATTTCCAGCGCCAGACGCACCGCGCCATCATGAACACCGTCGAGACCCGCCTGCTGGAAGGGGCGGCTGAGATTAAGTAGATCACGTTGCAACAGATCAAAGGCTTCATCCGCCCGCGCATCGGCTGCTTGCGGGACATCGATCACACGGGGTTGCTCGTCCTGGATCAACACGTTGTATGCCGACAGATCACCGTGCACCATATCGTTACGAAGCATGATGACAACGTCATCAAGTAGCGCGCGCCACCATGACGCCAGCAATTCCGCGCCAATTTCTCCTCTGCGCCGGCCCAGGGCATCATGCAGGCGAGGCGCTGCACCGTCGTGATCGCCGATGAACTCCATCAGGATACCTGCCTCGCATCGTGCAACAGGCCTCGGTACAGATGCACCGGCTGCGTGCAGCGCTTCGAGCGTGAGCCACTCGCGTTCTACCCACTGCCACTGGCCAAACTCCCGACCTTTGCTGGTGGCTTTTTCCATGGCCTTGTCCATGCGTTTGTCACGGCCACGATGGCGTAGAGGTGCTGCGTATTGCCGATCGTTGCGAAAAGCCCGGAATCGTCGCGCCCGATACATCTTGGCCGCGAGAAACTCGCCACTCGACGTACTGCAGAGATACACAGTGGCTTCCTTGCCGTCATTGATTCTCGCCACCACGTCGTTAATGAACCCCGAGAACTGCGAGACGATTGTTTTCTGCTCGAGCTCAACGAGCTGACCACGCACGATCCCGGCACGGAAATATCCGCCATCTGAATCAGACACAAATAACCTCGCTCCGGCTGAGCCGGATCCAGTCGAAAGAAATGGTTTTCAGTCGAAGCTGTGCGCGAGGGAAGTGGCTAAAACGACCCGAACCAGACGCTCATGCGCCCGGTGGAAGCTGGTTCTGGAACCGCTTGCGTGCAGTCGAGTCAGGAAATCGATCGTCCAGCACATGCCATCACGAACAGCGTTGTGGATTGAATGATGTGCATGGGACCTCCTGGGGCCTTGCGCCCGGCGACTGGGTGATGTGTCGTGCTGTGCTCGAAAGTGTACTCGCGACAACTACCGAAGGCGAACCGTCGTTGCAATCAAACGACACCGTCGCATGGTAGGCGTCCGCACGGATATCCCCTCGCCGGTCATGGTGTTTTCTCGCAAGCGTCGGTTACCCTTGTCTGCATTCGACCACCATTCAACCCCAGGGAGATCCAGATGAGCGGCAGACTCTTGGGTAAACACGCAGTAATCACACAAGGCCAAGATTTCATGGGCCCGGTCACCGCCACCATCTTCCAGCAGGAGGGTGCACGCGTAACCCTCGACACAAGGGATCTCACACAACCCGGCGCATGCGAAGCCCTGATCCGCGAATCGGGCGAGATCGACATACTCATCGCCAATCTGGCCGGTCCCAATTTCAGCGGTATGACGGTCGGTCAGCTTGATGATGCATCGTGGGCCATCGCATTCGACACTATGGTGCATCCGTTGCATCGCTTGTGCCGAGCCGTGCTGCCACAAATGCAGGCACGCAAATCCGGCAAGATCGTGGTGTACGGATCAGCGGTCGCACTGAAAGGAATGAAAACCCTCGCCGCCTACAGCGCCGCGCGTGCTGCGCAGGTGGGTTATGTGCAATCCGTCGGTGTAGAAGTTGCCCCAGACAATATCCAGATCAATCTCATCGCCCAGAACTACGTCGAGAACCCGGCGTACTACCCGCCAGAATTGCAGGCCAAGCCCGCATTCCAGGCGTCACTGCAACGCCAGGTGCCACTTGGTCGGCTGGCAAAACCAGAAGAAGACGCCAGATTCGCAGCCTTTCTGGCCAGCAACGAAGCTGACTTTTTCGTCGGTCAGGCAATTCCCTTTTCCGGCGGGTGGGTTCAGCGCTAGAAAAAACGCGGGTAAATCACGATAGCTCAACCTTGCGACGCAGACGCGAGATGCTGCGCGTCTGTTGCCCTGCAAACTGGGCAAGCCAGCCATTGCGCACTTCATCAAGTGGTTCGCAGTTCAGCGAGTACTGCTGCTGCTTGCCTGCACGCGTAACCAGTAACAGGCCACATTCGCGAAGCACACGTAGATGCCTGGAGACTCCTGGGCGAGAAATCGATGGCACAGACGCTGTCAGCTCTCCGGCGTTGCGCGGACCTTGAACACGCAGTGTCTCGAGTAACGCCCGGCGTGTTGGATCAGCAATCGCCGTATAAACATCCCTACGACTCAACGCGTTGTCTCAGCGCGCGCAAGTGTTTGGTATCCCAACCACTTTCGTAGTCTTCAAGTGCATCCGCCGCTTGTACACCTAACCGTTCGAATCCGTGGTGAAAAATCTCGACCAGCGTGCCGTCATAAATTTGAGTCAGTCGAATAGTCCAGATGGTAGGCACTGCCCAAGCCAGTTCACCCTGCCACTGACTGGTAAATGAAATCTCGCGCTGTGGCTCAAAAGCGATGATCGTTCCACCGAAAAAATGCACCGCGCCTTCAATCTCGACACTCATTCGCACCGCGCCGCCGAGGCATGGTTCGAATCGATGAATGGCATGGCCAAGATTCAACCAGCCACAGATGCGCTCATAAGAAACGAACTCCTGCCACACTCTGGCTACAGCCGCAGTCAGGTAGCCGCTGCGCCGAACATGTAGCGTACCAATTTCAACACCCATGATTTTTACTTCCGTCTGCTTGGCCGAAATGGTATGCGTAACCATTTAGTTACACAACAGAACCATTGAATCATCACCCACCGTTGCAGAGAATCAGGGCTCAATCAAAGGCCGAGGGGAGAAAGACACCATGATGACGGGAGACCAGTACCGCAAGTCGCTGAACGACGGTCGCGAAACCTACTTCCAGGGCGGACGCGTCGAAAACGTCGCCACGGATCCTATCCTTGGGATTACAGTCGACTCCGCTGCATCGGGATACGACCGCTTCTACCAACCAGGCCAGGACGCGGTCGGTGCGTTCATGAAGGTGCCAGGTTCAGCCCATGAACTGCGCGAACAGGTAGAGCTGCACGAGACCGTCGATCTACTCACTCACGTCACCTATGCGTCGGTGATGACGCTACTCACTGCCGCCGACCGTATCGAAAGTCAGCTGCCGGAAAACGCGGCGCGCATTCGAGCCTACGTTCAGGAAGTCCAACGCAAGGACCTGCGAATCACACAGTGCATTACCGATGCCAAGGGTGATCGGAGCCGTTCACCTTCCAAGCAGGATGACCCGGATGCGTACGTGCGTGTGGTCAAGCGAACCCCTGAGGGTGTCGTGATCAGAGGCGCCAAATTGCATATCTCCGCCGCGAGCATGGGTCACGAACTCATGACCATCCCAACCAAGTCGATGAAGCCGGGGGAAGATGACTACGCCATCGCATGCATGGTCCCGGTGAATGCGAAGGGAGTGAAGATCGTCAACACCACCTACTACCCGCGACACGAAGACAAACGCGACTTCCCGGTATCCGGTCGTTTCCACACCCCGGAAGGGTTCGTGATTTTCGACGATGTTTTTGTCTCAAACGAGCGAGTGTTTCTCGATGGTCCACCGGAACTCGCCGCAGTCTTCGCGCACAGCCTTGGCCTGTGGGAAAGACTCGGAGGACTTGCCAGCATGGCATCCGGTTACGATCGACTGGTCGGTTATGCGCAACTGATCTGCGAAGCGAATGGCCTCGAAAAGACCGCACACGTTCGCGAAAAAATCTCGGAAATGATGATCAACGCCACCTTGATTCGCGCGTCGCTGGAAGCTGCGATCGAAAAATGCAAGATCACTTCGGATGGCGCTGCGTTCCCGGATGAGCTGTACACCAATGTCGGCAAGTACCATGGCGCTGCCAACTACTCGCTTATGGTGCGACACCTGCACGACATCGCCGGTGGATCGGTACTCACCGCACCATCGATCGCCGACCTTGAGAACGAGGAGTCGGGACACCTGATTCGCAAGTACATGGGCACGCGACAGGACGTGGATGGTCTCTATCGGACCAAACTCTTTCACGCCATTCGCGACACCACAGCCGACGCGCTGGGTGGCTGGAGCGCAGTCACCAACATTCAGGCCGGTGGCGGACTGTACGCGCAGCGCATCGTCTCGCGCATGCACTACGACATGGAGAAGGCGAAGGAGATGGCGCTGCGGTATGCAAACATGGATGAATACGTCGGCAAGACTGCTTAAGGAAAGGCTGAACAAGCCGCAGGAGCGAACAACACGTGACTAACGCAGGCGCAGCAAGCACCCAGGGTAAGGTGCCCACACACGCCCAGATGATTGCCCGCGCCGAAGCACTGCTGCCACGCCTGCGCGAGCGCTCGGCCGACGCCGAACGAAATCGCCGGCTACCAGACGAAACCGTCGACGAATTCCGGGCTGCAGGTTTCCACAGGATTCTGCAGCCAAGAAGTCGCGGCGGCTTCGAACTGGGCATGGGTACGGCGGCAGAATGCATCCGACTACTCGCTTCCGCCTGCGGCTCAAGCGGCTGGATCGCAAATCTTTTTATCGTTCACAACTATCAGCTGAGCCTGTTTCCGCCGGCCGCGCAGGATGAGTACTGGGCGACCAGCAACGACCAGGTCTGTTCGACAGTGTCGTTTGCAACCACCAGCGAAGCGATCAGGCAGGATGATGGATATCGTCTGAGCGGCCGCTGGAAATTTTCCAGCGGTTGCGACTTTGCCGGCTGGTTCATCATCCTCAAGCCGAGCGCGACGGTATTTGACTGGATGCTGGTACCCCGGTCCGATGTCACCATTGTTGATGACTGGTTCGTCTCTGGTTTGTGTGGCACCGGGTCCAAGGACCTGATCCTCGACGGTGTTTTCGTGCCGGAGCACCGCGTGCTGTCAATCCGCGACCTGGTCGGTGGGACAACTCCAGGTGGCAAGGCCAACGGCATGCCTCTCGCGCGCCTGCCCTTCAGCTGGCCTGCCGTTTGGGGCATCCCCGCTGCGCTGATCGGTATGGCCAACGGCATGGCCGACGCCGTCCGCAAGGCGTTGATCGGCAAGAAGGCACTCTTCTCCGGGGAACTACAAGTTGAGCGCGTGGCTAACCAGATCCGTCTGACCGGTGCACTGACGGACATTCACGCGGCCGAACTCATCATGCGACACCGGCTGGCCGAGCTTGAGAAGTGGGCCGAGACTGGCACCGCGCCGTCAGCAGTCGATGCATTTGCTTCGCAGCGTGATGCGGCCTATGTCGCCAGACTCACGGGCAAGGTGGCCAGCGAACTGGCGCTGATGGCTGGGGCGACTTCGGTGTACCTGGGCAATCCGATCCAGCGCTTTCAACGGGACATCAACGTGGGGTTCACCCATGTCTCGCTGGTGTGGGAGGAAGCTGCCGAGAACTATGGGCGGGCGTTGTGGGGGTTGCCCGGCAAAGGCAGAAGTTGAGGATCATCAACCTGCTTGAAGACGGCTGAAGTTGACGGCTTACAGAATCAACCTCCATACGATCTAACCTTCATTGGACAAAAATTACGCAACAGAAAATGCTGCGCAGGGGTATTTAAGAGCTTCGGAACGATTGACTGGAGAGAAGGTCGGGATTGCAGCGGAAATCAAACCGTAAGGTCACAAC
>JAYSTS010000325.1:0-11027 GCA_043719475.1 Gammaproteobacteria bacterium | reverse complement strand
CAGGCCTCGCTCGACATCTTCAAGCAAGACGAGATGGATGCGCTCGCGCTCGAGACGGTGGTAGTAGTCCAGGCGCTCGGAGTCAATCAACGCCACGTAGCTCTCGCCGTTCTTGGTGATGATTTTCTCAGCGCCTGCTTTAACCTGGTCAGCCAGTTCCGAAAGGTTGGCCCGTGCTTGGGTCAACGGCACGATATCAGCAGCGGCAATGGCCATTGGAGCCTCCGGTCACAGTAGCGCGAATTCTGTACATCTTAACAGCGCTCGATGACCAATACACCCGGCAGATCAACCAGATTTCGCCCCCTCTCGCGCTGAATGGTTGCCCAGGAGGCGGTGCTGGCGCTAACGCCCGAAGGTTGGGAGGAGGGCGGTCCTTCTCGCAGGTCGCGCGAAGCAGAGATTCAGTGGCGTTAACCTCAATTGGACAAAAATTACGCAACCGATGAAGTTGGCAGATTCAGTCATGAGACGCCGAGTAAAAGCGTTCTGTGGGAGCGATCTCCTGATCGCGATCCCCCGGTTCTTAACTTCCCTTGAAATCCGGCTTCCGCTTTTCGTTGAATGCACGCACGCCTTCAAGGCGATCCTCTGTCGGCACCATGCGGTTATAAGCTTCGATCTCGTACTTGTAGCCGAGAGCAATGTCGGTCTGACTGGCCATCGAAATCGACTTCTTCGCCTGACGAATCGAGATCGGCGCATTGCCTGCTATGCGCGTTGCGGTCGCCATGGTCGTCGACAACAAGTCAGCCAGCGGAACTACCTTGTTCACGAGCCCCCACGACAACGCTTCTGCAGCAGTGAATGGCGCCGCGGTGAGGATGATCTCCTTGGCACGTCGATCACCAACTGCGCGGGGGAGATTCTGCGTTCCCATGGCACCGGGCATGATGCCCAGCGAGGTTTCCGTCAACGCAAAGCGCGCGTTCTCTGCGGCATAGGCAAAGTCAGACGCTGCAACGAACTCACAGCCGCCGCCATACGCAGCCCCGTTCACAGCCGTTATGATCGGAATCGGGCAGTTCATCATCGCGATCATCCCAAGCTCGAACAACGCGTGCTGTTGTTGCCACTGCACGTCGGTCATGTTGTTACGCTGTTTCAGATCACCACCCGCACAAAATGCCTTCTCGCCGGTACCCGTGAGCACTACACAACGCACATCCTGCTGATCCACATAGAGGGAATCCCAGATCTGTTTCAGCTCTGCACCCATTTGTGTATTAAGCGCGTTCGACGCGTCCGGACGATCCAGTCGGATCATCAACACATGAGGTGCGGGAAACTCTAGATGCAGGGTCTCGCAATTCGTAGGCAATGGCAGGATGCTCATCAGAAAACTCCAGGGTCTCGAAGCTGCCTATTGTCGGTCAACACGGCCTGGATCAGGAACGCGATCCTGCACTTGTTCGAGCAGTTTGTTGAATCGACCACCGCGTCGGTTTTCGTGCGTTCCTGGATACGGCCAAGACCAAAGCTCGACGGAGGCAGATTGGCAACCCCTGCAGGTGTCAGCGCCGGCAGGTTGGGGTCATCGCAGATCGCGATCAGGAGATCGCTCCCACAATTGCGATCAGGGGATCGGGGTCGGGAAACCCCTCCTACAGCGGATAGCGGGCTCTTACCTGAACCGAGAAACTTCCGATAGGGTGTAAACGCTTCATGCTTCGATGCATCAATAGCTTGGTGCGGGTATTCCATTGGAATCGCCATCAATACCCTCCCCTTAAGCTTGCGCTGATTTACTCGCGAAACAGCTGAGTACGGCCACCATCCACAACCAGGTCATGGCCATTGACGAAGCTGCCTTCATCGCTTGCCAGGTATAACGCGGCTTTCGCGATGTCCTCGGCGAGCCCCGAGCGTGGCATTGGTGTTGCCTTGGCCAGATTGGCCTTCAGCTTTTCGAGTTTGCGCGCGTTGTCATCCGCTGCAAGCTGGTTCGCGCGGGCTGAGCCACCCCAGAAAATCGGCGTCGCAATAGCACCTGGCGAGATTGCGTTGATGCGAATGTTGAGAGGACCCAGTTCAACGCTTGCCAATCGTGTGTAGTGAGTCACCGCAGCCTTCAGCACCGAATACAGCAGATTTCCCTGGTTGTAACGGATACCGGCAACACTGGAACAGTTGATGATGGCACCACCACCACGCGCCTGTAGCTTTGGCACGGCATGTTTGATGCCAAAAATCACACTCGAAAGCAGCAGGTGTACACCGTAGTCAATCTGCTCACCGCTGATGCTGGTGATAGTGCCCTGTGTCGGGCCACCAGCATTATTGAACATGACGTCGAGACCACCAAAGTGACTCAAGGCAGCGTTGATACCCGCTTCAATACCTGCCTCGCTCATGACATCCGCGCGCACGTACCGCACCTGATTACCCAGTCGCTTTGTTATGGCCGCTCCTTTGTCTTCTGAACGTCCGGTAATCACAACACTCGCGCCCTCCTTCACAAAAAGTTCGGCGGTTGCCTCGCCGATACCGCTGGTGCCACCAGTGATCACTGCAACTTTGCCCGCGAGTCGTCCGCTCATTGATCCCACCTGTTGTCGTATTGATTTTTAACACATTGCATTGTTGTGTGAAGGTCGTGTGGATGGTGCCTGGCCAGCAACGAGCAAAGCATCAAATCGGTATCGCTGGTGGATTGGCACAATAACCCGCCTGATGCAGCACCAGACGCAGGCGGTTGTCTTCCTGTGCGAAAACATTGGTCGCGATCATCACCGAGTTACCCGCCTGTTCATAACAGATGGCCACAAAGAGGCCTGGGCCGAGAATCTTGTACTGGGCACCAAAAAAGCTGACCGCACCCTGGCGTGGATTATCGAGAATCGATCGCCAGCTCTCCATGACCGCCGCGCGGCCAACCAGTGCCGCCCACCCGGGATGGATGCAGACGACGTCGTGCGCCTCGGACCACAAGTGGTTCATGGCCGCATAATCCTTGCCTTCGAAGGCCAGATAAAAAGCCTCGTTGGCATATTCCACCTGCACCAGGTCCATGCGATCTCAGGGGTATCCTTAACGCTCTGGATTATGCCCGATGACAGCCGCCTGACAGCAACCACAGTTCAGCGAATACGCAAAGATCACCTGTTGATGTCCGGGCTTCACGCACGCTCTGAACTGCGCTACTGTCGGATCAGCTACAACACCAACGCCATCCGCACCCAATCAAGGAGATGTCATGCACCGAATCGCAGCCACTGGACTTGCGCTCTACCTGGCCATCGGGATGTTCAACGTCGCGGTTGCCGCGCCCGTTGCGATCGCCAAACAAACGCCATACAGCGAAGACGCTGACGTTCAGCCCAAGGTCAGAGAATCCTGTACCGCACTCAACGGCCAGTTACCGACGTTCATCGAAGAATTCAGCAAAACATCCGGGGTTGAAGTGGTGCTGGTGGACAGCATTGACATCGAGGCCGAGGGGCGTGTTCTCAAACTTGAACTGGTCGAAGCCGTGAGCATGGGCAACGCCTTCATGGGGCACCACAAGTACACCAAGGTTCGGGGCACCCTCTTTGAAAACGGCGCTGTGGTCGCTGATTTCCGTGGCCGAAGGAACTCGATGGGCGGGTTTGCAGCCGGCTATAAAGGCTCCTGCTCAGTACTTGGCCGAACCGTCAAGGCGCTCGGCAAGGACATCGCCGCCTGGCTCAAAAGCCCGGTCGATGACGCGCAGCTTGGTGATCTGCAGTAGTCCTGGCCAGTTGAAAAACGAGAGGACGTGATGAAAAAAATCAATAACGCCACAAGTGCTCGCGGCACAACCATCGGTGCCGTTTTGCTCACTGCATGGTTGACGGGGTTGCCTTTGAACGCTCTCTCGGCGGACAGCACGTGGATGCAAGGATTCCCGCCACCGGTGGAGCAGCGCGTCAATCGGCAGGATTTTTCCATCGCTCCGAAGAACCGATGGTCGCTGCAGCATATTCGCGAACTACAGCCCACCCGCGGAATCTGGCGTGGCACACAACCTATCGTGCGTTTGCCAGTTACGCTTAAGGATCTCGGTTCGTTCAGCTCTCCCGTGCGCAATGGCTGAATGCTCTCGCTGGACCAGCTCCTGAACGAGTCCCACACCGATGGCTTTGTCATCCTCCACTGCGGCAAGATCATTTTCGAACGTTACATGAATGGTCAACAGCCACAGACGCAACATCTGATGTTCTCGGCGACCAAGTCATTTGTCGGCACCCTGATGCTGATGCTCGCTGACGAAGGCCGAGTCGATCTTTCGAAAACCGTCTCGACATACGTGCCCGAGCTTCGCGACAGCGCCTTTGGCGACGCAACCGTGCAGCAAGTTCTGGATATGACAACTGCCGTCTCGTATTCGGAAATCTACGATGACCCACAATCCGATATCGCCAAATACGGCACCGTGTTCCGGTTTGCCGGCGAGCCAGGTCCTGACTACAAAGGGCCTCTCACCCTCTATGACTATCTGCCTACCCTCAAGAAAAAAGGTACGCACGGCGAAGGCTTTCATTACGTGACGCCGAATACGGATGTTCTGGGCTGGATCATCCGTCGCATCACCAACAAATCAGTGGACGTCAACATCTCTGAGCGTTTCTGGCAACGCATGGGTGTGGAACGAGACGGTTATATCTGGGTGGATGGCGCAGGCACCGAAATGGCCGGGGGTGGGCTCAACATCACGACACGCGATGCCGCACGATTCGGTCAGATGATCCTCCAGGGAGGTCAATTCAATGGCCAGCAGATCATCCCCGAAGCTGTAACCAAGCGCATTTTGCAGGCCGGCGACACCGAGAAGTTCACCCGTTTTTATCAGAATGAGTGGTACAAAAACGTCACCTATGCCTACCACGATCAATGGTGGACCTTCAACAATCCGCACAAGGCCATCAGTGCCATCGGTATCCACGGTCAGTACATCTATATCGACCCCAAAGGCGATTTGGTTGTGGTCAAGCAGTCATCCAGTCCGGATGCGGAAGGTGGTGCTAACGAGAGCAACGATACCGATGGACCGATGCTCTATTACGCGTTGGCGCAGCATCTGGACCCATAGATCGATTGTGGCAAATTCTCTGATCGCGATGGGGTTCGATCTCGAAGCATTGTAGATCGGTCTCTGACCGCGATGAGGTTCGCGATCAGGAGATCGCTCCTACGGTGGATGCCCTTCTGTGGGAACGATCTCCTGATCGCGAATTCAACAGGCGCCGACGCTCGGGTACTACAATCAGGCGCTCCAATTCCCGCATCGCATCGCGGCCAACCCAACGCTTCGTGATGTCTTCAGTTTCAAGCAATTCAACCGCAGCTGACAACGCTCGTTCACGACACGCTGTATCCCGCTTGCCGATACTTCGCAGCGCCCAAGATGCAGCCTGACGAACGTGCGGCCTCGGATCATCCGCATGTTCGACGATGTGCCGGAGCATGACCTCGATTGAATCCACATCGAGTTTCTTGTCGTGCACCGCAATCTGCGCCATCACGGCAAAAGCGGCCCGCTTGAAATAGAGTTCTGGTTTTCTGATCCAGCGCTGCACCAGATCAGCGGCGTCCGACCGACGGCTGACCAGATCGCCACACAGGTGATCGCATAGATCCCAGGACACCACATCGCGCAGCCACTGTTCAACGTCGGATCGCCTCATCGTTTCGGGATCGGCCAGTAGGACCGCCAACAGCCGCGCTTCGTGGATCTCAGTCGCCCACAAGTACTCTGCCAGATCAGCTCTACCTTTCCACTGTTTAGACAACCTACGCACGTGACCAACAGACACACCAAACGCCTTACCCATGGGAATACCGACGCGGATGGCTGACGCTCGTTTTTTTTCGGTACTCTCGGCCTGCAGATCCCTGAGGATGGCCTGCACATCAGCGGCAACCGAACCAGACAGTGACGACACTCGAGTCATTGGTTTCTTCAGGGTTGAAACGTAACCATGGAAATCATCGCTCTATTCTAACAACCGGTACCGGTAGCTGGCATAGCGCGCAACGCTTGCTTAGACTCCAGTCAATTCTCATCTGGAGCGTTATATGCCAAGAGTTACGGAGATGGCCGGGCTGACGGGTTTTGGCGGTGTCTACATGCACTGCCCCGACTTATTCAAAGGGTTCATGTTTCGCTACGGCGTGCTGTGGTCTCACAGCAAGCTGGACCCGGTTCTCAAAGACCTCATCCGTCTCAAATCATCCAATCTCAACGGCTGCCGTTACTGAATTCCTGCGCGATCTGCTGCGGCGCAGCAGAATGGGATGACCGAAGAGATGATCGTGGCGATGCTCGATCACCGCAATTCAAATCTGGACGAACGAACCAAGGCAGCCCTGGATCTGGCCGAAGACTTCATCATGAATCACGCCCGCTCGGTGGACGACGCGTTCATGAATCGTCTGAAGCAGCACTTCAGCGAAGCGCAGATCGTCGAACTGACGATTGCGATCGGCATCTGGGATTCTGTACACAAGTTCAACAACGTATTCGACATCGACCCACCCGTCGAGGACGGTACGTTCCTGGTTGATCCACCAGATGTTCCGCCAGAGATGCTGATGCACGTGTCGGAGCCGGGGAACAAATACTGATTTGCCGTAATGCCCCGTGACCTACGGGGACACACCTCGCCGACCTACGGGGACACACCTCGCGGGGGGCCACGGGGACACACCTCGCGGTACAGCAGGCTGGATTGCGCTTGCCCCGATAGCGCGGCTCAGATAGGCCCAATCTTCGACACAGACCGACTGTTGGGAGATTCGCTCGCTCCGATGTGCGAGTAGGACTACAAATCCCGGTGTGTGTCCCCGCAGGATTGCCGCAGGATTGACAAATCCCGGTGTGTGTCCTCGCATATTGGCGGAGAAAAAAGGGAGAACGCAGTGGGTGAAGCACCCTTGGGAAATGTGGTACTCGAAGGCGGACGGTCTGCTTCCGAAATCCTGCACGACGTTCTGGCCGAAGCGCTGGCGGTCTGCGGTCTGGACGTTTCTCACTTCAGCCTGCCGACAAGTGCAGACCTGTTCCGAAGAACGTATGCCGAGAGTTTGCCGGAATTTGAAGCGACGCGACTGGCGAGCCCGATGCGGCGCGACATCGCTCGGCAGATCGTTGCGGCGCTGCAACGCAAACTGATGTGGCAGTCAGATAACCACACCACATCGCTCGCTGATGCGCTCGGCGTTACATGCGCACCCCTCGCGCTCAAAGTGCATGACTTCGGCGAGTCGGCCGGGTGGTGTCCTGATTTTGTCTACCGGGACAAGGTGTGGACTGCGCTGGAACTTGCGTCCCTGGGGGAAGCGTTGGCGCACCGAGAGGTCATCACACCGCAAGCGGCAAAGGCGCTCGCCTGGGTTCAAGACCAGGTCGTTCATGACGGCCGGATTCATCTCGGCGGGCGGCGTATCGTCATGTTCGGCGCGGGTGCCGAGATGGCGCCGACACGGGCGTGGCTTGAGGCCGGCGCCGATGTATTGTGGCTCGATACCATGCCGCCACCTGAGGCGTGGTACCAGTCGGGAAAACTCTCCGGTCGCCTGCATGTTCCCGCACAACCTGTGGATCTGCTGACTCGCCCGCAGGAGGTGCTGTCAACACTGCTGGCATTTTGCGACGGTACGCCGATGGATCTCGGTCTGTACGCCTATGCGCCGGGTCAGGCGAGGGAGATGCGGCTCACTGGCGTGATGAATGCTCTGGTCGATGCCTTGCCGCAGGAACTGGTACGCAGCGTCACGATGCTGGTCTCCCCTACTACACCTACTGCGCTCAGCGGCGAGGACGTGACTGCGATGAAAGCCAGACTTCACGCTCGACCGCGATGGGAAGCACTGCTGGCCGCAACAGGATTGCTGTCGCGGGAAAATGGTTGCACACAGCGCTCGGGGGTTGCGGTGAGTCGCAGCGTGGTCAGCATCCAGGGCGCGAGTTACCAGGCTGCACAGTACATCGGCAAAGTGCTGACCGCCGAATGTTGGCACCTGTGTGCAGGCGAGGACGAGTCGCGCACCACACCCATGCGAATTTCCGCGAACACAGCGGCGATCACCCGTACCCGCTCGGTGGAACACCCCGTGTTCACGGCTGCGTTTGGCGGCGCGGCAGCATTTGGCGTGCAATCGTTTCTTCCGGATCAGTCCCGGTGTTTGAACGGCCTCCTCGCCATACACGACTGGCTGCACCCGGATACACCCACACCGGGTACCATCCGGGTGCATGGGGGGATTCACACATTGCCCTACCCGTTCGAATCAGCACTTCGAGTGGCGTCGATCATCGGTTTCTTGCGTTCCCCGCAGTTGCTGCGCGGGTTATTGAGGGGTTAGCGTCATGATCGAACACCAAATGTCCTGGCGAACCTGGTGCAGGAGTAAAAAAGGCAATGGGATATGACAGAGCAGGCGCTGGATGGCGTCCGGGTTCTTGATCTGACGATCGGTCCCGTGGGCGGCATGGCGATGACGGTGTTTGCGGACTTTGGTTGCGAGGTGCTCAGACTTCGTTGCTCAGACCATTTTGATCATCTGCCAGCGGCGCCGATGTGGCGACGCGGCACTGCTGCCATTCATCTCGACGTCAAACAGGAACACGCTCGATTCCATGCACTCTGCGCATCGGCAGATGTGCTCGTCGTCAACTGGCGACCGGCGACCCGCAAGGCGGCTGCGGTGGATGTGCATGAACTTCGTCGGTTATACCCGCACCTGGTGATCTGTTCGGTGACCTCGTTTGGCGCCGATGATCCTCGTTCGGACCTTCCCGGATATGAACACGTGGTGGCCGCAGCCACCGGGCGCATGATGTGTTTTACCGGTTGTCCGGATCGTGACGGTCCTGCGTTTTCTGCCTTGCAGGTTGGCATTCACGCCTGTACCCAGTCCGTAGTCAGCGGTGTACTCGCGGCGCTGATTGCGCGCCAGCGGCACCAGCAGGGTTCACTGGTGGAAACCAGCCTGTTGCAGGGTTTTCTCGCCTACGAGCAGGGCGCCATGCTGGGTGAACAGTTTCGCAGCCGGCTGGGTGATGTTGTCGATGGTGTAGCCGGATCCGCCGCGTTAGCCCCGCTGCCATCGCTACACTATCTGCCGACGCAGGCGGCTGATGGCCGATGGGTGCAACTGGGTAATCTGCTGCCACACCTGTTCGACAACTTCCTCGTCGCCACCGAGCTCGTCGACATTCTCGCCGACCCGGATTACGACACCACGCAGATGAACTTGCCGGAAGTAAAGCGTGAGCACTTCCGCGATCTCATGTTCCAGCGCATGCAGGAAAAGACTGCGGCGCAGTGGATGGACGACTTCATCGACAACGGCAGCGTTGTGGCCGGTCTTGTGCAATCCACGCAGGAGGCACTTGAAGACACTGACATGCTTGCCAACGGACACGTGATTGAGTTGGGGGGCGGCAAACAGCTGGGCCCCTTGGCACGTCTTGCAGATACCCCTGCGAATCCGCGGTATGGGACTGTGAACGGCGAAGACATCGCCCGCTCGTGGCAGGTCTCACCGCGTCCTGTGGTGCCCTTCGAGCCCAGTGACCAACTGCCCCTTGCGGGCCTGTGCATCGTTGAAATCGCCACCATCATCGCTGCCCCGTTTGGCGCCTCGTTATTGGCAGAGCTTGGTGCCGACGTCATCAAGGTGGAGCCGATTGAAGGTGATCCCTATCGGGGGCTTGCCGGTGGCATTGGTGCCTGCCGCGTCAATCTGGGAAAACGCAGCATCCGCGTGAATCTCAAGAGCCCAGCCGGGCAAGCCGTGGTCTGTGATCTGCTCCGCGACGCCGATGTGCTGATACACAACTTCCGTCCCGGTGTGCCGGAAAAACTCGGCATCGACGCAGCCTCACTCGAGGCCGTGAATCCTCGGCTCATTTATCTGCAATGCAACGGTTATGGACCCGAGGGTCCGGGCGCACATAGGCCAAGCACGCATCCCATACCTGGGGCAGGCATGGGTGGCGTGTTTCTGCAGATGGGAGGTCAACTGCCATCGGAGTTGCTCGATCTGAGCGCTCTACGCGCCTGGTCGCGCCGGTTGATGCGCGCCAATGAAGTCAATCCGGACCCGAATACAGCGCTGGTAGTGGTCTCGGCTGCACTGCTCGGTGTGTTGGCACGCGAACGCACCGGTCGTGGTCAAACGGTGTTCGTGGACATGTTTGGTGCCAATGCCTGGGCCAATGCGGACGATTTTCTGGCGTATCCTGGCAAGACACCCCGAGCACTGCCGGATACCGGCCAGCATGGGCTGGCGCCGTCTTACCGTCTGTATCGCTGCGCGGACGGTGCCTGGGTATTCCTGGGGCTCGTCTCAACGGCAGAACGCGAGCGCGCGCGCGAATTGCTGCAGGGAGCAGGATTCGATGAACCTGACTTCAATGATGCCGACCAGCTACAGTCGATGTTCGAAGAGGCCCCGGCCCACTATTGGGTAACGCTGTTTGGTGCGCGCCAACTCGCCTGCGTTCGCGCGGACGGGGAGATGCCAAAACACTTCTGGCAGTCGCCGTCCCAGATGCAATTCCGGGCACCCAGCCACCATACCGAATGGGGGGCGTTCCAGCGCCCGGGGGCGCTTTGCCACTTCGACCGAATGTCACCGGCGAAACTTCATCCGCCGCTGGCGGGAGAACACACGCATGAGCTGCTTGTGCTCGCCGGCAGGTCGTTGCCAGAAATCCAGTCGATGCTTGAACAGGGCATCGTTGCGCAAATGTAAGAGATCGCGACCTATCACAATCAGTCGGAGGAATTTATGGTGGTACAGATTCGCACAACGATACTGACGCTGGCACTCCTGGTGATTACCGGATGCACAGGGCGAGAGGTTCGTGTCGAGGGATTGTCTAAAGCTCACAACGCTGCCGAAGCGCAGGCGATCCATAACCGCGCGCTGGTGCTTGACGCGCATGCGGACATCATCCCTGAAGGCGAAGCTTCTCCGTATGCTGGAGCTGATGGACGCTCACAGGTAGAGCTAACAAAGATGCGGGCAGGTGGCATGGACGCGGTAGTCATGGC
>JAYSTS010000324.1:0-11043 GCA_043719475.1 Gammaproteobacteria bacterium | reverse complement strand
GCGGCGCAGCCCGGCGCTCTCACCGCGATGATCAATTACTACCGCGCGCTGGTGGTAGGTGGTGGAATGCGACGGCAGCAGAAGCTTGGTTATCCACTGATCGAAGCCCCAACGCTGATGGTCTGGGGCGAGGATGACATGGCGCTGACCAAGGAAACCACCTACGGCACCGAGGACTTCGTGAAGTCACTCACCATCCGGTATCTGCCTCACGTGTCGCACTGGGTGCAGCAGGAACAGCCGGAGATCGTCAACACGATGATTCGTGCGTTCCTTTGTGACGAGCCGGTGCCTCTATTGGTCTGGGAACCCAGGCTGATCGTCAGCTGAGGTATCGCTGCGGAATAGGCAGCTTGAAGATCCGCGCAGTGTTCAGGCCAAGGATTTTCGCGCGCTCTGCATCAGAGAGTCCACCCATGGTTCGCTCGATCGCAGCCGCCGAATGTGGCCAGGTGCCCTCGTGATGCGGAAAATCATTCGCCCACAGGAAGTTGTCGACCAGTCCCATTTCGCGGGCGACAGCGAGCCCCGGCGGATCTTCCTGGAAGCTGGCGAAACCGTTCTGCCGGAAATACTCGCTGGGTAATTGTCTGAGCTTGGGTCGCACCCACATGTGGTGTTTTTTATAGGCCTCGTCCATGGCAGCCAATGCCCAGGCGACCCAGCCGATGCCGGCTTCCACCGAGCCAAAGATTAGTTTCGGAAAACGATCCAGCACACCGGAGGCGCAGAGGTTGGCAATCGGCTCCATGGTCGGTGCCAGCGAGTGCACGGCGTAGTTGATGATTGCACCGCCATTGCCGCGTGAAGTGCGAGGGTCGCGGCCAGTGGAGACGTGGAACGTGATCGGCAGGTCGACGTCTTGAATGCACGCCCAGAGTGGATCGAATTCCGGCAGATTGTAGTTGGGTGCTTCGTGATCAGGTGGCCCCCACACGGGTTTGCAGGGTAGTGACAGCCCTTTGAATCCGAGCTTGGCACAGCGCGCAACTTCAGCGATGGTTCCGTCGAGATCACCCGGCGCGACACACGCCATCGGCGCCAGTCGATCGTTGAAGGCGCCAAATGTGTCCCACGCCCATTCGTTGTACGCACGACACATGGCCTGGCTGAACACAGCATCCGGGGTCGCCCAGATCGTCAATCCTTTGTTTGGAAACAGGATCTCGGCATCCACCCCATCCATGGCCAGGTCCCGCAGGCGCTCTTCAGGTGTCTTGCCTGATTTGTTGCGCAGCAGATCTTCGCCTTCGAAAGGGATGTTGCGAATCCGAAGTGGTCGGAACCCTTCTGTTTTTTGCATCGGATTGCCACTGGCGTCCATGACGACACCCGGCAATCGGTGATGGTACTTCGGGTCCATGCGATCAACCCAGAGGTTGGCGGGCTCCTGCACATGACCATCAGCCGAAGCGATGAAATACTTGTTCGGATCGGTGGCATGAGCAGTTCGGGTCCAGCCGGCATGGCCGGGTGTGTCGCTGCGCCAAGCGTTGGCGGTATCCGCAGTCTGCGTTATTTCGGCCATGATCCGATCTCCCGAATATGATGCACGATGACGATGTCTCTACCTTATGCCAGCCATCGACAAAATTCGACACCAGACGCAGGACGGTTAGACTCGCGGCTTTTCAAAGGCAGGCGCGTTATGGGCAAGCTGGATGGCAGGGTGGCAGCAATTACGGGTGGCACAGCAGGCATTGGTCTGGGCATTGCGCGAGCCTTTCTCGATGAAGGCGCCAGTGTCACATTGATGGCCAGAAGCGCCGCCAAAGGCGCAGCGGCCCTGGCGACACTTGGCGCCGGATCGCGAGCCCGGTTTATCGCCGGTGACGCGCAAGTGCAGGCGGATGTCGAAGGATTTGTCGATGCCTCGATCGCAGCCTTTGGCCGTGTCGATATTCTTGTCAACAATGCCGGTGGTGCCACCGATCTGCAGCCGATCATGCAGCTCAGTGATGAGGCATTCGACAGCACCATAAAGTGGAACCTGTATTCGACATTCTGGTCGACACGCCGCGTGCTGCAAGGCATGACGGAGCGGAAGTGGGGCCGGGTGATCAACATTTCTTCGGTCGAAGGCAAGATCGGCAAGATTGCCTTCAGCGCCTACACAGCAGCCAAACACGCGATCAATGGCCTTACCAAATCGGTGGCACGGGAAGTTGGACCACTCGGTGTGACGGTCAACGCGATCTGTCCTGGTCTGGTCATCACCGATATTGTCAAAGACAACGGACCTGCAACAGCCGCCGCGATGGGGATGACATTCGATGAGATGGTCGCGATGTTCGCCCGGGAGGCGGCCATTCAAAGACCGAATACGGTTGAAGAGATTGCTGCCATGGCCGTGCTGCTGGCGTCCGAGGCGGGTGGCGGCATCACTGGTGCGACGCTCAGTGTGGATGGTGGGACCGCGCAGTATTGAGGACTACGGCCTATGCGAGATTTCCGCCTGATCAGCGTTAAGATGGAGCCGTTGCGGAGGCAGTATAAATGGCAGAATTACTGATTTGCAGAGATGAGGAAGTTCTAGGTGGAACGCCCGTGTTCTCGGGTACGCGGGTTCCAATTCGTATCTTGTTCGAGTATCTGGGAGCTGGGGATCGCCTGAACGATTTCCTCATCGACTTCCCATCGGTTTCCAAAATACAAGCCATTGGGCTTTTAGAGCGCGCGTCGCGAGACCTATCCAGGGCAAACGATGAAGCTGCTGCTTGATGAATCCGTTCCCGTTCGATTGGCTGGCTACTTCCCGGCAGAGTTTAGTGTCTTCACAGTTTCTGGAATCGGGTGGGCAGGAACAAAAAATGGAGCTCTCCTTGCGCGGGCCACGGCAGAAGAATTCTACGCACTCCTCTCTGCAGACAAGGGCATTGAGTACCAACAGAACCTGAAGTCGTTGACGATGGTTATCGTAGTTCTTGTGGCTCAGCGAAATCGCCTCCAGGAGTTCGGTCCTTTAGTGCCGCGAATTGTTGAGCTGTTAAATCGCCAAAGCAAACCGGGGGTTTATCACGTCGCCAAGTAACAGCCGCTGCACCGGCCCCCTTGCTTCATCACGTTTTTTTTGCTGCCGAAAAAGTCGCGCCAAAGCTGCGTGGCCTTTGAGCTGCGGCGTTGTCTTGGCTGCTTGAAAGGCTGTAATTCAAACTGACGGAGCATGCTCGTTGGCTGCCTGTGGGTGCTGATGTCTGGAGGCCAGCGCCATGTAGACGCTCGGCAGGATGAAGAGCGTGAACAGCGTGCCAATGAGCATACCGGCAACCAGTACGATGCCGATGCTGTTGCGCGCCTCGGCACCAGCACCACTCACCAGTACCAACGGAAAATGGCCCATGACGGTGGCACCCGTCGTCATGAGCACCGGGCGCAGACGTGTGCTGGCAGCTTCCTTGATGGCTGCCAGTTTCTCCAGCCCCTGTTCCTGTAGCTGACGAGCGAATTCGACAATGAGGATCGCGTTCTTGGCGATGAGACCGACCAGCGTGATGAAACCCACCTGCGAATAAATATTGATGGTGGTCCACCCGACAAAGGTGAACAGCAGGGCACCAGAGATCGCCAATGGTGCCGAACCGATCAATACCACCAACGGATCACGAAAGCTGTTGAACTGAACTGCAAGGGCGAAGTACACCAACGACAGCGATATTCCGAGCACGCCGAGCAAGGTATTACCTTCCTGGCGTTGTTGCCGCGACTCGCCCGCGTAGTCGATGCTGTATCCGGCGGGCAGTTGCTCCCTGGCAGCGTTTTCGAGGGTCGATAGCGCCTGCTCCTTGGTGGTGCCAGGCATGACTCCGCCATAGATGCGAAAGGCATTGTTCTGCTGAAACTTGCCGAGCACACCGGGATCCACTTCCATTTTCAACTCGGCCAGCGCGCTCAGTGGCATGAGTTCACCTGCCGGTGTGCGCAACTGTAGCTGCAGCAGCTGCGCAGGATTCAGACGGTCCTGATCCTTGACCATGGGAATAACCCGATAAGCCTTGCCGTCCAGGTCGAAACGATTGATGAAATTGCCAGACAGAAACACGCTGAGCTGACGACTCACTTCCGCGAGGTCCATGCCCAGATCAGCAATACGTTCGCGATCAAGTTCAAACCGGGCTTGCGGAAGATCGATCCGCAGATCCGTATCCGTGAACATGAAAGTGCCGGTCTGCATCACTTTCTGCATGAGCTTGTTGGCCTCCGGCAACATCATCTCGACCGGGTCCGCCGACATGACGACCAGTTCGACGCCAAACCGACCCGCAGTGGGGAGCGCCGAAGGCAGAATGGGTCGGGCGGTGACGCCATGAATCTGCGATAGACTCCGGAAAGCCTGCGGCATCATCTGATGCACACTTTGTGAACGCGCATCGAAGTCGGTGAATTGCATGCCGCCAAATCCACCGGACCCAAAAAGTACTTGCCACATAAACGTGGAACCCGGCAGACCTTGCATCGCTGCGACCACGTCATACATGTAGCGCTCGGTGTAGTCGAGAGATGCTTCGGGTGGTGCGGTAATGACCACCCGAATATTGCCCTGGTCTTCAAGTGGGGCCAGCTCAGATGCGGACATGAAATAGAACGGGATGGCCAGGAGCGAAACGAAGAGCGCGACAAACAGCACTTGGGCATTTCGTGCGAGCAACTGATCCAGCAGTCGTCGGTACCGTCGCTGCAGTGCGCCAAAGCCTTTATTCACCTGTTTGGTGAATCGTGTTTCGTCTGCGACCACCCACGCACTCATGATGGGTGACAGCGTCAGCGCAAGCAATCCGGAGATGAGTACTGCGACGGCGAGTGTGAAAGCGAATTCCTTGAAGAGCACGCCGGTCAGACCGGATAGAAAGCCGATCGGGGCATACACCGCGGAGAGTGTCAGAGTCATCGCGATGATCGGGGCAAACAGCTGGCGCGAACTGGCCAGTGCGGCTTCCATGCGCGTCATGCCCTCGCGCATGTAGCGGGCGACGTTTTCAACAACCACGATGGCATCGTCCACGACCAGCCCAACCGCCAGCACGATGGCCAGTACCGTCAGTAGGTTCAGCGAAAATCCCATCAAGGACATTACCGCGATTGCGCCGAGCAGGGAGATGGGGATCGTGATCAGCGGCACCAGCGCCGTTCGTAACGAACCCATGAACACGATGACCACGATCCCCACCAGCAGTACCGTCTCGGCCAGCGTGATGAAGATTTCCCGCAGCGCATCTCGCATGTACAACGTGACATCATGGCCAATGCCAATGTGGAGCCCATCCGGCAGGGTTTTGTTGATGTCATCGAGCATGACGTACATGGCATCAGCAATGTCGATCTCGTTGGCGCCAGGCAACGGCCAGACGGCGATGAATACAGCGGGTTGCTGGGAAATGCGGGCGGTTCCTGAGGGCTCCACGCCACCGAGTTCGACATGAGCCACATCGGCAATGCGGATCATCGCGTCTTCGCTGCGGCGGATCACGATGCGGGAAAACTCCTCCGCATCGTGCAGTGTTGAATCCACCAGCAGATTCACACGTCGATCGCCGTTCTGACTGGAACCCACTGTTCCAATCACATTGTTGCGACCCAGTGCGCGTTCAATGTCCTGGGTACTGACGTTGTAGGCAGCCATCCGGTCTGGGTCGAGCCAGACGCGCATGGCAGGATCGCGACCACCTTCGAGCGTGACCTCTTGTACACCCGGAATTGCAGCCAGCAGCGGATTGACACGGCGCGTCAGATAGTCCGTTACCGTGGCACGATCCACACCTTCATTCAAAGGAACGTCCAGATACCAGCCGGCCTGGGGTCGGTCGGCACGTCGCACCCGGACGGAAGGATCTTCGGCTCCTGCTGGCAGCTCGAAACGGATCTGACTGAGTCGGGTCGTCAGTTCTGCCAGCGCATCCGTACTGCGCTCGTTCAGCTTTAACCAGACGGTGACGGTGCTCATGCCGGCAGTGGTCGTCGAGTCGACGTAGTCGATGCCGGGAATGGAAGACGCGGCCCGTTCAATCGGCTCGGTGACAAAACCCTGGACCGTCTTCGCGTCGGCGCCGACGTACGGGGTGGTGATGACCAGCGATGAACTCTCGATTTCAGGGTACTGCAGTACGGGCATGTCCACTGCGGTACGCAGTCCAACCAGCACGAGCGCGAGAGAGAGGACGATGGCGAGGACTGGACGTCGAACAAAGATATCGGTGAGTCGAGGCCTGGTGGCTGCTGAAGTCAACTCGGGAGGTAACATCTGCGTGGGTTCTCAGTGACCGACGACACGATCAACCGCTGCAGGATCGCGTTCAATGACCTGCACCAGAGACCCATTGCGCAATTTGAATGCGCCGCTGGCGGCGATCCGTTCGCCTGCAACCAATCCCTCTTCGATCACCAGTTGATCCGCAGCGTCCGGAATACCGACGGCCGACACCACTACCGGGCGGCGCTCGGCGCGCAGCTTGTTCTGGCCGTTTTCGTTGGTTTCCTTTAATACGTACACACAAGCGCCGAGACTGTCCTGGCGAATCGACTGGGAGGGTACGGTGACGAGCTGACGCACGTCACCGATTGGCACATGTACCTTGATCAGCATCCCGGGTAATAATCCAGCCGGCGGTTCACGCAGTTCGGCACGAAAACGCAGATTGCGCGAACTCGCCTGAACGGACGGGTCCCTGGCAATCACCGTCGCCTCGAGTACACCGAGCTGAAGGTCATCTGCCCTGATCTGAACGACTGCATCGGTTTGCAGATCCGCCTGTGACTGCGGTACTGAAAAGTCGATCCACAGATTCCGGTCGTGGCCGACCAGCGTCGCGATTATGGATCCCGCTGGCAGGTACTGGCCGGCCTCCAGTTGGTGCAGGCTGGCGACACCTGCAAACGGTGCGCGCAAGTTTTTTTTGTCAATGGCGGCGGATAACGCTCGTGTGCGGGCGCTGGCTTCTTCGAACTGAGCCTTGGCCTGGTCACGTGCTTCGACTGAGCCGGCGCCGGATTTGACCAGTCGTTCTGCCCTTGCCAGCGCGAGCCGTGCGATCGCAAGGCTCGCTTGTGTCTCGGCCAGTTGGGCTCGTTCCTGTGTGGTATCGAGCCCGACGAGTAATTGCCCCTGCGTGACAAGTGCGCCTGCCTCGAAGCCGACCGTCACGATGCGACCAGGCACCTCGTTGCGCAGTTCGGCAGATTGAGTGGCCACGACAACCCCGCTCACCGTCAACCCGGATTGACGCTGGATCGCAGTTGCAGTGACGGCCACAACGGCCTCCATGGGCTCGGGAAACGCTTTGCCTCGGGCGATTGCGCTCTGGATGACGCCGTACTTGTAGAAACCCAGACCTGCCGCGATCAGCAGACACATGCCGATCACGAGTATCCAACTCCAGAACCGCAAGCAGCTTCCCCAGAATTTAGCGTAATCGCAGTCTAACCCGAAGGTTAGGATTTACGGCAGAGATCACTTGTAAGCCTGCCTGACGCCCCCGGTTCGTGCCCAACTGAAGGACAAAGCGTGGATAATCGGCTGAATCCTTCCAGTGCGTGGAGTTCGTCGGGCATGCAGTCTTTCGGTCGAGTGATGCTGGGTTGGAGATGGTATGCGGCGGCGTTGACCTTCCTGGTTGCGATCATCGGTTTTCGCAGTGGTGTCGACCTCACGGATACTGCGGATGTTGCCTCGTCAGGGCTGTTGACCCAGGCTTATTTCAGTCTCGGTCTGTTCGTGATTGGCGGCCTGGACATAGGCACGCCAACCGGCGGACCAGTCTGGGGTCAGGCGTTGTTGTGGATCGCGTATTTTGGCTCGCCGCTGCTGACTGCCTCTGCGGTGATCGAGGCAGTGTTGCGCGCACTGTCGCCCACACGCTGGCGTCTCAATCACCTGCAGGATCACGTGATCGTGGTCGGGTCGGGTGAGCTTTCGACCAGCTACCTGCGAGTCCTGCGACGGATGGATCCGGATATTCAGGTGCTGGTCGTGGATCGTCGTTTCGATCCGGGGCGAGAACGTGAGCTTGCGCAGTCGTACCACGCGTTGGTGATCGCTGGCGACACCACCCATGACTTCCTGTTGAAGGAACTTCGGCTGCGTCGAGCACGGCGTCTGGTGTTACTGGGTGATGATGACTTTGCAACTTTCGAAACCGCTGCGCGTGTGCTGGTTCGTTATCCGAAGCTGCGCGGAAAAATCGTCTTGCACAGCCATAGTCTGCGTTTCATGCGTTCGCTGGCCGATACGGATGTTGCACGCCATTGCGTGACCTTCAACGCCTACAATTTTGCAGCCATGAACCTCGTCAACAAGCAGTTGCTTCAACACTTCCAGCGCACTCAGACACAGGATGTGGTGGTGCTGGCCGGTTTCGGGCGATTCGGCCAGACAGTACTGGAGGAGCTTGAACAACATGCGCCAAACGAATTGTCGAGGATCGTGATCATCGATGTCGATGCGGATCGGCGATTGCAGGTGGTCGAGGAACAGGAACGGCTGAGCCGTGATCAACGTCGCCTGGTGTTGCAAGGGGACGTGTCGCACCCCGAGGTGTGGCGCAAGCTGCGATTGAGTGTTGATCTGGAAGTCGGCGAGCCGGTCATCATTCTGGGCACCGGCGATGCTGCACAGAACCTGCGCACCTCGCTCTGGATCAAGCGCAACTGGCCGAATTGCCTGGTGTACTCGCGCACCCATGATGCGTCCGAACTGACTGCGCAGATGCATGCCGAGCATGGCATTCAATCACTGAGCATCACTGAACTGCTGGAAGAAAACTTCCCGCAGGGTTGGGTGACGTGAATGATCAGGGTTTTCAACAAGGAGACCGACGATGTCTGATTTGAGGTCCGATTTGAGGTCCGACTTGAGGTCCGTGGTGAGGACCGATGTGGATGTGGCCATAGTTGGCGGTGGTCTTGGTGGCAGCGCACTCGGCGGTTTTCTTGCGCGAGCCGGGTTGCGGGTACTGCTGCTTGAGCAGTTGACACAATTTGCAGACCGTGTGCGCGGTGAGTGGATGGCGCCATGGGGTGTCGCCGAGCTGAAGCGGGTGGGGCTCTACGACCGGTTCATGGCCGCTGGCGGACATCACCTGCGGCGCAGCATAGGCTATGACGAACTGCTTCCCCCACAACAGGCGGAGGCTATGGGTGGGCCAATGGCACAGCTGCGGGAAGACATTCCCGGACCGCTATGCATGCAACACGTGGTCATGCAGAACGAATCTCTGGCCGCAGCCGTTCAGGCGGGTGTCGATGTGCGTCGTGGTATCAGCCGGGTGACGGTGGTGGCTGGCGCCGCCCCGCAGGTGAGCTTTGTTCAGGATCGCGTGGATCACAGCGTACGGTGTCGTCTGATTGTTGGCGCGGATGGCCGAGGTTCATTGGTGCGACGTCAGCTGTCAATTCCGATGAACGAAGCGCCTCTCGATCATCTGCTCGCTGGATTGCTGATTGAAGGGGCACATGGCTGGCCGGAAGATCTTCAATCCGTTGGCAAGGTGGGCGACATTCACTACCTGGTGTTTCCCCAGGGCGGTGGTCGTGTTCGACTGTATGCGGATTATGCCTATGCAGGTCGTGCGCGATTCACCGGACCAGACGGCGCACAGGAGATGCTTGCCTTGTTCAACATGCCGCAGGTGCCGCACAGCGAAGTGATTGCCAATGCACGACCCGCCGGCCCTTGCAAATCCTGGCCGAGCCAGGATGCCTGGGTTGATGTCCCGTGTGTTGACGGCGCAGTCCTGATCGGTGATGCGGCGGGTTACAACGATCCGATTATGGGGCAGGGCATGTCTGTCACCTTGCGTGACGTGCGCACGGTTGGCGAAATCCTCACTGGAGGCTCGGAGTGGTCTGTTGACCAGTTTCGTCCGTATGTCGAGGAAAGGTGCGAACGCATGCGTCGCCTGCGGTATGCCGCCTCTTTCGTCACCACGCTCATGGCCAGGTTCGGTGAGGTGGATGTGCAACGCAGGATACGGGCGATGACCCTGTTTGCTGAGCAGCCTGAACTGGCTGGAACGACTCACGCCGCCTTCATCGGCCCTGAGCGCGTGCCGGCAGAACTGTTCACCGCTGAACACTATGAGCGTGTGTTTGGAACGCGTGAGTATCTGGTCGCGTGATGGGTGCCAGGTTGATGAGCGTTGACAATCATCAGCCCGCGCATGCAAAGTGCCGGCCGCTGTGGTGCGCCGCAGAGATTCACTGATTTAAACGAATCAACGAACGAAAGAACCAAAGAATTGAACATGTCCCGAAAACCATCCCTGTCCATGTGCATTACCCGGGCGACCACACTTGATGTGGCGCTGCTGGCATGTGCCTATGGCCGGAGTGGAACGGGAGAAGCAGGCGGATAGTTAATCCACCCGTCGAATCAAAACCCCGGTGTCCACCCAGACCCCGGGGTTTTTTTTTGGCCGTGTGAGTACGTCTGTCAAATTTAACAGCTGACAAACCGCGGCAAAGAGTTGATCGGGGTTACCCGGCAGGAGCAATCAGATGACCCAATGGAATCGATACAACGCATGGCAAGGGCTTCCGGGCAATCTGCCCAAGTCCATGCTGCTGGCATTTTTTCAGGTATTTCTGGTGATTATCCCGATCATCGTCCCGTACTTTCAGCAGCATGGTCTGACCATGCAGCAGGTTTTTCTCACGCAGGCATGGTTTGGTGCCGTGGTTGTGATCATGGAAATTCCCAGTGGTGTGCTGGCGGATCGGTTTGGCCGAAAGCGTGCGCTGATGCTGGGCACGTTCTTCCTCGCGTGCGGACACCTGTCGTTGTTGTGGGCAGACTCGCTGACCGGTTTCCTGATTTTTGAAGGCTTGCTGGGGATTGGTGTGAGTCTGATTTCCGGTGCAGACTTGGCGCTGTTGTACGACACCGAACTTGCTCTCAATCGGGTCGATGAGTCGCCGCGTGCGGTAGCCAATCTGTACACCATGCACTCGGCTTCTGAGGCCGTTGCCGCGGTCGCCTGTTCGTTACTGCTGCTGATATCGATAGAAGCGGTAATCGTGATTCAGGTGATCGCGGGTTGTCTGCCGATGTTGATA
>JAYSTS010000323.1:0-2092 GCA_043719475.1 Gammaproteobacteria bacterium | reverse complement strand
ACCAGGTTCTGGATAGCCGACGGCAGTACGGACGTCCCTGACTGGATCGTCTGCAACCGCCCCATCGCCGTATCAAACGTGCGAGAAGTACGCACCGCAGCATTGTTGAATCGCTGCTCCGTCACATTGCCAAACGCATCCGTATCCGTCGCCTCGTCCAGCACCGCGCTGCCGTTCAGGTACTTTGTCTGGTATCCCAACGCGGAATAGCCGTGGGTGACTGTCACGTCCGGGTAACCGATCGTCGACAGTCGCCCTGAGGTGTCATACCCAAAACTACGGTTGTAGGTTTTACCGAGTACACCCGCAACGTTGATCACCGACTGCACACCGGACAGCTTGCCATCCGCATTGTACGAATAGTTTTCGGTGATAGCCGAGTTGGCCACTGATTCCAGCTGTCCGGTCGCCCCGGTCACATCCCAGTTCCAGGTGTTTGTCTCGGCGGCAGTCGTACCTGACACCCACTTGTCGTACCGCTTCTCCAGCCGCCCCAACACATCATATTCGTACTTCGTCTTCTGCAACTTGCCGTCTGTCATCAGAGTCACCAGACCCCGATTGTCGAAGTCGAAAAGGTAGGTTCCTGTGTTGGTGTCGTAGAGTGTCTTGCGATTGTCGGCAAGGTCATAGGTCATGGTCGCGATAGTCTTCAGCGAGTCTCCAGACTTCGCGGAGTAAACCCCCGCCAGGTTGCCATGCGAATCGTAGCTGTATTGCGTGGTCGTATTCTGGGTTGAGTGACCATGCGCATCCACGGTAATCCACAGCTGCCCCAGCGTATTGAATGTGTTCTGCTTCGCCATGGTGTTGTCGGCGTTGCCAGGACGTTTGATCGTCTCTGTGCTTACTGCGGTGATTGATCCCGCGCTGGTTGACCAGCTGGTCACGGTAAATCCTGCATCCGGCCGGTCTTCCCGAATCACCCGATTGCGGATGTCATAGCTGAAGTAGGTACAACCGCTGCCCGCTCCCGCTGAACAATCAGGCATGGTCTGCGTCGAGAAGTAGGGTCGCGAGACAAACTTCACGCGTCCAGCCGTGTCGTACGCCGTGCGTACGCGCCGCAGCCCATCAGCAGGGTCGAGCGCCTGCACTTCTTCAAGCACGGTTCGCCCCAGCACATCTACGTACTGCGCGGACGTGGGCGCAACCTGCAAGCCGCCGTTGTTACCGTTGATGACACTGACCGTGATCTTCATCGCCGCCACGGCACCACTCACCGCCGCACAGGACACCACATCACAGCGCTGGTAACTGATATTCGTCGTCGTCTGATCCGGCTGGATTTCCTGGATCAGTCGTCCGAACGGATCGTAACTCATGACGTGGGTACGATAGTCGGGATCCAGCGCTGTCTTCGGCATGCCGAATCGTGAGTCCCAGGTGAACTGCGACTGGTGCCCTGCGGCGTTGGTCACCGACGTGGGGTAGCGGTTGTCGGCATAGGAAGCGCCGAACCACGTCGCAACACACCCGATTGCCGTCACATCAAGACAATCAACTGCGGGCATGTTGTTGGGTGCGGGGTGCAGACTTCGTGACCATTGCAATCTCGTGGCCGTGTCGTTGTCACGGAGAATGCGAGTCATCGGCACGGCGGTATTCGCAACGTACTGGTAAACATCGACTGCAGTCTTGGCCGATTGGTTTGCAGCCGTTTCCGTATTGATGCGTTTCACCGGCAACGTCTTGATCCAGGGACTGGTGGTGTTCTGCAGCACGATGATCGTTTGCGATGTCTGCTTTACATCGCTGAGGGTGTGGTTCTGGACGTCGCCCCAGTTCGAAGCAGGAGGCTCGGTGGAAATGGTGTTTGCAGTTTGACTGAGCACATACAGCTGAGTCGGATGCTCGAGGTCGGTGGTGCCAAACGATGGGCAGCTGTCGCCGGAAAGCGCCATGAAGCACCAGAAATATTCGGTTTCGGTGGCACCGTAGACGAAGTTCGATTCGAGATGCCACTGCGTATCCCGTGTCATCAGCGGTGCTATGACGCCACCGGGCAACGACCTCAGCTGGTAGCTGATTTCCCGTCGAGAGAGGAGCTGTGAGGACGGAAAGGCCGACGGGTACTCCCGAATCTGGCTGG
>JAYSTS010000322.1:0-4399 GCA_043719475.1 Gammaproteobacteria bacterium | reverse complement strand
CTGGTTCGATCGTAATGATGCCCTGGTAGCCCATGACTACTTCCGTCTGCGGATGCGTGTACAAGCTTACACCAAGCAAAGAAGGAGGGCGCTTTGCTGTCCCATTCTCCCCTCTCCCGCGCTCCGGGAGAACAAGCCCGCGTTCTCGCAGGCTTGTTTATCTACCGTGCGGAGAATGTTGCCACCACATCCTTGGCTACCGGCTCGCCCAGGTCCTGGGCACGCTGCAATCGGCTGGCCTCCTCTCGAGGCAGGTGTTTCTGCGCAAGCACCAGGAAGAACAATGCCGGGATGAATGTCAGCAGGGCCACCGCGATCGCCGTGCGCAACGCGTCTGCATCACTCATGCCGCCTGCATGAAAGGTGTCCGACAGCTTCCCAATGACGTATGGCCCGAGCGCAAGGCCAATGAAGGTATTGACGAGAATGTAACCGGCACCGGCCACTGCGCGCATGCGCGGCATGACGAGATCGGCGGCGACGCTGGGCGGGACACCACCACCACATGCGCTGAACATGGTCAGCACAAAGTTCAGCCAGAACAGAACGACCAGACTCTCGGAGTAGAGCAGCAACAGCAGAACCGGCGCCGCACCGAGAATGACCAGATAACCCACCATCAAACGTCCACTGGGAAATCTGCGCTTGAGGAAATCCGCCAACATGCCGCCTAACGTGATTCCCGTGAAGCCGCCGAGCGCAGCGCCGAGACCAATGTACAGGCCGACCTGTGTTGCGCTCACGTCGTGCATGCGCATGATCAGAGGCGGTATCCAGAATCCGGCACCATAACCAACAAATGCCGTCATCGGAAACGCCAACATGGTGTAGATGAAGGACTTTGAACGGAACATCATCGCAAACGTTGCCGGATCGCGAATCTTCAGGGATTGCACCCACGAGAACGTCACATAGATGCCGAAGGCCGAGGCGACCCATTGCGCGGTGCTGCCCGTGAGTGCAATCAACGCCCAGGCTCCCAGCGCGCATCCCACCACCGCGACGAGGTTGGTGATAAGCGCACGAGGGTCGCTGCGTATGCCAATGAGATTGAGCGGCGGGATGATCGCCATGAGCTCACCACCCAGAACACGAAAGGGGGACGGATGCTGAACGGTGATCAGTCCCTCGCTGATCCCTCGGATGGGCTCGCGCAACGTCCATACCCAGACGGCGAGCAGGACGCCCGGGGTTCCGACAGCCATGAACGCTACCTGCCATCCTTGCAGACCAAAAGGGGATTCCATCGGATTCGGAAATCGAGCAGCCCAGGTATCAAGGATGAGACCACCCAAGAACATGCCGATGCCAGCACCGATGTAGACCCCACCGGTATAGAGCGCAATCACGGTTGCGCGGCGCTCTGGCGGGTAGTAGTCGGAAAGCATGGAGTATGCAGCTGGAGACGCACTCGCCTCACCAATGCCAACACCGATTCGACAGGCCGCAAGGACCGTAAACGAACGGGCCAGCCCCGACGCTGCGGTCATCACGCTCCAGAACGCAAGCCCAACGGCAATCAGGCTGCGCCGTGTTCCCACATCGGCGAAGCGGGCCAGCGGGATCCCGAACACCGCATAGAAAATCGCGAATACCGTACCGTACAAAAAACCCATGTCGGCATCGGAAATACCCAGATCCTGTTTGATATCCTGCGCGAGAATCGAGAGGATGTTGCGATCAATGAAATTGAAGATGTAAACCAGAATCAGAACGAAGAGCACGTAATGTGCGTAGCGGCCCCCTACTTTTTGCCTCGTGACCGTTTTTTGACTCGCGCCTACTTTTTGACTCGCACCTGCTTTTTGACTCGTGCCGCCATCATTCATGACAGAAGCCGACAACAACTATGCCGCCTGCACCCTCACTTCGATTTGCTTCATGCATCCTGGTCACTCCCGATGGCCCTATGTTGCGGTTGCCCTACGCCGCAGTTCCGATTTGCGGCGGGCTGGATGATGCCGTACGCAAGATGATGAAAGCTACTGGTGATACATGAGGTGATACCTGTGGCGATACGTGAGGCGATACCGAAGGCTCCCTGACCGCTTCGACCCACCCGAATTGGCAAGATTCTGCGACGCTGCATTCTGGAAGCGGCGCTCGCCAGCATCGCCAGACCCCGCTATTCTCCGCGATCACAGAATTTTTCAGGATTGAGCCATGACCGTCGCCACCCGTTTCTCCGGAACACTACTGCCCGGCGACGATGATGAACTGCGCACTGCGCTGAAGGACGTCAACCTGCCCAATATCCTGATGGTCGTTGCGCAACTGACTGGCGAGTCGCGTTGGCTGTCACCGCGCTACGCGCCGAAACCGATCGTCGCACCACCAGGCAGCATGTTCCCCGACGATAGCGGCGACTATGCTCCGGAGGTAGCACAGGAAATTCGCTCAGCGGCCTTTGACGTGCTGCGCCAGGTGCGCGATGGAAAACTCGCATTGCCCCCGGTTCCTGCCCTTGCGCGTTACAACGAAATGCTGTCGTTCTCTATCGCTGAGCCGGTACCGCGTGAGTACGCGGCGATGCTGCTGGAAGAAACCCAGATGATTGATCGTGACGAACAATGGCGATCAGTACTGGCCGAAACCAGAAACAAGCGACCGACCGCGATCGATTCCTTTCATGTGATCATCATCGGCGCCGGCATGTCGGGGATCGGCATGGCGGCCAAGCTCAAGGATGCGGGGATCGCGTATACGGTGCTGGAAAAAAATGACGCCGTGGGTGGCACCTGGTACGAAAATTCCTATCCGGATTGTGGCGTCGATACACCGAATCATTTCTATTCCTACTCGTTCGAGCGTAATCCGAACTGGTCTGGCTACTTTTCCAAGCGCGATGAACTGCACACGTATTTCGAACGTTGCGCCGATGACTTCGGTATTCGCGAGAACATTCGTCTGGGCGTTGAAGTCAGCACTACTGAATATGACGAAACGACACAACGTTGGAACGTACGTTTCAAAGGCAAGGACGGCGCCGAAAAAACCCTCAGCGCAAACGTCGTTGTGAGCGCAGTCGGCCAGCTCAATCGTCCCTCAATGCCGGACATCGAGGGACTGGACAGTTTTGCCGGCCCGAAGTTTCACTCGGCGCGCTGGCGCCACGATGTTGATCTGAGTGACAAGCGTGTCGCTGTGATCGGCACCGGCTGCAGCGCCGTACAGTTTTTGCCGAAAACCGCAGCAAAGGCCGGACAGATCTCGGTGTTCCAGCGCACACCACACTGGATCTCACCAGCGCGTGATTACTATCGTCCCGTTGAAGCCGGCCTTAAATGGGCTTTGAACCACGTACCTTTTTACGCGGAGTGGCATCGAGCCCGCATGATCTGGAGTTTTGCCGATCGAGCCTGGCCGACCGTCAATCTTGACCCCGCCTGGTTACATCCGCAGCGCGCGATGAACCAAGCCAGCGACGACATGCGCACTGCACTGACTGCATATATTCAGACGGAACTCGGTAACAAGGCACATCTGCTCGACCAGTGTGTGCCTGACTATCCGGTCTGGGGTAAGAGACTGATCGTGGACAACAACTGGTATCAAACGCTTGCGCGCGACAACGTCGATCTGGTAACGACCGGCATCCGCCGCGTCACTGCGAATGGTGTTGAGACTGTGGACGGTACCGTGCACGAAGCCGATGTGCTGATTCTTGGCACGGGTTTTCGTTCCAACCTGTTTCTGTGGCCGATGGATGTCCGTGGCCGAGGTGGTCTGTCGCTCGCTGCCCAATGGGGTGATTGCCCTGAGGCCTACAAGGGCATCACCGTGCCGAATTTTCCAAATCTCTTCTGCCTGTACGGACCAAACACCAACATCGTCCACGGTGGCAGCATCATCTATCAGGTGGAGTGTCAGATTCACTACGCGATGCAGTGCATCAGCCAGATGCTGAATCAGGGGATATCAGCGCTCGAGGTCAAAGCAGATGTGAACGTGCGCTACAACGACGAGGTACAACGCATCAGCCAACAACTCGCCTGGGGCCATCCGGGTGTACAGAGCTGGTACAAAAACAGTCAGGGCCGGGTGGTCAACAACTCGCCGTTCAGCCTGCATCGTTACTGGGAAGTAACGCACGACCTCGACCTGTCGGACTACACCGTCGAATTTAATGGCCCCGGCAGCCGCGCGGTGGCGTAGCCCTCAGCGTCCAACATGCCATTCGTTGACACGAGTGCCACACGAAAGCGTGGGCAGTCTACGCCGCTTGCGGCAATCCCTGTATGACCACAACAGAGCCGGAACTCGCGCTGAATCGATGCTGTGCCAATGCCTGGTACGCTTCCGAGTGATACCAGCGGTCGAGGGCCTTCGCGTCCGGAAACTGCAACAAGACCGTTCGGGTGTGGTTCCACGTCCCTTCTTTCACGACCGGCGATTCATC
>JAYSTS010000321.1:0-2095 GCA_043719475.1 Gammaproteobacteria bacterium | reverse complement strand
ACGTTGCCCGCATGGATATCCGTCAACGGACTGAAACGCTGTTCATCGTGGGTTCTGCCGTAGGCAAACCAGTCCGACGTGTTCGATCCAAGGGCGATGTCGGCATCGGTGACGTTGGTTGTTTCGGCAGATAGTGAGGGGATCAGGCCCCACAGCGTTAGTGCCAACGTCAGGGTTAGTGACACCGCAGCGATAGTCTTGGCGACGGATCGATGCCGAACAGATGCGGATTGCATGGGTTTGTCCCCTCGCAGGACCTTCAAAACACACATCGACACCATAACAAACACATTCAGACGGCGGCAGTGTTACTCGAGGTATTTTCGGCGAGTGGACGACGAGCAAGCCTGGGCGGTAATGTTCCATCGTGATCTTCGGCCTGGAGCAGTTCCAGGGTCTCCATGATTTGTTGAGGGGACGCGAACGGGAGGGACAAGTCGTGAAAGACAGCTCTGGCACCGCAGTTCCCGAGAAACGTGGTTTTCCGTCTTCGATCTTCCGTCGCGTTCGCGCCTGGTGGATCGCCGCGTCGCTGGGTTTTTTCTGGGTCACTTTCAACTATGTCTATCTACCACAATCCCTGAATTTCGCCGCTAACGAGTGGGCGCAAAGTGTCGGTATTGATCTGCGTACCGATGGCTGGTCGGTCAACTGGATCGATCAGAAGATTTCCGCGTCCGGTTTGACTGTTCGGTTGCCTGGCGAAATCGAACCGATCATCGAAGTGCCTGAAGTGGCCCTCGAATTCTCCCTGCTGCGGCTGATCGATGGATGACGTGGGGCCATATACCAGCTCAGTCTGCATCGACCGCTGCTCCGGTTGTACAAACCGCTGGGTGGAGAATGGAATTTGTTTGGTGTGCTGGACAGCCATCGCATCGCAGCGCTGATCGGTGAACCACAGCCACCAGGTGTCGGTCCGGCCGAATCGCTACGTGTCTCACCGACCAGCTTGATTGGCGATCTGCAGCGTAGTGACAGGCAGGCGGTTGTTCGACTCGACTGGGTGCTGATCGATGGTTTGACGGTTCACTGGCGCGAAGAAATGCCAGGTGAGTCCGATGGCACGACGGTGCTGACCCGCTTCGCCGATATCCGTTTGCAGGACGGGCAGCTCAGAGCACGGGACGTGCACTGGCCTGTTGCTGATGCCGGTCGGATTCAATCTTATGAGTTTGAAGCCAATGTCGGCGCGGGCCGGGTGCGCGTTTCATCGGCTGGCAATCTCACGTCGTGGCGGCCGCCGGCACCAAACGAGCCCGAGTGGCGATTGCAACCATTGGTGTGGGATCCGATTCTGCGTGGTCGACTGACGCTGCAGCAGTTTTCCGCTGAAACCGTTTCGCGCCTGGTGCCATCACCGGAACTGGTGGCATCCTCGGGCGTCATCAACGGTTCGATAGATTTCGAGGTCTTTGACCGCAGTTTCCTGCGGGTCAGAGCGCCGGATCTGAAACTCGAAGGTGTCGAGTATGTGAATCTGGATTCGAAGCAGCGATATTCAGCAGGACCGACTGCAAACAGCTCGTTTGAGGGGAATCTGGCCGATGCACGCTTTCGTCCGGCCGCGCTCTACGCGGCGACGGTGACTGAAAGCAGTCTGCAGAATCAACCCGACGAAATCAGGGTATCGGCGGTCCAACAGACCATGCAGCTTGAAGAAGGGGTAACCGAGAATTCACGAAACGAGCTGGAACAGCAGCGGCCACCCGCCGTACGGGGACTGGTATCTGGACTTGCCGGTGAAGTGGTTGCGAATCAACTTGCCGATGAGCTGGGGGCGCAAGGCGCGATGGCCGCAGGTGCACACTTGCAGAAGGTCTGATCGATGCAGCGCCGGCCAGTGCGCAGGACGGCGCTGCGCAGACGCAGCCAAATGTCTTGAAGCGCGTCGGCAGCAAGATCGGCACCACGACCCGCAATGTCTGGCGCCGGATCACGGGCAAGAACGGCGATTAACCTTGATTCGACAATAATCGGTACCGCTTCCGACGCATAACCCATCGCGGCTTTGGGCAGCCCTCCCCCCCCCCGTTGTAGAAGGAGCGGTCTCCCGACCGCGATGCCGGGTGGAAAATCGCGATCAGGAGATCGC
>JAYSTS010000033.1:0-3447 GCA_043719475.1 Gammaproteobacteria bacterium | reverse complement strand
ATAGCGTGACGCGCCAGGGGAGCATCGTTGCGGCGATGACCATGCTGTCGCGCATCGCGGGTTTTGTTCGCGATGTCGTCCTGGCCAACTATCTCGGTGCATCCGGGCTTGCGGATGCATTTTTCGTTGCCTTCAGAATCCCCAATTTTTTTCGCCGATTGTTCGCTGAAGGCGCATTCAATCAGGCGTTTGTTCCCGTGCTGATGCGCTACCGCGAACGCGGGTTTGTGGAGTTGCAACAGTTCATTGCCGTGATCGGCGGCAACCTTGCGATTGCGGTGAGCCTGCTGGTGGTCGCTGGCATTGTGTTTGCACCCGCAGTAACCATGGTTTTTGCACCGGGGTTCATCGGTACCCCGCGTTTTGACTTGACTGCGGAATTGCTCAGCATCACCTTTCCCTACCTTGGGTTCATCTCGCTGGTGGCGTTTTCCGCCTCGATTCTGAATGCGCACCACCGCTATGCGATGGCTGCGTTCACGCCAATTCTACTGAACGTGTGTTTGCTGCTGGCAATGTGGCTGGGGGCACGTTATTCCGAATCGCCAATTCATGTACTCGCCTGGGGCGTTTTTGCTGCCGGATTTGTACAGTGGATTTTCCTCCAGCCGGCCATTCGCAAACTCGATCTGCTGGTGTTGCCTCGACCGGGGCTGCAGCATGAAGGTGCCCGGCAGGTCGGACGACTGCTGGTGCCTGCGATCTTTGCGGCATCGGTGGGTCAGATCAATGCGCTCATAGACAGCATTCTTGCGTCCACGCTCATCGTCGGCAGCGTGTCGTGGTTGTACTACGCGGATCGGTTGCTCGAACTGCCGGTCGGGTTGGTGGCGGTTGCCTTAGGGACGGTGCTGCTGCCGAATCTGTCTCGCCTCGACGCACGTGGGCAGGCTGACGCTTTCGCGAAGTTGCTGGACTGGGGGTTGTCACTTGCCCTGTTGCTGGCGGTGCCTGCGGCGTTTGCCCTCTACTTTCTCGGCGGCCCGTTGCTGGCAGCGATCTTCCTGCATGGCGAGATGACAGCGCATGACATCCTGATGGCGTCGTTGGCGCTGCAGGCTTTCGCTGTCGGGCTGATTCCCATGGTCCTCGTCAAGGTACTGGCACCGGCCTACTTCGCGCGCCAGGACACGCGCACACCCTTCCGCATTGCCCTGATCGCCATTGCGGTCAACATCATTGGTAATCTGGCTGTTTTTCGCTGGTTCGGTCACGTTGGACTTGCACTGGTCACCAGCGTGTCAGCCTGGGTAAACGCCTATCTCCTGCTGCGCGTGCTGATTGCTCGCGACAACTATCGACCTGGACCGACGTTTTACGGTCGCACGCTACGGGTCTTCGGTTCGGCTGCCACTATGGGATTGCTGCTGATGTGGCTGGTGCCGCCGGTTGAGCATTGGATTGCAGCCGGTCAAGTGTCGAGAACCCTCTGGATCACTGCAGCAGTTGGCGGTGGTGGCGCTGTTTATCTGCTGATGCTTTTCATTCTGGGGTTTCGGCCGCGTGATTTTGTTCATCGTGCCTGATCAGACGAAGGACAAAGTGTTCCGTCATCGTCGGCACTGTGAAGCTCGGTAGGTATACTGCCGGCCATGGAAGTCATACGCGGTTACGCGAACATCAAGCCCCAGCACCGAGGGTGTGCGGTTACCGTCGGCAATTTCGATGGTTTGCACCATGGGCATCGGCTGCTGATCTCGCATCTGATTGCCAAGGGCAAGGAGTTGGGTGTGCCGACGATGCTCATCACCTTCGAGCCGCAACCCCGAGAGTTTTTTCGTGGTGCTCAGGTGCCGGCACGACTGACCCGGTTCCGTGAAAAAGCTCAATTGCTGAACGATACCGGCATTGATTTTCTACTGTGTTTTCCGTTTAACGAGCGAACACGAAACCAGCCAGCCCAGTGGGTGTGTGAAGATTTTTTGCACCGACTGCTGGCCGTTCGTTATGTTGTCGTCGGCGACGACTTTCATTTTGGAGAGGGCCGGCAGGGCGATTACGCCATGCTGAAGGCCACTGGTGATCGACTCGGTTATGAAGTCAGTCACCTCGGCACCCTGACCTTTGATCACGAGCGCGTCAGCAGCAGCCGTGTGCGACAGGCGTTGGCGGAAGGGGATCTCACACTCGCCGAAAAATTGCTGGGCAGACCTTACGCGATAACCGGTCGCGTGGTGTATGGCAGGCAACTGGGGCGGCGTCTGGGCGTGCCTACTGCCAACATTCGGCTGCAACGATACCGATCCGCACTGGTTGGCGTATTTGCTGTGACCGTGGCTGGGCTGGATCGTCGTTACAACGGCATCGCCAACATCGGCGTTCGTCCGACGGTCGATGGCAAAGAGCCTCTGCTTGAGGTCAACCTGTTCGACTTTTCCGGTGATCTTTATGGTCAGCTGCTGACGGTGACGTTTCACCTCAAACTTCGCGATGAGCAGACCTTCAGTTCCATTGACGCCCTCAAGACACAGATCGATCTGGACATCGTGCGGGCACGCGACTGGTTTACGAAGCGAGGTGCGATTGCCTCTTAAGAGTCTCGTTTTAGCTTTGGCAGTACTGGCGGTTGATCGAGGATCAAAACTGCTGGTGACCGCCGAGCTGGAATATGGTGAGCGGATTCCCGTCTGGTCGTTTTTCGATCTGGTCCGCTGGCATAACGAAGGCGCGGCTTTTTCAGTGCTGGCAACTGCAGGCGGCTGGCAGCGTTGGTTTTTTGTCGTGTTGGGCGTCGGCTTCACCGCCTTCATTCTTTACGAATTGCGTCGCCTGCCTCGCTCTGACCAGCTGATGGTGTGGGTTTATGGCCTGATACTCGGTGGCGCGCTGGGCAATCTGGTCGATCGCGTCTGGCACGGTTACGTAGTTGATTTTCTGCTGTTTCACTACAACGACGCCTATTTTCCTGCCTTCAATGTTGCCGATAGCGCGTTGTTTTGTGGTGCTGCGTTGTGGATCTTGCGAATGTTCCAGGATTGGCGTAACGAGCGATCCGGGCTGGTCCATGATCGCCCCGACACTTGAGAGCCTGATCGTGACGACCATCATTGCCCGTGAACCTTTTGCTCGAAAGACCATAACACCTGGGATGCAGGTCACCCTGCACTTTTCGCTGTTGCTTGCCGATGGTCGGGAAGTGGATACCACCCGTCGTGGCAAGCCGGTCACGTGTGTCATCGGTGATGGCAATCTGCCACCTGCCTTTGAGCATGTGTTGTTGGGACTGACGCCGGCCGATGACGCGCAGTTTCCGATAACCGCCGCAGATGCCTTTGGGCCTCGTCGTGAGGAGAATCTGCGCTGGTTTCCCAAAGCTCGGTTTACCGGCATGGCGCTCGAGCCCGGGTTGGTAGTTTCTTTCACTGAGCCGGGAGGCGAGCTCCCTGGGGTCGTGATCACTGTCGGCGAAGAGTCGGTACAGGTGGATTTCAATCATCCATTGGCCGG
>JAYSTS010000320.1:0-2095 GCA_043719475.1 Gammaproteobacteria bacterium | reverse complement strand
TCCCGAACAAGCAGTTCATCACAGGGCAACTCACCAACTGGACATTGACGGACTCCATTACGCGTCTCACGGTCAAGGTTTCGGTCGATGGAGGTACTGACGTCGAACTGGTATTGCGTCTGCTCAAACAAGCGGCGGATGAACAACCGCTGGTTTTGCGAGAGCCCACTACGCAATGCTGGCTGCTCGCCCACAACAATGGCTCCCTGGACTTTGATATACGGGTGTTTGTTGCCTCGATTGCCGATCGACTGCCTGTGCAAGGCGCGTTGAATCGGCGGATCGGTGAGCTGTTCAGTGAACAGGGCGTTCGAATCGCGTCACCACAGCTGGGCGTCACGATCCATCCGGATTCAAACCAGGGGCCATCTCCTGCAGACCAGTCTCGCGGGCAGAGCTCACTACGGCTGGATTCGCGGAAGGACCGCTCGGCAAAGGACCTCTCAACAAAGGACCTGTCAGCAGAAGACCTCTCAGCTAAGGACCTGTCAGCAGAAGACCTGTCTCATAAAGACATTGAAGCGCCCTGATCATTTCGGCCTGAGCACGGCTCGTGATAGTGTCGCGGTCTGGCGCCAAGTCCAAGGTAACCCATGTCCGTTCGAACTCCACCCCGTCTTGCCCGCGATGATCTTGAGCGTATGCGAGCGTTTCGAATCCTGCCAAATCTGACCAAGATTCCCCTGTTTGTCGCTTTCATGGTGGTACTGAGCTGGCTTGCCTGGCAGACGGACTCCACACTCGTCCTGTGGAGTGCCTATATCGCGATCGGCTACCTGTGGATGAGCATGGTCACCTTCATGCATGACGCCACCCACAACAGTCTGTTCCCGAGTCGGGCGGCGAATTGGGTGTTCGGCATCATCACCATGATCCCGATCTTCGCCTCTTTCATCACCTTCAAGGAAGATCATCTCGAACATCATCGCTTCAATCGCTCACCGAAAGATCCGGATGCGTTCACCATGGGGAAACGCGGTGTGCTCGATTTTCTGCTGTTCTATGCGTATCTCGTGATCGGTGGACTGCTCAGTTTTCTGCACTTCAATTTCATCTACCCGTTCAAGAACTTCAATACCAGGCAGTGGGGAGTGCATCTGTTTGAGACGGCACTCAAAATCAGCGTGTACTGGCTGGTTCTCGATGCGGCGGCGACGCATGGCGTGCTTGGTAAAGCCGTCGCGTTATGGCTCTGGCCCATTTTCTTTTTTTCGCTGTTCAATTCGATGCGATTCATCGCCGAGCACTATGGTACGCCGTGGGATGCCGGTCAGATGGCCGGTACTCGAACGGTGATCTCCAATCCTGTGCACTCCTTTTTTTGGAACAACATCAACTGGCACATCGGCCATCATGTGTATCCGAATGTTCCCTGGTACAACCTGGTGGAACTGCATCGATTGCTTGCGGCGCAGATCGCCGTCAGCGGAGCGCTGATCGACAAGAGTTATGTGGCGGTGCTGCTCAATGCGATCCGTGGTGGTCCCGAGACTGAAGCGCGTCTTGCCAGGTCGTTAGACAGTCGACGGGGCTTGGCAGAGTGAGGCTGGTTGCGCGGGAACAGGACGAATCGATCGCCCCACGCCTCATCTGCCGGCTGTAGAGAGGGGTAGACCGTATCCAACTGGATCTCTCCTTTCAGGACCGAACCTTCCGGCAAGACGTGCGTGCCTTTGTTTCACGATTTCGCAGTGACGGCGCTGTGACTCCGCCATCTGAAACACTACTGCAGGCATGGAAAGCCGCGCTCATTGGTGCAGGGTGGCAGTCCTATAAGTGGCCTCGGGAGTTTGGTGGTACGGGCTGGTCATCCGTCTGGAAGTACATCTGGGAACGAGAATGCGGTCGTGTCGCTCTGCCACCCGATATCGGTGGTATGGGAATTCACATGATCGGACCGATCCTGTGTGGGTACGGCACACCAGAACAACGTGCCAGATACCTGCCTGGCATTCTCGATGGCAGCACCTGGTGGTGCCAGGGCTACTCCGAGCCAGGGGCTGGCAGTGATCTTGCCAGCCTGCGAACTTCAGCAGTGCGCGAGGGCGATTGTTACGTCGTCAACGGCGAGAAGATCTGGACGTCGGATGCCCAG
>JAYSTS010000319.1:0-35871 GCA_043719475.1 Gammaproteobacteria bacterium | reverse complement strand
GCTGCTGCGGCGTGCCGAAATTCCTGCTCACGCAAGAATGCCGCGCTTTGCAGCGTGAACAGGTCATCAACGACAGCTCGATAGGTTGCCCGGTTCTGGCGTTGTGAGATGAGGAGCGTTGCACTGGTGGTGATCAACACCACAGTAAGTATCGCCAGCAACAAGCGGACGCTGAATGCCATGGATCAGCTGCCCAGTTCGACCTGCACGGTTGCGCCGGCGGCAACGGTCAGGGGCTTCGCGGGTTGCTGGTCGTTGGGCAGATAGGCATGAACCTCGTACTCGCCAGGCGGGATGTCGGTTAGTCGAAAGTGTCCCGATGCATCGGTGACGGTGAACCAGGGAGATTCGAGCACCAGCAGAATGCTGCGCATGTGGCCATGGATTTCGCAGTAGATTTTCACCACTCCGGGCTGGTCAAAAATCACTGGCGGGCTCTCTTCATCCTTGCGGAACCTGCCGAGGTCAAATCGCTTGGCCTGCGAATAGGAGAATACCGAGTGAAATTCGTCATCCTGGTTAGGAAAGGTCACGGAGCTGCCAACCTGCACGGCCAGCATGCCGGGTCTGAACTGATAACCCTGCTGGTTCACCTGCGCCTGAGCTGGTTTTGCATCTGCAGGGTACTCACCATCCTTGCGGGTCAGCCAGACGATAGCGCGTGCACCATCCGCGGGAAGGATCGGGGTTCGTGTTCGGGTGCGGTACTGGATGGTCGCAGGTTGCGGACTTGAGGCGTCGAATCGCACGTTACCTGCAACGATACCTGCGCCATCAGCCTGAGCGAACACGGCAATCGATAACGCCGACAGCATCAGCATCCGCAGGACACGGTTTAACCGCATGGCGTTTTCCTCTTGCGCGCAGGTGGCGTGTTGACAAATCCGGGAACGGCCAACGGCCTTCAAGGTGAGCAACAATACTGCAACGATACTATATCGATACTACGGACCAGCCTAAGGACCTTACACCTAAGGACCTTACACCTAAGGACCCTACAACAGGCACGCAGCAAGCCGGGACGTTATCCCCGCTTTCTGCTACCTTTCCCAACCCCTGCAGATTACTGACAAGCCAGATGCCCGACACAGCCCTCGCCAGTGCACGAAAATCCTTCGTCATCGAAGGACGGTTTCCCATGCGACGCGGAGAAATTGAATCGCCCACCATCGCCTATGAAACGCTGGGCCGGCTCAATGATCGGCGCGACAACGGGGTCCTGATCTTTACCGGGCTCTCGCCGTCCGCGCATGTGGCTTCGAGTTCAGCCGATCCGTCCAGCGGCTGGTGGGAAGACATGGTCGGGCCAGACAAACCCATCGACACAAATCGCTACTTCGTCATCTGCGCAAATTCACTCGGCAGCTGCTTCGGGTCGACCGGGCCTGCGTCTACCGACCCGGTCAGCAAGGTCGTCTACCGATTACGCTTTCCCGTACTGTCTCTGGAAGACATCGCCGCCAGCGGCGCTACTTTGCTGGACCATCTGGGTATCGAACGCCTGTACTGCGTAATCGGCGCGTCCATGGGTGGCATGACCGCACTCGCCTTCTCGATGCTGCACGCCGACCGAACCGCAGGACTGATCAGTATCTCCTCCGCTGCACGCAGCCTGCCATTCTCCATTGCACTACGCTCCTTGCAACGGGAAATGATCCGGCGCGATCCGGACTGGAAGAATGGCGAGTACCGCATTCCGGGACTGGGGCCAGCCACAGGCATGCGGTTGGCACGCAAGCTTGGCATGATCACTTATCGTTCTGCTGAAGAATGGGAAACCCGGTTCGGTCGGGAGCGAACCACCGACGAACCACCTTCACAGCATCCGTTTGGGATCGACTTTGAAATCGAAGCCTATCTTGAATCCCACGCCCGCAAGTTCATCGGCAGCTTCGACGCAAACTGCTACCTCTACCTCTCCCGGGCGATGGACCTGTTCGACGCAGCCGATCACGGCGGCAGTCTGAAACAAGCCCTCGAACGGGTGCGCCTGGATCGTGCCATGGTGATCGGCGTGGAAACCGACTTCCTTTTTCCCATTCACCAGCAGGAGGAACTGGCGCAGGGTTTGAAGACGTTCGTGAAAGACGTCCGATTCGCCCGGCTCGACTCCATGCAGGGCCACGACTCGTTTCTGGTGGACATGGATCGGTTCAGGCCCGCTATCGCTAGTTTTTTCTAACTATTCCGCTGACCGCACTAATGACGTTCCGTGACTTTGGGGGAGCGATCTCCTGATCGCGATCTTCGATGATACCGACAATCGCGGTCTGGAGACCGCTCCTACAATGCTGCTACACCTGTCCTTGTGGGAGCGATCTCCTGATCGCGATTTTCCACTCGGCATCGCGGTCAGGAGACCGCTCCCACAACGGGGAGGGCTGTCAGACGCGTTGTGCGCCTGCAGATTTACCGATTATTGTCGATTCAAGGTTACCTGTACCACCTCGCAAGGACAGCTCACGGACCCGTGCTGAAGGATCCAGCAACGGGAAGACAGCGGATCGGTAACGATCAGAATCGTCGGATCAGTTCGCATGATCCTGTGGTCACCTCGCCAATCACCACGGCATGAACAAAGCCAGCTGCGCGCAATCGATCCACACACTGTTGTGCGCCGTCCTTCGACACTCCAGCCAGCAGGCCACCTGAAGTCTGCGGATCGCACAGCAGACGAGCGTCGAGCTCGCCATTCACCACGAAGTCTGCAAGCACCTGTTCGTTGTTGGCTTGCAGAGAACTGCGCACTCCGCTATCCAGTAACGCCTGCGCACCGCCCAAAATCGGCACTGATTCGACCGCAACATGCGCACCAACCCCGCTTGCGCGCAACATCTCGCTCAAGTGACCGAGCAGCCCGAAGCCGGTGACGTCGGTGACGCCGGTCGCACCACTGCCGACCAGGATGTCCACGGCCGCTGCATTGCTGGTATCCATGCTCAGCATCGCTTCGGCCAGCGCATCGGCAACCGGCAAGCCGCGTTTCGCTGCAGCCAGAATGACCCCGGTGCCAATCGGCTTGGTCAGGATCAACTGCTGGCCCGGCTTGAGACCGCGCTTGGTGAACGTGACCGGCCCACGTCGACCGGTGACGGTCAGTCCAAGAAACAGTTCAGCGCCTTCCGCCGAATGCCCGCCCACCAAAGGCACATCGTGGGCTTCGAGTACATCGACCACACCGGTGAGTAGCGCGGTCAATTCCTCCTCCATCAGATGCTCGCCCATGAGCGGAATAGTGGCCAGGGCAACGGCACTGGTCGGGATTGCCCCCATGGCATACAGATCGTTGAGGTTGTGATGCGTGACGATACGACCGAAGCGATAGGGATCATCCACCATGGTCCGCAGCCCATCGGTGCTGACCAGCACCGAGCCATCGGCCACGATCTCTGCGGCATCATCGCCAATGCCCAGCAGCACACCCGCGCGTGCGGTGATCGGCAAACGAGCCAGCACACGCTGCAACAGATCGGCGCCCAGTTTTGCGCCACATCCACCACAACGCATGAGATCCGGCACATCACGCTGCATCACCTCGGGCAAGACAGAAGCAGTCGTCGCCATCCGCGTGGGCAGATCGCGAAAGCGCTGCATGAACTCTCGATCGATCCAGTCCTTCCAGCGCCACATCAGCGGGCCGGATACCGCGATCCCCCACTTGGCAGCAACCGCCGAACCGTCGCTCGTGCCGAGCAATCGCAGGAAGTGTTGTTGCGGACGAAAACGTCGCAGGCTGGTACCGGCTGGAATCGCGCGCAGATTGTGAGTGAGGATGGGACCTGCTCGCACCGCAAACACGCCGCTCTTGGCACGCTCCTGGCCGTACAGACAAGCCACATCACCAGCCGCAAGTACATGGGGATGCGACACCGAACGCAGGGTTTCGTCCACCACCACAAAACCACGATCATCGGTTTTCAATTGACTGGTCTTGAGCCACTGGGGTGCTACCACATCGGTCACCCAGAACACCTCGTGGGCGATCAGCGGTGCGCCATCAACGAGATGCAACTGATCACCGATGAAGTCTTTCGCTTCGACACCAAGCACCAAGGTTATGCCACGCGCCATCGCCTGTTGCTGCAACAACTGCCCTGCCCTGGTAGAAAAACCTGGAAGCCACTGTCTCCCGACGATGGATACCTGCAGATCGGAACGCGCAGCGAGCAGCGCAAACGCAAGTTCAACGCCACCCGCACCTGCGCCCACCACGGCCACCGATGAACCCGCGGGTAACAACGCACGCGCCTGGTCCCAGGCAGGGAGGAATCGGCCAATGGGTTTGACGGCTATACCACGCGCGGGGCCACCTCCGGGGCCAAGTGCAGGGGCTTGTGGCAACGCACCACTGTTGAGCGACAACCAGTCGAATGCGATCGATGGCCGGTCATGAACGGATACGCGCCGAGCCTCGATATCCAGACCAGTGACCTCGCCATGGATCAGACGAACCCCAGCCCGATGACACAGCGGCACCAGGTCGACATGCATGTCATCACGGGAATAGTAACCAGCGATGTGGCCCGGCAGCATGCCGGAATACGGAGAGCGGATTTCGCGAGTCAGAAGCGTGACACGCACACCCGGTATCGGCTGCATGCCCAGACTGCGCAGCACCTGGATATGTGTATGACCACCGCCCACCAGCAACAGATCACGAACTGGCGGGCTGGCCGTTTGCATCAGCGGGGACTATCCATCAGATGGACGGCACGCATGGTTAACGGGCGTGCCGAGTGTTCATGTCAACCGGTTCAATCGTCGAGCAGCAGGTCGTCGAGATCTTTGGCCAGCCGACGTTCTTCCAGGCGCCGTTCAATTTCGCGACGAATCGCCAGATTGCGGACACCATCCTCCTTGCTCAGGACTTCATCCAGATCGGGTGCATCGTCATCACCGGCAACCTCGACAAATCCGTCTGCTTCTTCTTCATCATCATCAGCGACGCCTGCCTCAGCGGTGTCTTCGTCTTCGACCTCTTCGGTCTCAGCTTCGGCGGTGGCTTCTTCAATCAGTTCTCCAACCACGTCACCCGCATCGTCTTCAGGCAAATCATCACCGAGCTCTTCGTCTTCGACGATCTCTCTGGATGGTTTGACCGACTTGGCAGCTTTGGTCGCCTTGATTGCTTCTGCTTCCTTTTCCTTGGGGCTGTTTTTAGGGCTGTTTTTAGGACTGGGGGCCTGCTTCTTGGCGCGCGCCAAAATCCGCTCCTCACATATTAGTGTTGGCCTGACAAGTGGCCTATTTAGGCGTGCGCCGTCACCCTGTCAAGCGTAACTTCCCACAAGCCTGTCACGCTGTGGTCATCGCGTGGGAGAATCCAGACACAAGACGAGGAAACCCGCGTGAAACTGGATCGCATCGACCGTCAGATACTGTCGCTCTTGCAGGACGACGCCAGCCTTTCCAATGCCGAACTGGCCGAGCAGGTCAGCCTGTCGCCAAACGCCTGCTGGCGACGGGTCAAGCAGATGGAAGAAGCCGGGATCATCCGCAAGCGGGTGGCCCTGCTATCCGAAGAACGCATCGGTCTGGGTGTGACCGTGTTCGTATCCATAAAAACTAGCAACCACACCGAAGACTGGCTGCGCAAATTTGGCCAGGGTGTTGCCGACATGCCGGAGGTGGTGGAGTTCTATCGACTAAGCGGTGAGGTCGACTACCTGCTCAAGGTGATGGTGCGTGACATCCAGGACTACGACCGTGTTTACAAAAAGCTGATCGCCATCGCGCCACTCAACGACGTGTCGTCATCCTTTGCCATGGAGCGTATCAAGTCGTCCACTGCCCTGCCGCTCGGCCACCTGCGCTGATCGGCAGGTTGGTGTGAACACACTGGCCATTGCCTGAGTCAGCCTGGATGGGTCCGCGCCGCGTTGCCCTGATGTGTCGACACCCACGACCCTGGATGCACCTTCAGCATCAACCCGCAGGCGGGCAGACATTGAAAACACGCTGTCGCTGGCATCACCGGACAACACATAACGCAGGTCCGATGCGTGCAGGCGCGTGTCAGCACCCTCCGAGATCTGTGTGTAATGCACCCAGCCCATAGCAAACCAGTCGAAGGTCCGGCCTTCATCGCTTTGCAGCAGCAGGTCCACTTGCGGACCACTGGCGGATGGTGTCGTGGTCCACACGGGAGTACAAGGTGCCCACATGGAGATCAGGCCAACCCGATCCAGATCGCCAGAGCGTGCGACCACTTGTCGCTGCCAAGGTTGCAGGATCGTTGGGAAAGCTTCAATGCGATCCACCTGCACGCCAGTTGCGATGAGATCATCACGGCCAATCTCCCTCGCCTGCACGCCGAGCTGCCAGCCCAGCGCCAGGTAGGCACTGGAAATCAGCAGCGCTCCAATGGCGATTGCCTGCGGACGAATCGACCTCGCTGCCCAGATGCAGCCGATCAGCAGCACCGTGGTATACAGCGGATCGATGATCGGCATGGCATGGATCGCGAGTCTTGCATCGCTGAACGGTTGCAGCAACTGGGTACCGTAAGGCGTCAGCACATCAAGCAGTGGATGCGAAAGTACCGCGGCCGTAATCGCCAGGATCCAGCCGCGTGTGTTTGATGGGCCACCTTCCTTGTGTGCACGCCATCGTGCGATCAGCCACCCCAGGATGGGGCCTGCGGTGAACGCAAAAAACAGTGAGTGGGTGATCCCGCGATGAACCCTCACCATGCGGAAAAAATCATCCGGCGCAGAGAACACCACATCGATATCCGGCATGGCACCCGCGACCGCGCCTAATAACAGGACAGGACCAACCAGGGTCCTTGGTGCGGCGACTCGGGCAGCTATGGCACCCAACGCGGCCTGAGAGATCGGGTCCATGTTGTCAGCTCCTGATCAGATCACACCCTCGGCTGCCAGCCGATCCAGTTCCATTTCGCCAAACCCCAATGAAGCGAGAATCTCCCGGGTGTGCTCACCCAGCGCCGGTGGCGCCTTCAAGGGCACGCGTGCCAGACCGTCAATGTTCAGCGGGTGGTCGATGATCGGCCCACCGCCGAATTCGGCAGGGGCTTCCATCAGCATGTTATTGGCAAGAATCTGTGGATCGGTGGGCAGATCGTCCACCTTGGCCACCAGCGCCACCGGCACATTCGCTTCGCGAAACAGTGCCATCCACTGGGCCGCGGTCTTCTGGCGCACAAAGGGTCGCAGCGCGTCGATGAACTCGACGCCGTGCGCATATCGTTCTTCGGGTGAAGCAAAACGTTCCTCGCCGAGCAATTCGTAAGCTTCCAGCACGATCATGCAGGCATCAAACTCATCAGCCGTGCGCACCATGGAAAACTGCAGGTGCCGCTCATCTGCGGTGAGATACATGCAACGCTGAAATCCGGCCCGCATGGGATGTTTGTAGGGCGTGAAGTCGGCGTTCAGCAGACGTGCCTGGGCGATACACGAAACCGACCACAAGCCATTCGCCAGCAATGAGGTATGGACGTGCGAACCCTTGCCCGTGCGCTCCCGCTTGAGCAGTGCAGTGACGATGCTTGCGTACATCGATACGGCCGTTGGGTGATCTCCCTGCCCAGGCAGGGCGGACGTCGGCGGTGCGCCAACTTCCCGCACCAGATCCATCAGGCCGGAACGAGACCAGTACGCAACCAGATCAAATCCTTCGCGATCCCGCTCTGGTCCCTGTTCGCCGTAAGCCGTGAGCGAGGCGTAGATCATGCGTGGATTGAGCGCTGCAATATCCTCATAGTTGAGGCCGAGTTTGCGACGCAGTGCCAGGGGCTGATTCGTCACGTAGATGTCACAGGCCTCGATCAGCCGATGCAGGATCGCCATGCCTTCTTCGGTCTTGAGATTGAGGCTCAGCGATCGTTTGTTACGGGCGTCCATCAGCCAGCAGTAATTCTTGTCGGACAACGGCGTGCTGGGACTGCTGGAGTAGATCCGGTAGGCATCACCAATATTCGGCAGTTCAACCTTGATCACGTCGGCGCCATAGTCAGCCAGCATCGTGGTGGCTACGGGCGCTGCGATCCAGGTACCGACATCGAGCACTTTCAGACCAGCAAACAGAAGATCATCGTCACCCACTGACCGCACCCCCGTTGGTTGAATCACCAGATGATGCGGGATGCGGCTGGCGCTCACAACCAGCAACATTGGGTTGCACGCCCAGGTGAGAAAAGGCCCGCTGCCCGTGCTGAGGCGTGCAGATGGGACATGGTGCGCGTTGAGCATGATTGCAGTCTTGAACGGCGGCCTGCGCAACCGGAGTGTTGTTCTTAGGGGACAGAAATGCCTGACCATCCTGATTGCACTGACCGCCGCTGAACCTGCGCTCACGGGATCGGTGCGAGTGCGGATTCATTACGTTGCTCTCACCACCCTCTCCACACCGATCTAAATGGATGCCACTGTTCAACCCTTCCAGCGGGCCACTCTTGCTGCCGAGATTCAGGGCCGGGGCATCGGTCGGGAAACGCAGGCCGGATTGGTGTTGAAAATCGGTGATCTCATTCGGGCCAATACACGCTCGGCGAGTGCAGTGGTGGCTGAAGATCGCGCACTCGACGACACCACGGCGATGCGCCGGCAGTTCGACATCGGCGCGCGCCGCGATGTGGGTACTGTGCTCGAACTGCCGACCAGAACACGCGTGGGTGAGTTGGCCGCCCTGCGCGATGAGTTCATCCCGCACTTTGCCGTCATCCGGGGAGTGAATATCCTCCTTGGCGGTGAAGCGGAGTCGACCCAGGAAACCCCGATTCTGATCACGACGCTGACAACCCTTGGCGGCGTGCTGCCAACGGCTTATGGTATCGGTGGTTACAACAGCATAATCAGTCCGATGTCTGTGGCGATCGGTTAGGGACTGTTTTTCGTCACGTTCATCACGTTGTTCATGGTTCCGGTTATGTTTTCCTTTACGCACGACCGGAGTCACCGGAGAGCCATGGCATGATCGACCCGCTGCAAGCCTCTCAAACCTCGGCTCACCACTCAGCGCCACTCATCGTCTATGTGGATGTGAAGAGTCCCTACGCCTATCTCGCCATCGAGCCGACGATTGCGATGGGTCACGAACTCGGTATCGCTATCGACTGGCGGCCACTCACGCTGAACATTCCGAGCTACCTTGGCTCCGCACGAACCGACAACAGCGGCAAAGTTGTCGAATCCAAGCGCAGTCCAGCACAATGGAATGCCGTCCGATATGCCTATCGAGATGCCAAACGATATGCCCGACTGCGCGGCATCACACTTTATGGAACCCAAAAAATATGGGATTCATCGCTGGCGGGCATCGGCTTGTTATGGGCTCGGCAACAGGGTCAAGCTGCGGCCGAGCGCTATTTGAACGCTGTGTATCCGCCGTTCTGGAGACGCGAACTGGATATCGAACAAGCCAGCGTCATCGAAGCAACCCTGGCTGCCGCCAATGTCGAACTCCGCGGCTTCGATGACTTTGCACACAGTGAAGGACGCCTGATCCATGATCAGCTACAGGACGCTCTGCATCCCGCCGGTATCTTCGGAGTGCCTACCTATGTCATCGCAGGCGACTGTTTTTTCGGCCGCGAACATCTGCCTGCCGTGCGCTGGTTGCTGACCGGGCAAACCGGTCCGGCGCCGGACATTGCCTATGATCTGCTGCAAATCGACCACGCAAGTGGTTGAATTGTCGTGAGCGAGCGCAAGCTCCCGTTGGTCGAATAAAGTGCTGGACGCACTTTTTTCTGACCGGAGAGAAGGTCGGGATCGCAGCAGAAATCAAACCGTAAGGTCACAACCAATGAAGTTGGCAGATTCAGTAAGGGGACGTCGAGTAAAAACGTCCTGTGGGATCTCCCGATTGCGATCTGGGAGATCTCCCGATCTGGAAAAGTTGTGGGAGCGATCTCCTGATCGCGATCTTCGATGACACCGACCATCGCGGTCGGGAGACCGCTCCCACAAGAGACCACAAAGTCACGATACCCAATGTCTGTGGGAGCGATCTCCTGATCGCGATCTTCGATGATCCCGACAATCGCGGCCAGGAGACCGCTCCCACAAAACGATGGGTTGTGCGCCTGCAGCGTTACCGATTATTGTCGAATCAAGGTTAAGGAGATCGCCTGATGCAGACTCTCGGCATATTTTTTGACCCCTTGAGTGCCCCATCGTGGCTGGCATTGCGGCCAACATTGAACCTGATCGAGCGACTGCATCTGAACACCGACTGGCAACCGTTCACCGCGCCCCAGCCACGTCGTTCGCAACCTGAGGTCGATGAATCCGTCAGTCAACGTCACCAGCGTGTCCGCCAGGCGTATCGCGATCGGGATCAGCAGCGTTATGCCGCGTGGCAGGGCATTCCGATGCGATTGCCGATCGCGTCGGTTGATCGTCCCTTGCTGGACTACTCGCTACTGCTGGCCAACGACAATGGAATCGCTGCGTCCTTCCTCACCACTGTCGGTTATCACTACTGGGGTGGTGAATCTGCGCCGATCGATCGCCACTGGCTGGGTCGCGCTCTGCGGGTGGACGATCTGCAGGAGAATTTCCTGGCCGAAGGTGAGATGCGTCTTGCGGCAGCCCGGGCGCAGGTCGAAGAACTCGGTATCTTTGACGCCCCGGTGTTTCTGGTGGCGGGAGAACTCTATGTTGGTCGACAGCACCTGCCGGCCATCGAACGCATCATGGATGGCGTGAACCCATTTGAAGCGACAGCCATCAGAACATGAGGACTTCACGTGCGGGTGCCCGTTCACGATAGTCCCGGCTCCAGCGTTCCAGATGGGGGTGAGACGACAGATCTTCGAGTTTGCCAAAGCGCATGAACGCAAGCGCGCCTTGCAAGGTGCAATCGGCAACCGTCACGTGGTCGCCTGCCAGGAACGGACGTCCATCGGCCAGCAGCCCATCAAGATAGTCGAAGGCACGCAGGAATCCGGGTTTGGCATTTTCAGCAATCACCGGATTGGGTGTGAACCCAAGTGGCGAATTCACAGCGTGTACATAGGTCGCCGTTGGATTGAGCACTCGCACATCGGCGACCCGTTCCAACATACGTGCTAAACCGCGCGAGACAGGATCCACGCCCCACAGGCTGGGGGTCGGATAACATTCTTCGAGGTAGTCGATAATCGCCAGCGATTCGAAGATCGAAACGCCACCATCAAGTTCGAGTACAGGCATCGTGCCAAATGGATTCAGGCCCAGGTACTCAGGTGTCTTGTTCGCTTTCTTGAACACATTGACCTTGCGTATCTCGAGGTCCATATGAACCCCCAGCACCTTTTTTTCTGCGATATAGAGACGGACTTTGGTGGGGTTCGGCGCACCTGGCAGATCATGGAGAATCAAATCTGGGCTCCTCAGAGACGGTGTGTTAGTGAGGCAGACTACAGTGTGGAATCGTTGCCGACGCGCACCAGACGCTTGCCGATATTGTTGCCTTTCAACATGCCGATGAACGCATCCGCCGTGTGTTCGATGCCATCAACGATGTCGTCGAAGTAACGCACCCCGCCGCGCCGCATGCGATCGGCCATGCGGGCCGGGAACGCATCGAAGTCCTGCATATGGTCATAGATGATGAAGCCTCGCATCATCGCGCGCTTGGCCACCATGTTCCCGACGTTGCGCAGCGCATAACCACCACCGTCATACTGACTGATCATGCCGCAGACGGGAATTCGCGCGAACGGCTTGAGGCGCGCGAACACGGCATCAAGTGTTTCACCGCCCACATTGTCGAAGTAGACATCGATGCCACTCGGGCACAGTCGGTCCAGTGCCGCACCCACGGGTTCTTCCTTGTAGTTGAACATCGCATCGAAGCCAAGCTTATCAAGGCAGTGCGCCACCTTGTCAGCCGAGCCGGCCGAACCGATCACCCTCGCCCCTTCGGCCTTGGCCAGTTGACCTGCCACCGAGCCCACAGCGCCGCTGGCGGCGGAGACGAATACCGTTTCTCCGCGCCGAACCTTGCCAATCTCGAGCATGCCGACTTCGGCCGTCTTGCCTGGCATGCCGAGTACGGAAATCGCGTGGCTGATGGGGCCAAGCGCCGGATCGATCTTGCGCAGATTGGTGACGTCGCGAACCAGCGTGTAGTTCTCCCAGCGCAGGAAGTCCCACACCAGATCACCGACCGAAAAATCAGGATGTCGGCTGTCGACAACTTCACCAACCACCCGCGCCGGTATCGGTTCACCCAGTGCAAAACCAGCCGCATAACCCACACCGCCCGTCATGCGGCCGCGCATGTACGGGTCACAGGACAGGTAGATGTTGCGCACCAGGACTTCACCACTGCCCGGGGTCAGTGCATCGGCTTGCCGCAGAATGAAGTCGTCGGGCCTGACCGCGCCGCGTGGATAAGCGGCGAGACAGACCTGCGTATTGGTTACTGGCACAGGATTTGACTCAGGTTTTTTGCAGGAACTCAACCGAATTGCCGTCCGGATCAAGCACGATCGCAATCCTTACACCAGGACGTGCCTCGCGTGGTTCGACCACCACCGTTGATCCGGCCGTACGACAGGTTTCAACCATGGCTTCGAGATTGCTCACTGAAATCGTCCAGTAACGCATCCCGGTGGCCCCAGTGAGCCCGCCGGTTGGCGCCGAAGTCTCTGGCGCTTTGGCCGGAGCAACAATCTTGATGAGGCTTTCACCGCACCACACACGATGCATGACACCACCACCCGGAAACGCCGTATCCGGCTCCTGGCGAAACCCAAGCACATCGCGATAGAAGGTCAACATCTTCGCAGGCTCCCGGGTCACCAGCCCTAAATCGATGCCCGCCTTGGTCAAAACAACACCCATCTCAACCTCCCAGTTTTTTGTTCCATTCGGTGATACGCGCAAGCTGTGCTTCCAGCAGTGCCGAAGTGTCGCCTTCGATCGTGATCGAGACGATCTTGTCCTTTTGGGCGATGGCGTCGACAACTGTCTGGTCAGCAGCACCTTCCACAGATCCGAAAATCGTGTGCGCGTCATCAAGCCAAGGTGTGGCTACGTGGGTAATGAAAAACTGCGATCCGTTGGTGCCCTTGCCGGCATTGGCCATGGAGAGTTTGCCCGGACCGTCGTGACGCAGTTTTTTGTTGAACTCATCTTCGAACTTGTACCCAGGACCACCGGTGCCGGTCCCGGTCGGGCATCCGCCCTGGACCATGAAATCCGGGATCACGCGATGGAAATTGAGACCATCGTAATAACCTCGCTGCACGAGGTTGACGAAGTTGGCGACGGTAACCGGTGCCTCGTCCGCAAACAGTCGGGTGCGAATGGTGCCTTTGCTGGTGGTAAAGATTGCGACGAGACTCATGGTGCTCCTTTGAAGATTGTCAGATTGCTGTTGCGAAAATTATGTCAAATATTGCGGGCTATTCCGACACGAACGGACTGCCCCACCGATCGCCAAAGGCGAGTTTGCCAACCGGTCGCCGCGATGTCGGGCCATAACCACCCCGCTCAGGATACCCGAGTGGAACCACACCGCAGGTAAACCAGTCATCCGGGATGCCGAGGAGTTGTTTCATGGCGGCTTCTTCAAAACACAGCAGTGTGGTCAATACACAACCCACGCCTTCCGCTCTGGCGGCCAGCATGACGTTCTGCACGGCAGGGTAAACCGACCCACCGCCGACTACGCTCGCGCGGTCGAGGTTTGCGTCCGTAATGGCCATGAGGTTTGGATTGAAGCAGAACACCAGAATGACCGGCGCGTCGCCAAGGTGTTCACCCAGGCAATCCGCCGCTTCGAGCATGCGCGCCTGCTTGGCCTTGGCCTCACCTTCCAGCCGTTCCAGCTGTTTGCGCGAGCCGGCACCATATTTCGCCCACTGCGGCCGATACAAGTCGCCAATGCCCTTGCGAACCACGGGATCCTGCACCACCACCATGCGCCATGGCTGCACATTGCCGCCACTGGGTGCCCACGCACCCGCTTGCAGAATGCGGCTCAAGACATCCGTTGGAAGAGGATCAGACCGCAGTCGACGGACAGCCCGCTGGGTCTGCATCAGTTCCTGCAGCGTTTTGATGGCATCGTTATTCACGGTCTCACTCCGGTGGCGATCTGGCTGAGGAACTTGAGCGTCTGGTGCTGCGCAATCTCGATATCCGCCCCTGTTTTCCAGGCTTCAATCAGTTTTCCATGGGGTACACCGCTGGCGACGATACGCGATGCCGATGCAGGGTGGTAAAGATCGTTTCCCTGCAGGACCAGTACCGGCGCCTTGATGTCAGGCAGGTCTTTTTCTCCGACACAGAACAGAAATTGTTCACTGTCATACATGTTGCTGCGCAGACCCGCCCAGTCCGCCAGACTCACATCGGGACGAGTTGGCGCCAGCGCCGACGCCCACCCGTCGTACATCTGGTAGAAGGCGTCCCGGTTCTGGTCCAGTCCAATGGTCTGGAACAGTACCCCACCTACAGCGCGGTCAGGCATACGATGCAGCAGCTGCATGACATAGGATCCGCCGATGCACATGCCCGCGACAATGAATTTGTCGATGCCAAGTTCGTCGAGCACAGCTATTTGATCGTCCATGAAGGTTTCCCAACCGTGCCCGGCACTGACCGGACCGGATGACTGACCAGCATTCCGCTGGTCCATCGCGACCACCTGAAAACCCTTTTCAGACCAATAGGTTATAGGGTTATAAGGGGCGTTTTTCCACAATGGGATCGATGACTTCATCCCGCCCGGTGCGATCAGCAGGACCGGAAAACCAGTCCCGTGAACTTCGACGTTTAACGAGACAGGCCGTCCGGTGAGACGATCTTGATAGCATATTTTTGACAACGTCTACTTCTCCTTTCTGCGTTCCAGTTCACGCTTCATCCGCATGGCGTCGAACTCGAGCGGGGTTCGTACCTGGGCTGGGCAAAATCCGGGTAGAACCAGTCCTTCGTTTCGCGATCTTCGTGAATGATGCATCGATCCTTGTTGGTCACCGCTTTACCGGGACCACGGTTGGTACCTGTACTGGTGCCGAGACCTGCGGGCTACGAAAATGGCGGCCATGCGATGGTGATGAACGCCACGGGTCAGCCAGATGCGATCACGTCGCCAGATGTAGGACATGAACACGCCTATGGGCCACTGGTCCCTGGTACACCGGTTGAAGAGGTACACCAGTTGAAGAGGTACACGAGTTGAACACGCACTCTTTCTGGGTCAGCAGCAACTTCTCCTGGTCTTCCGGGTCCACGTGATAGCTGGAGAGCATCTCGTAGCTATCGATCTCTTCCGCACTCAAGTCGTTCTCAGCAGAACAAAACAATCGGGTGATGGGTCAACCCCGGATCAGCCAGACTGCCGAAACCGCCTGCTGCGGTCAACGCGCGCAGTGCCCGCCATCGATGGTCAGGATGGTGCCCGTCGTATTCGCAGACAGATCGGAGGCCAGAAAGGCCGTGGCATCGGCAATCTGCGCAGGCGTGCCGGGTGGGTAGTTGGCATCCAGCAATTCGCGCCATCGCGCCGGATCACCAAAACGCTCCCGCGCCCGCTGGCTCAACATCGTGACCAGACGATCGGTTTCGATCGCCCCTGGATTGATACCGAGAATGCGTACGCCGTATCGACTACTCACTCCACCCATGGCGCGGGTCAAGGCCATCAGCGCTGCATTGCCACCGGCACCTGCCGCGTAGGTTGCACTTGGCCGCTCGCCGCCGGCACCAAGGATATTGACGATGACACCATTGCCCCGTTGACGCATTGCCGCGTTGTAGGCCCGCATCAGGTTGATATAGCCAAATACTTTCAGCTCCCAGGCCTGACGCCAGGTTGCCTCATCCACCGCATCGATGCTGCCTGCCGGTATGGCACCTGCGTTATTGACGAGGATATCGGCATCAGGTGCAACCCTAACAAGTTTATCAACGCTCTCACTCAGACCAAGATCAAGCGCAAGCGTCTCGACACGTACACCATGGGCGGACCTCAACTCGACAGCCAGTCGATCAAGATCCGTCAATGTTCTGGCTACCAAAAACAGCGCAACGCCTTCTCGCGCCAAAGCTTTGGCGCAGGCCTCGCCAATGCCTTTGGAAGCGCCGGTGACAATGGCCGTGCGTCCTTTGAGTCCAAGTTCCATGTTGGTTTCCCTCGCTTGAATATGGAAATCGACCGCTGAAATGCAGACCGATCCAGTGAGTGTACCGCCTCTTGTGACGGCGCTCCGACAAAGTTGCCAAGCACGTCCCAACGAGCCAACGCAGGGAACAATAACTCACCCATCACAACTCGAGGCTGCTAGGCTCTCCGGACACACGAAGTAGGAGTAGTCTCGTGCATATTGAAAGTCATATCGACGATCCGACCATCATCCGTCACATCAGAAATTGCGGCTTCCTGGTCGCATTCATCGGTTACGGCCTCTATTCCGTCGCCCAATGGGCGGCATAGTTCCAGGCTGACAATCCCGGCCAGCGCGGGTAACGAAACCAGCGCGCGACTGGCCGGATTTCCCCGTTCGATCAGGTCATGCGATGATCCCTGCTCTTTCCCGGATCGGGTGATCACGCATGCTGGAACGAATTCCCTTCGGCCGAACCGGCCACATGAGCTCGCGCATTCTGTTTGGCGCTGCTGCGTTGGGCGGCATGAAACCCGAACGAGCCGTGTCGACCCTCGACATGATTCTCAAGGCCGGCATCAACCATATTGATACGGCAGCCTCCTACGGTGACTCGGAGCTGCGGCTTGCACCATGGCTGAAGGAACATCGCCAGGAGGTTTTCCTCGCCACCAAAACCGGTGCGCGCAGTTACCAGGGTGCCAAGGAAGAATTGCATCGCTCGCTGGATCGGCTTGGCGTGCCATTTGTCGACCTGATCCAGATGCACAACCTGGTAATGCCCGACCAGTGGGCACAAGCGATGGGACAAGATGGCGCACTGCGAGCGCTCATTGAAGCGCGGGAGCAGGGTCTGGTGAGATTCATCGGTGTCACTGGCCATGGAACCTACGTCGCGCAGCGGCATCTGCAGAGCCTGGAGCGATTCGATTTTGCGTCAGTCCTTTGTCCATACACGTTCGCCATGAACCGATCAGGTCCATACGCGGACGATTTCGAACGGCTCTATCGTGTCTGTCAGGAAAAGCAGGTAGCAATGCAGACGATCAAGTCAGTGGCTGCGCGCCGCTGGCGTGACGAAGACGCAGATCGACGCCTGAGTTGGTACAAACCGCTGCATGATGCCGACGCGATTCGCCGAGCCGTCCACTTCGTACTGTCACGCCCGGGTCTCTTCCTGAATTCCAGCAGCGATGCGACGCTCCTGCCTTTCATTCTGGATGCCGCACGACAGCCCATCGACGCACCCTCAGCTGCGCAGATGGAGGCTGACATGGAAACCTACGGTATTGAGCCGTTGTTTGTTCGGGATGAGATGGATGATGTGAGGGTGGGCTAGACAGGTCTGGGTCGCGATCAGGAGATCGCTACACTGGTTGGTCGCACCCATGAGTTGTAGGAGCGGTCTCCTGACCGCGATCGGCCCTTCGCAAGCAGTCTCCCGCCCGGGCACCCAACAATCCCGCACCCAATCACACCCTACACCCTACCCCCTGCCACCCCCCTCAGAGCGCGTGCAACACCACCGGCAGGTCGCTGTACCCTTTGACAAAGGATGACTGCACTCGAGTTGCAGGGCCGACTACTTCCACAAAGCTGAAACGCTTCATGATCTCCTCCCACAGCACTCGCAGCTGCATCTCCGCCAATCGGTTGCCCATGCAGCGATGGATGCCAAAACCAAAGGACAGATGCTGACGTGCATTGGCACGATCAATCTTGAGCGCGTGTGCATCCTCGAACACCGATTCATCCCGATTGCCCGAGATGTACCACATGGCCAGCTTCTCACCTTTGCGAATCATCGTCCCGCCGACTTCGCTATCCGTCAGCGCCGTTCGCCGCATGTACGCCAGCGGCGTCTGCCAGCGAATCATCTCGGCCACCATATTGGGAATCAGCCCGAGGTTCGCGCGCAGCTTGTTGTACTCGTCAGGATATTCATTCAGCGCCAGCACACCACCCGAAATCGAGTTGCGCGTGGTGTCGTTGCCACCCACGATCAGCAGCACAAGATTGCCGAGAAATTCCTGCGCCGGCATGTTCCGCGTCGTTTCATTGTTCGCGAGCATGGAAATCAGATCGTTGCCACTGCCCTTGCCGGCCCGTTGCTGCCAGAGATTGTTGAAGTAGGCCAGGCACTCGAAGAGTTCTGCGCGACGCTGTTCTTCGGACTCTATGATCCCGCTGAATTCGTCGGCAGTGGCCACATCGGACCAGCGTGTCAGCTTGCGACGATCTTCAAACGGAAAATCGAATAGCGTGGCCAGCATCTGGGTCGTCAACTCGATGGAGACGAGGTCAACCCAGTTGAACGGCTTGCCGATTGGGAGGCCATCAAGGATGGTCTGAACACGTTGTCGAATGGTTGTTTCGAGAACCTTCAGGTTCATCGGTGCGACCACCGGGCTGACAACCTTGCGCTGCTGGTCGTGCTTGGGTGGATCCATGGCGATGAACATTGGCAGCGGGAAGTCTTCTTCGGGCTCCGAGAGAACGATGGAGCCATCTGATGAAAAGAGATCGGCGTGCTGATCGACGTACTTGATGTCTTCGTAACGCGTCAGCGACCAGAACGGACCCTCCAACCCGCTTGCACAAAAGTGCACAGGTGACTGCGCACGCAAACGCGCGAATACACCTTGCCAGCGATCCGTCTGGAAAATATCGGGCCGGGACGGGTCAATCTGGTGCAGATCGAGCGTATCGATATTGTCGCTCTCCCACTTCATCGCTTCGGCCATCATCTACTCCGATTGATACCAGGTGTTTTTAGAACTGAAACTCCGGCACGTTTACCACCAGACCGTCCAGCGTTTTGGTCACCTTGATCTGGCACGACAGCCTGGAGGTCGGTGTGCGCTCCGGATTAAGGTCGAGCATGGCTTCTTCGTTGGTATTCGGACCACCGGTTTTTGCATACCAGTCATCCGCGACCATCACGTGGCATGTCGCACACGAACACTCGCCACCGCAGTCAGCATCAATTCCTGGTACACCGTTATCGATCGCAGCATGCATCAGGCTGATGCCTTCGGTTGCGTCGACAACATTTTCTTTGCCGTTGTGAGAAATGAAGGTGATCTTCGGCATCTGGGTTCCTTTATTGGTCAAACCTCTATTGGTCAAACCTTGATTGGTCAAACTTTGATTGGTCAAAGCTTGATTGTTCAAACCTTGATTGGTCGAATAAGTGCGCGGGCAACTTACTCAATTCGGTCGGAAAGCACAATTATCTCGCGTTGCGGCTTTCCGAGATCAGAAGACTGACAGGCGTCAGGCGGAACAGACTCAAGCAACCCGTTGTCGACGACGATCAACCAGGCCGGACCTGCGTTCCCGCGCCTCATAAAGCCGTTCCGGCAGGCCGTGATCCGTGTCCCTGCGCATGTCTTCCCGGCGATCAGACAGATGGCGATAGCCACACTTGCATGCGCCCTTTCTCGAGCAACCCGTGAGTGGAAAGGTCGGTGCTTCATTGCCGAGAAAAACCTTGCGCTCCAGTTCTCGAACTGCATCGCATCCGAGCCTTCGGTCAAATTGCAGGCGTACAGCCCGATATCGGGCAGCACCCGCATTTTCAGGCTGTGGACTTTTCTTGCGAAAGAGACGAAACAGGTCTACCACGGGCCCTCCATAATATCGTTCGGTTACTGGACATTGTCGATCATAGACGCTCAAGCGGCGATCGTATAGGCGTTGATCCCCGCTCTTGACCACCCGCAAAAGCCCTCAACGGACCGCGCCGACCAAGTTCCAACCACGATTCCCGAACGCTGCGACCCACGTTATCAAACCTTAATGATTGAATCGCTGTTTTTTGCCTTGCAAGGTCATCGATAATCCAGAAGCCACGCAGGAGGCACTTATGAGCGAATCATCCCAGACAACAGATTCTGTCAGCAGAACGGAACTCTTCAAGACATCCAACGCCGAATTCCAGGCTCGCTGGCCAATCGATGTTGACCAGGATGCCTACGCCATACCGCTCAACACATTCGACCCTGCGCATCCAAAACTCTTCGAACACCGCAGAGAACTGGCGTACTTCGAGCGACTGCGTCGTGAAGATCCTGTTCATTACACCGAGAACAGCCAATTTGGACCCTACTGGTCAGTCACACGCTACGACGACATCATGCAGGTGGACAAGCACCACGAGATCTTCTCGTCTGACAGCAAGCGGGGTGGTATCAGCCTGGGCGGCGTTGCTGACCCCAACCCCGATCCGAATTTCTATCTCCCGATGTTCATTCAGGAAGATCCGCCAAAGCACGACGCACAGCGCAAGGTTATCGCGCCGATGTTCACCGCCCGACACCTGATGGGGTTCGAGCCCCTCATTCGTGAACGGGCAGGCAAGATTCTCGACGCTCTGCCACAGGGCGAAACCTTCAACTGGGTCAGCGAGGTCTCCATCGAACTGACGGGCCAGATGCTGGCGACCTTGTTTGGCGTGCCGCAGGAAGATCGCCAGAAGCTGATCTACTGGTCTGACTCGGTCTCCAACCTCACCAACCCGGAGTATTTCGAGTCCATCGAAGAAGGGTTCAAGGTTCTGTGGGAGTGCTGGGGTTATTTCAATCAGGTGTGGCAGGATCGGGTCAAACTGAACGAGCCGGGAGGTGATCTGATCTCGATGCTCGTACACGGTGAATCAACGAAGAACATGTCGCCCAACGAATACCTGGGCAACATTCTGTTGCTGATCGTCGGTGGCAACGACACCACTCGCAATTCAATCACCGGCGGATTGCTCGCCCTCAGTCAGAATCCTGACGAGTACGTCAAGCTGCGTGCGAACCCAGCGCTGGTCGAGAGCATGTCGCCTGAAATCATTCGCTGGCAGTCACCTGTAGCACATATGGCCCGCACAGCGATGGTGGACACCAAACTGGATGGCAAACAGATCAAGGCCGGTGATCGGGTGGCGATGTGGTATGTCTCCGGCAATCGAGACGAGACCTCGATCGCTGATGCCAATCGATTCATCATCGACCGGGACAATCCGCGCAAGCATCTGTCCTTCGGCTTTGGCATTCATCGCTGCATTGGCAACCGCCTCGGCGAGATGCAACTGAAGATCATCTGGGAGGAGATCCTCAAGCGTTTCTCACGAATCGAAGTTGTTGGCGAACCAAAGTATCTGAAGTCGAGTTTCATTCGCGGGATACGCGATCTGCCGGTGCAAGTGGGCTGAGCTAACAGAGAATCGCGGTCGGAGATCGCTCCCACAATCACGATTTGGGAGCGATCTCCTGATCGCGAACCTGAAACTTCGCTCCTCTCAAAACCCTCTCGATCGCGCCACTGCCTTGAGATCTTCCACCGAAAGCGTCGTACCGAGCGCGTTCACCACCTGGGCAGTAAGTTCCGGTCCTGCCAGATCCGGGCGACCGGTGCCGTACGGAGGTGCAGGTGCGTACTCGAGGAACAACTCGACCATTCTCCCGAAATCGTCACCAAATAGTTTTCCGGCAAGGGATAAACCGACATCAATACCCGCCGTCACACCACCACCGGTCATCCGGTTGCGATCGATGACTACCCGCCCATCACAAGGTATCGCACCGAACGAAGCGAGTTGATCCCGCACCGCCCAGTAGGACGAAGCACGATAGCCTTTCAGCAATCCGGCCGCGCCCAGGATCAGCGACCCGGTGCAGACACTGACCACCCACTGTGCTTTTGCACCACGGTCGGCGAGGAAGGCGATGGCTGCATCGTCTCTCATCACATCAAGGATAGGCCCAGCCGCACCACCAATAATCAGCAGGTCTGGGTCGATAAAGGCGTTCTCGAACGAATGGGAGGCGACAAGCTGCAGTCCGTTATCGGAACGTACTGGACCTTCGTGTTTCCAGACGGTCTGGATTTCTGCGCCCGGAAAGAAGCCAAGTACCTGCATTGGGCCGACGAGGTCGAGAGCTGTCATGCCCGGGAAAAGAACAGCAATGATTTTCATGTTGTATTGCTCCGATACACCTAGTTATTCGTGACAGTTTAATTTCGCGGTCGGAGACATCTCCCACTAAAGTCCCTCCCATACACATCAGCAGGACCACTCGTTGTGGGTGCTCCCGATTGTGGGAGCGATCTCCTGACTGTGGGAGCGATCTCCTGATCGCGATCTTCGGTGGCCGCGATAATCGCGGTCGGAGACCGCTTACAAGAGCCGCTCCTACTGAGATCGAACTTACAACTTCAAGCCCAGCACCTTGGCCGCATTACCACGCAGGAACTTTGGCCACACCTCTGGTTTGAACGCTACGCTGGGCATGTCAGTCATGATGCGCTCGAGGCTCAGGCCCATCGGAAAATACCCGGCGTATATGATCTTGTCAGCACCGCGTGTATTGGCGAAGTCGATGACGGCCTTTGGATAGTGCTTGGGTGCAAAGGCCGAGGTCGAGTAATACAGATTCGGCCACTTCAGCATCAGCTTCACGGCCAGATCTTCCCAGGGCTCGCAGCCATGCCGTGTCACAAAGACCAGGTCGGGAAAGTCGTACATCACTTGATCGATGCGCGAGACTTCCTGAGGCCACATGGGCAGCCGTGGACCCGGCACACCGGCACAGGAAAAAATCGGCACGCCGAGTTCTACACACTTCGCATAAATCGGGTACATCCTGGCGTCGTCGATGGCTACCTGCGGGTTGTAGCCTGCATTGAATGAATGGAAAGCGCGTACGCCGTAGGTTTCAGACTGCGCCACCATCTTCCGGATGCCGTCCATACCCTTGTTTGGATCGACTGAGCCCGATGGAATGAAACGATCGGGATGTTGTTTGAGCGCCTTGTTCGACACTTCATCGCCGCAGCCAATCATGCCGTACTCGATGCCGAAGCGATCCATCTCCTTCAGCGTGAGTTCGATGGGGTCGCTGGCCGTGCCATACATCTCCTTGGGAACCTGTTTGAACATGTACTCAACCGGAAACTCGAACTTCGTCGAACCGTCTCGCAATTGCGCGCGAATGAAGTCGTACATTTTGAAATCGGTGGCAGGAAAGCCGATCATCGTGTCTATGATGCCGATCCCGGCAGGCATGGCCATGGTCACCCTCTTGTGTGTCGCCGATCTAATCGCTGAATCAGAGTGTACGGCATGATGCGTAGCCTGCCGACAGGCTTCTATTATCACAGGCTGCTACCATGCTCCTTAACCCAGGTAACGCATGTTCCTGTCCCTTGACCGTGCCCGACACCTGCTGAAAAACGGCCTCCCCATCATGGGTGGCATGATCTCCGGAGCACTGCTGGGTTTGGTTGATACCGCGATGGTCGGCTCGCTTGGCAACGCGTCGCTTGGCGCCGTTGGACTCGCTTCCTTCGCCTCCTTCATCTTTCTCGGGCTCTTTTTCGGTTTCTCCATTGCGGTACAGGCGCTGTCATCCCGACGGACGGGCGAAGGAACCGCGCACCTTTCGGCCCGGCCACTCCATGCCGCCCTGGTCATCATCGGACTCGCCGCGCCGCTGCTCTCGGCACTGTTGTACGTGGTGATTCCTTATCTCTTCCCGTTCATGAACGATGATCCGGAGGTGATACGGATCGGCGTTGCTTACATCCGCTGGCTGATTCTTCAGGCAGTATTCGCCGGGTTCATCGCCGCCTGCACAGGCTTCTGGAATGGCATCGGTGAGAGTCGCATCTACTTCACTTCGCTCATCGCGATGCACGCGGCCAATATCGGCCTCAACTACATTTTCATCTTCGGCCACTTCGGAGCGCCGGCGATGGGTGCAGAAGGCGCCGGATTTGCGACCTTTCTCGCCAACGTTCTCGGGGCAGCACTGTTTGCCTGGCTCGGTTTTCGCCACGGCAGACCATTTGGTTTCACCCGCTTCGAGACCAGTCTGGAAGAGATACGGCGCGTACTTCGATTGGCTGTTCCGGCAGGTCTTCAGCAAGTGCTCGATGTCGCCGCGTTAACGGTGACCTACAGCATCGTCGGGCGCACCGGCACCGCAGAGTTAGCCTGTTACAGCGTACTCATCAACCTGATCAACTTCGTCGGCTTACCGGCTTGGGGGCTGGGTACCGCAGGTGCGGCCCTGGTTGGTCAGGCGCTTGGACGCCGGGATGTCGTCGATGCCCGAAGGTGGGCGCGCGAGACCATCAAGGTCGGAGTCGTGGCAATGGCGTTAATCGGCATGCCCTTCTGGCTCGCGCCAGAACTTCTGCTGTCGATCTGGATTCACGACCCTGCCACAGCTGAACTGGCCATCTGGCCGACGCGAATCCTCGGCATCATGATCGCACTCAACGGCATCGGCTACATGCTGGCAATGTTGTTGAATGGAGCGGGCGACGTACAGAAGGTCACCTGGATCAACCTGGTCACTCAATGGCTGATCCTGGTACCGGGCGTCTGGCTGGCCGGACCAGTCTTTGGTCTGGGTTTGCTCGGCATGTGGCTCGTCCACCAATTGCCGTTCCGATTCGGCCATGTCTTCATCTTCGGCTGGTTCTGGAAACGCGGCGGCTGGGCGAAAATCTCGATCTGATCCGCGTCGCCCCCCTGACTTCAGCGACTGTGGAGCGCCTGCTGGAACAGGTAACAGGTCGAGTCACGCGGAATTTCGTCTCTCGGCAGTGGCGTATCGAGCTGTGACGGCGTCGGTCCGTACTGGTCTGCCTGCGCCCTCAGCGCGTCGACATCAAACTTGTAGAGCGCTGCCGCGTTCTCGCCGAGCACCTTGCGTCGCACCGGCTCTGACAGACCACTGAACGTCAGCCGCAGCGACTCCAGGTTGTAGGGAAACGTGCCTTCGTAATGCGGGTAGTCATTACCCCACAGTACCTTGTCGACACCAATCCGCTCGATGCCATTCAGATCGTCGATGCTTGGGAAGCTCGCGCCGTAGAAACAGTTGCGAGCGGCATAGAAGCTGGGTGTCTCCTTCAGCGCCCACTGCATGTCCTTGTAGTTCATCTCACCGATGGCACCGGCCTGAATCCCCCGGTGAATGCGATCCAGATTACCGAGCATGGCCGGCACCCAGGCGCAGCCGGATTCGGTGAGGATGTATTTCAGTCTTGGAAACTTTTCGAACGCGCCACTCATGATGAGATGCCGGTAACCTGCCTGGCAGTAGAACGTGACTTCAGAGATCCATAGGGCTTCAGCAACCGGCCCCTTCCCATAGTCCGGTGAACCTTGCCCGGAGTGCTGGTTCATGACGAGGTCATGGTCCTGTATGGCTGCAAAAACACGGTCCCAGGCCGGATCGTAGAGCGGCTTCAGCCAGCCGCAGTCCGGTGGTATCAGCGGCAGCAACACACCACCACGCAGACCAGCGCGCGCGATGAACTCGATATCCTTGATCGCCTCATCCAGATCGTTGGGCAGAATCAGCCCGACGCCTGCTCGTCGCACCGGATCTTCAGCGCAGAAATCCACCAGCCAGCGATTGTGCGCACGGATGCCAGCCAGACAACTCTCATAGTCCTCAGGTCTCGGCGGTTGTGCCGTGACGATGCTCTTGCGGAAAAACGGGGGCACCGTATTGGGAAACACCACTTCGCCAACGACACCCTGACTGTTCTGGTCTTCGCTGCGGATGGCGAGGTCCCAGTTCTTCAGCTTCTTGGACCCGTAATGCTCCTGTGCGGGGTTCTTGTAACCGCCCCGCCATGCATCAAACTTCTCTCGCCACTCGGGCTCGAGATATTCCCGATACTGGGCGTGACTGCCGCCCGCATGCGTATCGGCGGTGATGAGCAGGTAGGGCTGGCTGGACATTTTGTTAACCTCCCCGATCACACCGACCGCAGCAGATCCATGGTTTCTTCCATCGCCGCCAGTCGATCCTTGCCGGTTGATTCGATGCGGATCGTCAGACCATTGATGCCAACCGCTTGGTACTTCTGGAATCGCGCCTTGACCATGGCCGCAGTGCCCACAGCACCAAACTCGGTGACCATCGCATCGGGCACACGTTTCGCTGCGTCATCCCGCTTGCCGGCCTTCCACAACTGTTGAATGGCCAGCGCATCATCGGTAAACCCGGCGCGCTTGAAGGCATCGTTATAGAAGTTCGTCTTGGCACTGCCCATGGCCCCCATCTGGAAAGCAACCCCGGCACGCCGGGCTTCGATCAGTTCTTCGACGTTTTCACCGATGGCAACAGAGCAGCCGACGTTGAGAAAAATGTCAGAGAGTTTTCGGCCTGCCTGTTCGGCGCCGCGGCGAAGGTGATCCAGATGCGCTTCGGGATGATCTGGCGAGAACGACGTACCCAACCAGCCATCCGCTGCGGCACCGGTAAACTCCAGTGCCTTCGGCGCAAGCGTCGCGAGATAAATCGGGATCGGCGCGGGGGCATGGTCCAGTCGGAGTGGTTTGCCTTCCCCGCCCTTGCGTGGCAATACGTGGTGCTTGCCTTCATGCACCAGCTTTTCACCGGCGAAGGCCAGTCGCAGGATCGCCACTGTTTCACGCATGCGAGCCAGCGGTTCTGCATAGGCAATGCCGTGCAATCCTTCCACCACCTGTGGACCGCTGGCACCAAGGCCAAGCAGAAACCGACCTTCGGATAGATCATTGAGTGACAACGCCGTCATCGCGGTCATGGATGGTGTGCGGGCACTGATCTGCATGATGCCGGTGCCGAGCTTGATCTTCGTCGTCAGTCCCGCCAGGAATGCGAGCGAGGTCACTGCATCGGAGCCCCACGCTTCGGCAGACCAGACACTGTCGACACCCTGGCGTTCGGCTTCCTGCACCATGTCGACCAGCTGTCTTGCATTGGTACGTGCATATCCACCGACCGCTATCGATGCCTTCAGCATTGCCCTCTCCCCATCAAATATTGTCCCAAGTCGAAGCATACGTGGTTTGGATGATCTTGCCAGCCACCACGTCAACGCCAAACCTCGCCTGCCCTTCTCAAGGCGAGGACGGCCCTTCTCAAGGCGAGGACGCCAGCGGCCGCCGTTGTTATGATCCGAAACATGCAGCAACTCCCACCCGGTTTCCGAATTGGTCACGCCACCCACATCGCGTACAACACCGGGGTGACCGTGATCCTGCCAGACGATGTTGCGGTGGCCGGTGTTCACGTCATGGGCGGCGCACCGGGTACCCGCGAAACCGATCTGCTGGCGCCATCCCAACTGGTATCGACGATTGATGGCCTGGTGTTTTCTGGGGGCTCAGCGTTTGGCCTGGACGCCGCGAGCGGTGTGCAGGCATGGTTGCGAGAACAAGGACGCGGGTATCCGGCAGCACCGTTTCGCATTCCCATTGTTCCGGCCGCCATCATCTTTGATCTGCGTACGGGCAAGATGGATGACTGGGGACGATACCCACCCTATCGCGAGCTCGGTTTTGAGGCCTGCGACAACGTCACGGACGCACCACGCATCGGGCGCATCGGCGCGGGTACCGGCGCAACCACAGCCACCGGACCTGGCGGTTTCGGCATCGCCAGTCAGCTGATGCCCGATGGAATCACGGTGACCGCCGTCGTCGTCTGCAATGCTGCCGGTTCGACTCACGTTGGCGACACCCATCATTTCTGGGCCGCGCCTTTCGAGATCGGCAATGAATTCGGCGGTCGCGGGGTCGCCTCGCCGTGGCCCTCCGATGCGCGCCGTATCCGCACCAAGGCGGGCTTCAAGGAATTGCAGAACACGACACTGGCGGCAATCCTCACTGATGCTCAAGTGAGCAGTGCTGACGCGCAACGACTAGCGATCGTTGCCCATGACGGATTTGCACGCGCGATCTATCCGGTTCATACGCCCGCCGATGGTGACGTCGTCTTCACACTTGGCAATGGACGAGCCGGTAAGCCTGCTGAAGATCCGATGCTACTGGGTGTGGTGGCCGCCAATGTCGTCTCACGTGCTATTGCCATTGCGGTCTACACCGCTGAACACGAGGCAGGTCAATAATGGATCGATTGTTCAATGTCATCGAATCCCGTCGTCAGGACCTGGTCGCCCTGACCCAGGAGATGGTGAGAATTCCGACCATCAATCCGCCCGGTGATAACTATCGCCCGTGTGCAGAGGTCATCGGTGAACGATTGCGCAAGCGCGGCTTCGAGGTGTTATACCTGCGGGCTACTGGCACGCCCGGTGATTCCGACCGTTATCCGCGTATCAACATCATGGCAAAGCGTGTTGGCAAACAGAACGGTCCACGCATCCACTTCAACGGCCACATCGATGTGGTCGAGCCAGGTTCGGGCTGGAGCTTCGACCCATTCGCCGCCACCGAGCAGGATGACCGTGTTTACGGCCGTGGTACATGCGACATGAAGGGTGGCATTGCTGCCGCGATCATCGCCATGGAAGCACTGCTCGACGTCGTGCCGGATCTGCCGGGAACGCTCGAGCTGTCCGGCACCGCCGATGAAGAGTCCGGTGGATATGGCGGAGTCGCCTGGTTATGTGAACAAGGGTTGTTAACCCGCGATACGGTGGACCACGTCATCATTCCGGAGCCACTCAACAAGGATCGAGTATGCCTCGGCCATCGTGGTGTGTGGTGGGCCGAGATCGAAACCTTTGGCCGCATCGCCCATGGATCAATGCCGTTTCTCGGTGACAGTGCGATAAGGCACATGGGTGCGGTGCTCGAATCGTTCGAGGACCGCCTGTATCCACTGCTGGCAACCAAACGAACAGAAATGCCTGTGGTTCCTGAAGGGGCTCGGCAGTCGACGCTCAACATCAATTCCGTGCACGGTGGCCAGCAGGAAGGTCACGATGGTCTGCCCTCGCCGCTGGTGGCCGATTCCTGTCGGATGATCATCGACCGGCGGTTTCTGATCGAAGAGTCCATCGGTGAGGTCAAGGCGGAGGTTTCGAAGCTGCTTGAAGATCTGACAAGTGATCGCACCGGGTTTCGTTACGCGATGCGTGATCTCTTTGAAGTGTTGCCAACCATGACGGACAAAAATGCGCCTGTGGCACGCAGTGTGGCAGGTGCCATCGAAACCGTGCTGGGCAAAGTACCCGACTATGTGATCTCGCCGGGCACGTATGACCAGAAGCACATCGACCGAATCGGCCGCCTGCACAACTGCATCGCCTATGGCCCTGGTATTCTTGATCTTGCACATCGACCTGATGAGTATGTCGGCATTCAGGACCTGGTGGACTCCGCCAAGGTGATGGCGCTGGCAACCCTGCATCTGCTGACCGGGCACTACCATCATGACTGATCGACTGGCTGGCAAGATCGCCATTGTCACTGGCGCCGCATCGGGGTTCGGTGCCGGGATAACACGCAAGTTCGTCGCCGAAGGCGCAAGGGTATGGATCGCTGACATCGACGTAGCCGCGGGCGAAGCTATGGCGGCATCACTCGGCATGCCGTTTGCCCGACTCGATATCTGCGACGCCAGCGGCGTTCGCAATTTCTCTCGCCTCATCGAACGTTGCGACATCCTGGTAAACAATGCCGGCATCGGTCATGTGCCAACACCCGCCGAAGACGTGGACGCGGCAACGTTCGATCGTGTCGTCAACGTCAACATGCGTGGCATGTACCACATGTGTCAGGCATTCATTCCGGGCATGAAAGCCAATCGCGCAGGCTGCATCATCAATATCGCCTCTACCGCCGGCGTGCGGCCGCGAGGCGGTCTCACCTGGTACAACGCATCCAAGGGTTGGGTGATCACTGCGACGAAATCGCTCGCTGCAGAACTCGCCCCGTTTGGCATTCGGGCCAATGCCATCAACCCGGTGGCTGGTGATACACCACTGCTCGCGACGTTCATGGGTGGTGACACCGAGGCGCTGCGTGACAAATTCCTGAACACCATTCCACTGGGTCGTTTCTGCACGCCCGAAGATGTTGGTGCAGCGGCCTGTTATCTTGCCAGCGATGAAGCCTCCATGGTCACGGGTGTGGCGATGGAAGTGGATGGCGGACGAATCTTGTAAAAAAAGTACTGACAGGAACCCATGCCCAATTCGATTACCCAGTACGACCTGGCGGCTGCACGCACCCTTGTCGCCCGCCATGTTGCGCCGACTCCGCAATATTGCTGGCCGCTGCTGGCCACCGAACTGGGCGTGAACGCCTGGGTAAAACATGAGAACCACACGCCAACCGGTGCGTTCAAAGTGCGTGGCGGACTGGTGTATCTCGATCGAGTGATGCAGCGTCCCGTTCGACCAGAGCGGTTGATCACCGCAACACGGGGCAATCATGGCCAGAGCATTCCTTATGCAGCACGACAGTATGGCATTCCGGTTACCGTGCTCGTACCCGAGGGCAACAGCGCCGACAAGAATGCCGCCATGCGTGCCTGGGGTGCGGAACTCGAAGTCTTCGGCCCCGACTTTGATACGGCGCGCCAGGAGGCCGAGCGTCGTGCAAAACTCGGCATGGGCGAAATCGTCCCCAGCTTTCACGACGACCTGATTCTCGGTGTCGCGACTTACGCCGCTGAACTGTTCGAACACTGCCCGCCGCTCGATGCGGTCTACGTTCCGGTCGGCATGGGTTCCGGAATCTGCGCCCTGATGCGCGTTCGTGACCTGCTAGGGTTGCCGACGAAGATCATTGGCGTGGTTTCAACCCACGCTGATGCCATGGCACGCTCGTTTCAAAGCAATCGAGTAGAAACGACTTCGACCGCTCATACTTTTGCAGATGGTGTCGCTACACGGTTACCCAACCCGTCCGCGCTCGACGAAATCAAGCGAGGCGCAGATCACATCGCCTGCGTTACCGATGACGAGGTTGCAGCGGCGATTCGCCTGCTGTTCCGAACCACCCATCAGATCGCCGAAGGTGCTGGTGCCGCAGCGTGCGCAGCTTTGATGCAGGAGCGAGAACAGTGGCAGGGTCGCAACGTCGGTATCATCATGACGGGCGGTAACATCGATCCGGCGTGGTTTGCGCAGATTCTCCAGGGACGAACACCGCAGGTGTGAGGCCCAGTCCAAACGGGACGATGCCCAAACGGGACGATAGACCCGGCACCCTCAACCACAGCATCATCAACGAATAAACCAACGAACAAGCCACACCCCAGACAACAGCAGATGAGGACACGATGGCGGGCAGTCTGAGAGAACAGTTGATCGCGGCAGGCCTCGCAACCTCCGGTCAGGCGAAAAAAGCCGAGCGTCAGGTGAAAGCAGAGAAGCAGGCGCAGGGAAAACCAAAGCCGGACCGCAAGCCCGTCACTGACACCGCGCAAAAAACACCGCCGAAACCAAAGGTGCTTTCTGAAGCCGAAAAGCGCTACGCCGCAAAGGTCGAGCGAGACCGGGAACTGGCACGGATCGCCAACGAAAAGGCAGCCAACAAGGCGCGCAAAGCCGAGATCAAGCAGATCATCGCGCAGAACGATCAGCGTACTGCACCAGCCAGTGACGACGACGTACCCTACAATTTTCTGCACGGGAAAAAGATCAAGCGCATCTACGTCACGCGCGATCACCAGGCGAAACTCGGCGCCGGCACTCTGCTCATTGCCAATAATGACGGGCGCTATCATCTGGTGACGCCCGAAGTCGCCGAACAGATTCGCGCACGTGATCCACATCGCATCATGGCGAAGTCCGAGGACAAGACCAGCGAGCCGAGCGCAGACGATGAGTACTACGCGAAGTTCAAGGTGCCCGATGACCTCGACTGGTAAGCACATCCACCACTTTGTCGATACTGACCGCAACCGAACTAACCACCGGAGAACATCATGACCTCGCACCTGCTTGAAGACTTTAGCGATGGCATCGCCACACTGACCATGAACCGGCCTGAAGCGCGCAATGCCATGAGTGGCGAGATGATGGCGGCGCTCGATGCGGCGGTTCGTCGGGTTGCCGCCGATCCAGCTGTGCGTTGTGTTGTTCTCACCGGAGCAGGCAATGCGTTCTGCGCCGGTGGTGACGTCAAGGGACAGGCCAAAGCGGCATCGGACCGCGCTTCAGGCCATTCCATCAGCATCGAACAGCGTGTCCACGGTCTGCGCACCGGAATGGAAACCTCTCGCCTGCTGCACGAGATGCCAAAGCCTACCTTGGCCATCATTCCAGGCGCAGCTGCAGGCGCTGGACTCAGCCTGGCGCTGGCCTGCGATCTGCGCGTGGTATCCGCAGACGCGAAACTGACCATGGCGTTTTCGAAGATCGGCGCATCCGGCGACTACGGCGGTTCGTATTTCCTGCCAAAGCTGGTGGGCGCAGCGAAGGCACGGGAACTCTATTTCACGTCCGACATCATCAGCGGTCAGGAAGCGTTTGAACTGGGCCTCGTCAATCACGTTTACGCCCCGACCGAATTCGCGGCGCGTTCTCGAGCCTTTGCACTGAAGCTCGCCGGACTTGCCACCGCTGCGATTGGTTACATGAAACGCAATCTCAACGCGGCCGATGAAGCGAGTCTCTCGCAAGTGCTGGATCTTGAAGCGGAACACATGGTGCGTACCATGATGACCGAAGATCATGCCAACGCAGCACGTGCATTTGTGGAGAAGCGACCACCGGAGTTCAAGGGTCGCTGATCGCGACCTCCGACGGTGCGAGCGGTTGAAGCCCACAACAGTTGCACTCCAGCATCAGGAAGTGTCCAAAGGCACGATGCAGCGCGAAACGGAACAGGGTCCCCGCGCTTCTTCCACTGCGGTGCGCGGTGGCAATATCGCCGCGCATAAGCCTTCAAGGTCTCCCGTTTCGCGGTTAGACACCGTCCGCCGGTTTGCCTATAGTCCTGCCCTCTTCAGGCTGGGTTACCCTCATGATTCTCGCGCTGGATGTCGGCAACTCCCAGATCTTCTGCGGCGTCTTCGACGATGACGAGCTCATCGTCCAGTTTCGTCGTGCATCGACACAAAAGGCGTCCTCCGACGAGATCGGCATCTTCCTGCGCGCTGCGCTGCGTGAAAACGATGTCAATCCGGCGTTGATCGACGCGGTGGTTGCCTGCTCGGTCGTACCGGATCTGAACTATTCCATTCGCGCCTGTTGCCAGAAGTACTTCAAGGTGGAGCCGCTGATGCTGCGCCCCGGCATCAAGACCGGGCTCAAAATCAAATACAAGGACCCAAAGGAGGTTGGCGCCGATCGTATCGCCGATGCCATGGGCGGCATCAAGCTGTATCCGGACCGGAATCTCATCATCATCGATTTCGGCACAGCGACCACCGTATGTGCAGTGACCAAGCAACGGGAGTTCCTCGGTGGCAATATTCTGCCAGGCGTGCGTCTCTCGATGGAGGCGCTTGAAGCTCGCACCGCGCAACTGCCAACGGTAGAAATCAAACCGGTGCGCTTCGCTATCGGCCGATCCACCATCGAGAGCATCCAGAGTGGGCTCTACTGGAGCAATGTAGGGATGGTGAAAGAACTGTCGACACGAATCACCGCCGAAGTATTCCAGGACGAAAAGCCCTTGCTGATCGCCACCGGTGGTTTTTCGCATCTATTTGATCGTGAGGGTATTTTTGATGCTGTTGTACCGGACCTGATCCTCGTTGGGCTACTCGAAGCCCATCACCTGAATCCCAAGGGCGAAGATTCGGAGTAGCGCCACAAATTCCCTTTTTAACAAAACAACCAACCAGGAAACGCATATGCAAGACGTAGTCATCGTAGACGCTGCCCGATCCGCAGTCGGCAAGAAAAAAGGCTCGCTCGGCTGGGTACACCCGACGGATACCCTCGGCCCGATCATGATGGGCCTGCTCAAACGCAATGGCCTGGAAGGCAAGCATGTCGATCAGGTGGTCGGTGGCTGCATCAACAAGCTTGGCGCCCAGGGCATGAATGTCACGCGAACTGCGTGGCTTGCCAATGGCGGCGGCGAAGCCACACCCTGCATCACGATCGACTCTCAATGCGGCAGTTCACAACAGGCCGCCGGTCTTGCTTACAGCCTGATTCGTTCCGGCATGGCCGACGTCGTGATGGCGTGTGGTGTCGAGAACATGACTCGGCTGCCTATCGGTTCGGACGCCATCGGGCTGCCCAAAGAATATGGCAAAGTGGTCGCCAAGAGCTACTTCGAACATTACGAGTTCACCAGCCAGTTCGAAGGCGCTGAGCGTGTCGCTGAGAAATACCAGATCACCCGCAAGGATGCCGACGGCTTTGGTCTCCAGTCTCAGCAGCGCGCAGCCAAGGCGCAGGACGAAGGCCGCTTCAAGTCCCAGATCATCCCACTGGAAATTCCGGTGTTTGATGAAAAAGGCGAGAAGACAGGCGCCACCAAGATATTCGAGCGAGACGAGGTCCCTCGCGACACGAGCCTTGAAGCACTGGCCGGCCTCAAGCCGGTAGCACGCGAAAATGGCGTACACACCGCGGGACAGTCATCTCAGATCGCCGATGGCGCTGCTGCAGTGCTGCTTATGAGCGCAGCCAAAGCCAAAGAACTGGGTCTCAAGCCGAAAGCGCGGCTGGTTGATTCCGTGCTGGTCGGTTGCGATCCCGTGCTGATGCTGGAAGGTCCGATTCCGGCGACAGAAAAACTTCTGGCGAATGCCGGCATCAAGATCAATGACATCGACGTCTTCGAAGTGAACGAAGCGTTTGCGTCGGTCGTGCTCGGCTGGGCGAAGGCAGTTGGTGCCGACATGAAGAAGGTCAATCCCAATGGTGGCGCGATCGCACTGGGTCACCCGCTTGGTGCGACCGGCTGTTTCCTAATCACCAAGGCCGTCTATGAACTGGAGCGAACCGGCGGGCGATACGGTCTGGTCAGCATGTGCTGCGGTGGTGGTCTGGGTACCGGAACCTTGATCGAACGGATTTGATCTGAGCACCATCTCCGCAAACAGGGCCGCACACGCGGCCCTTCTTGTTCAAGTGCAACCCGGCTGAAATGCAACAACCCCCATCGCCGCACGGCGCGTTGTGGCGCTGGTTTGCCGCATGGGTCGCCCTGCCCACCGTTTCCATCGTCATGATGAAACTGGCGACGGCCGTTGATCGTCCATTGATGCGGCTCACTGGTGGGCGATTGCGGCTCAGCTTTGTCATTCCCGTCTTGTTATTGCGTGTGCGTGGTCGAAAGACAGGGCAATGGCGTGAAGTGCCTCTCATGTATGTGCCTGACGGTGAATCGGTACTGCTGTTGGCATCCAATGCCGGGCAGGGTCGATTGCCTGGGTGGTACCTCAATCTCCGCGAGTCGCCGCACGTCGAAGTTGTGTTGTCAGGATTACCGAAGACGATGTCAGTCATGGAGTTGAGCGGTGTGCAGCGAGAGAAGGCCTGGGAGAAGGCGGTAAATCTTTATCCCGGGTATGCGGTCTACCAGCAGCGGACGCCTTATCCGATTCCGGTGGTGCGATTGTCGGGCATCGAGCAGGTTTGAAGCGGATAGCGGATGTTCGGGAGGGTGTTGGGATCTACCGCAAGAAGTCGTTGCGAGGCGCTTGGGATCGCGGTCAGGAGACCGCTACAAGACTGGGGCTCTCGGCCTTTGTGGGAGCGATCTGCTGATCGCGAACTCCATCGCGGTCAGGAGACCGCTCCCACAAGAGATGTCGCCGGTCGACAACAACCCGATTCGATCAGGCCTTGTTCAAGACATCGGGTGATATCCTCTGTGGGGTGCACTCTGGCTTTGCGAGATTACAGAAGTATAAAGATCGCGGTCGAAGACCACTCCCACAGTCCGACCACACCAACACGTTGTAGATCTCCTGATCGCGATCTTCGATGACCCCGACAATCGCAGTCGGAGACCGCACACAAGACTGGGGCTCTCGGCCTTTGATCGGGTCGGGGTAACGGGATTGCGCCCGTCACCCCTCCCACACCACCGGACATGCGGACCCGCATCCGGCGGTTGGACTCATCGAAAACAAACT